>JAFBAN010000040.1 GCA_019247775.1 Chitinophagaceae bacterium | reverse complement strand
CAGCCAGCTGCTCTTTAGACAGTTTGGATGCGTCGAACTCGTGCAGGTTGCTGAAATAGGAGATATTGTCTGCCGCAAAGAACAGGAACTTATTGGTCGTAAAATAATACGCCGCTTTCTGCCTGAACCATTTTTCCGGGGGATCGGCAAACTTTATGAATATGAGAGCAAGCAAACAGCATAACAGCCAGGCCCCCACGGTACGATTACCCGGATTTCGTTTCCGGAACAGGGCATTGCAGAGCAGAAAATATTCACCGATGTAGAGAACGAAAGGCAGGTACAGCAGCGGCCCGCTGGTCATCATCTGCTTGGTGGTAAGCCACGACTCGTGCAGGCTTCTGGTGAACAATTCATGATCGAATGGCGTATTGCGTTCCGAATAGACCACGATGAGGGAAAGATAAAGAACGATCATCAATACATTCAGCGCGTGGAACAGGATCCGGCCCGCTTTCGGACTGAGCATCGAAAGCAGCAGGCAGGGCAGGAATACTACTGTTGCGAACAACAGACAGGCCCAGATATCATAAAACAATCCGAGCAGTTCATAATACCAGGCATGGTTAACGAATGATTTGAAGGCGATGAAATAGTACTCGTATATCCTTACCGAACAAACGGTAATGATCAATGCAGGCAGTATCCTGAAATAATCGCGAAGAAAGTAGGCTGGTCGGGACATCAGCAGTCGATAGTCAGCGAAAATAACTATTTCCTGTTTGCTGTTACGGGTTTAACGGTCCTTAACACGCCGCCGGTACTGCTACAAGCCTTTCTTGCACAACTTTAGTTATTTTTATAGATAGTAATCCAGGGTTGCAAACGTACTTTGTCGTTCATGTCGAACCAGTCGCAGATCTTTCAGACCGTCACCAAAACCCGCTGGCAACGCTTTAAGTGGGCGGTAAGGCTGCTGCTGTTCCTCTCCCTGTTCGGACTCGCGGCCCTAGCCATTGCGCTCAACAGCCTGTTCGAACAGACCATCCCGCTGGACAGCCGGGCCATCAAAAAAGTATTGTCGGGCGGGGTTCCCGCTTATCGCGAAAGCGCACTTGGAAAACAATACCGCGGCTTCAAAAAAGCCATAGATGCCCGTTGGGCCAGGAGGAACCGGAATGCTGGTTCCGACAGTATGCCCGATTTGTCGCGCTCACCGCTGTTCAGCGACAGTGTGGGCATCCGGGCTGCTTTTTATGTGACCTGGGACCCGCAATCGTTTTTTTCGCTTGAGCGGAATATCTCGAAGCTCAATCTCGTCATCCCCGAATGGCTTTTTATCGATCCGGTTGCCGATACCCTGTTCACCAATATCGACAAGAAAGCTTTCAACCTCATCAAAGCTGCGAGGGTAGAAGTGATGCCCATCCTGTCTAACAATTTCAAGGAGGTCTTCCACGGCGATGCGGTTCACCGCATTCTTACCAATCCCTTCAAACGGCAACGGCTGATCAACGACCTGATCAGGGTATTGAAGCAATACGATTTTGCCGGCGTTAATGTGGATTTCGAGGAACTGCAGGAAACGCAGGATGAAACGCTGGTCAGCTTCCAGAAAGAACTGTATGAAAAACTACATGCGCAGAATTTCCTGGTAACGCAGGATGTGATCCCCTTCAACGAGGACTACAATTTCAAAGCGCTGTCGAATTACAACGACTATCTCATACTGATGGCGTATGATGAGCACCATGCCGAAACCAAGCCGGGACCTATCGGTTCGCAACGCTGGATACAGGCGGCGCTCGACAAGATGGATAACCAGGTAGCGCCGGAAAAGATCATCCTGGGTATGGGCGCTTATGGTTACGACTGGAAAGAGAAAAGCAATAAAGTGTCTACGTTCTCTTATTACCAGGCACTGGCCAATGCCCGCGAAAGCGATGCAGTGGTGGATTTCGACAACGACACCTACAACCTGCATTATCGTTATTATGACAGTGATGATTCGGTACACGAGGTGCATTTCACCGATGCCGCCACTAATTTCAACACCCTGCGGTTTGCTACTGAATACAGGCTAGCCGGAACAGCAGTATGGCGGCTGGGCAGTGAGGACGGCAGGTTATGGGAATTCTACAACCGGCCGATGACAAAAACCTCGCTTAAGAATTTTGATTTCGCGGAGTTCGATAAAGTGCCGCCGGGTTCTATTCCGCAGTATACCGGCGATGGCGAGGTATTAGATATCATCGCCCGGCCGCTGCCAGGTTATATCCGGTCGGAGATCGATACCACAGACATGCTGATCAGCGAAGAAGAATATACCAAACTGCCTTCCACTTATGTGATCAAGCGGTATGGCGATGTTACCAAACGCAAACTGGTACTTACGTTCGACGATGGCCCGGATCCGCTCTACACCCGCCAGATACTCGATACCCTTGCATACTACCATGTGCCCGCGAATTTTTTTGTGGTGGGAATAGAAGCCGAAAATAATATTCCGCTGGTGCGGCGGATCTTCCGCGAGGGGCATGAGATCGGGAATCATACCTTCTTTCACCCCGATATGGCCAAAGTGAGTCTCTACCGCGCCAACCTGGAGATGGATCTTACCCGCCTGCTGATCGAGTGCATCACCGGCCACAGCACGATCATGTTCCGCGCGCCGTTCAATGCGGACAGTGAGCCCACCAAGAACGAGGAACTGATACCCGTATGGCTGAGCCGCCAGAAGAATTATATCACGGTGGGTGAAAGCATCGACCCGGAAGACTGGCAGAAGGAAGAGATCCCTTCGCTGAATGGCGATTCTATCCTGAACCGGGTTGTTCAGGCCTACACGAAAAAGATCAATACCGAAGACCTGGAGGATACTACCGGGGTAAACGGGAATATCATTCTGCTGCATGATGCAGGCGGCGACAGAACTGCAACCGTGGAAGCCACCGGTAAGATCATCCGGTTTTTCCAGGCACGCGGCTACAAATTCACAACAGTGGCAGATCTGCTGGGCAAAAAGCGGGATGAAGTAATGCCGCCGGTATCTGCAGACAGCGGCTACTGGTTGTTACAGGTGAACACGGTGCTGATCGAGATCGCATATATCGCCCAGTCGCTGATGGAAGCGTTGTTCATTATTTTCCTTTTTGCGGGAGGCGTCAGACTGATCGTTACGGGCGTATTGGCTTTCCTGCAGCGGAGAAAAGAAAAAACACGTCAGTTCGATTTTCCCGCTGAAATGCCGCTGGTATCCATCATTGTGCCGGCTTACAACGAAGAAGTGAATGCGGTTCGTTCGCTGGAGAACCTGCTGAAATGCGATTACCCGCATTTCGACATCGTGTTCGTTGACGATGGCAGTTCGGACAGGACCTTTCAGAAAGTGAATACGGCATTCGGTCATCATCCGCTGGTGACCGTATTGACCAAGCCCAATGGCGGTAAAGCGTCGGCGCTGAATTATGGTATCGGTCATAGCAGTGCGGATTATGTGGTATGTATCGATGCCGATACCAAACTGGCGCCCGATGCGGTGCGGATGCTGATGCGTAATTTCTTTGTGCCGGGGCAGAATACCGGCGCGGTTGCGGGAACGGTGAAAGTGGGCAATGAAGTGAATGTACTCACCAAGTGGCAGAGCATCGAATATACCATCGGCCAGAATTTCGATCGCAAGGCTTTCGGATATGCCAATGCCATTACCGTGGTGCCAGGCGCTATTGGCGCTTACCGCAAACAGGCATTGCTCGATGCCGGTATGCTCACCAGCGACACCCTGGCCGAAGACAGCGATCTTACGATACGCATCCTCAGAAAAGATTATATAGTAGCCAATGAACCTGCCGCCATCGCTTATACCGAAGCGCCGGAAACAGTAAAGCAATTCATGCGTCAGCGGTACCGCTGGAGTTTTGGGGTGATGCAGGTATTCTGGAAACACAAGGAACTACTGTTCAACACCCGCCATAAGGCGCTGGGACTGGTAGCCCTGCCCGACATTCTCGTATTCAAATACCTGATACCGGTTTTTGCGCCGGTTGCCGATGTACTGATGCTGGTAGGCCTGCTTACCGGCAATGCCGAAAAGATCGGCACTTATTATCTTGTCTTCATCCTGGTGGATGCGCTCACCGCCTCCATCGCCTTTGCGTTCGCGCGCGAAAAGCCATGGAAACTGGGCTGGCTGATCCCCCAGCGTCTTATTTACCGCTGGCTTATGCTGGTAGTCCTGTTCCGGTCGTTTCGCAAAGCCCTCAAAGGCGAACTGCAGCACTGGGGGGTTTTGAAGCGGACCGGCAACGTGAAATAGGCAGTTAATAATTAGTAATTAAGAATTAAAAATTCGAATAGTATTGACCGGCAGCAATGCAGGTCTTCAGTATGGTACAGTTTGAATACAGAGGCCAGGTTGACCGCAAAGACCCCAAGACGCAATGATACGCAAGGGGGCTGCCACCGCGGGTTTCCTTAGCGTTGCTTTGCACCTCAGCGTCTTCGCGGTTAAATTCAAACTGTACCATTACCAGGTCTTCAATTATTAATTACTAATTATTAATTATTAATTTATTTTGCAGCACTTATGAAACTGACAGATATCAAGGTTCTGAACGAGAAAGAAACCCGGGGTGGGTTTGGCGAAGGCATCCACGAGATAGGCAAAGAGAATAGCCAGGTAGTGGTTCTTACTGCAGATCTGGCCGGCTCGCTCAAACTGGGGCCTTTCATCAAGGATTTTCCTGAGCGTTTTGTACAGTGCGGTATCGCCGAAGCCAATATGATCGGTATTGCAGCCGGGATGACCATCGGCGGAAAAATTCCTTACACCACCACTTTTGCGAATTTCAGCACGGGCAGGGTGTACGACCAGATCAGGCAGAGCGTAGCCTACAGCGGCAAGAATGTGAAGATCTGTGCATCCCATGCAGGACTTACGCTTGGCGAAGACGGGGCCACACACCAGATACTGGAGGATATCGGCCTGATGAAAATGCTTCCGGGCATGACCGTGGTGGTTCCCTGCGATTTCAACCAGACCAAAGCGGCCACCAAAGCGATCGCTTCGTATGAGGGTCCGGTGTACCTGCGTTTCGGCCGCCCCAAATGGCCGAATTTTACCAGTGAGGATGGCAGCGATTTTGTGATAGGCAAAGCACAGCAACTGAGCGAAGGCGCAGATGTTTCCATTTTCGCCTGCGGCCATATGGTCTGGAAAGCGATCGAAGCGGGCCGGATACTCGAAGGCCAGGGCATCGGCGTTGAACTGATCAATATACATACCATCAAACCATTGGATACGGAAGCGGTACTCGCTTCTATCGGCAAAACA
>JAFBAN010000001.1 GCA_019247775.1 Chitinophagaceae bacterium | reverse complement strand
GTTTTATCGATTTGCATGAAAAGAGTTGGGAATGAGATTATGAGTTGAGAGTTTGGCGTTTGGCGTTTGGCGTTTGGCGTTTGGCGTTTGGCGTTTGGCGTTTGGCGTTTGGCGTTTGGCGTTTTTTGGGGTAACGATATGCTGCCGTTTTTATTACTAATTACTAATTATTCATTATTAATTACCAACTACAACGGCAGGCTCATAATATAGTCTTCCATCAGATATCCGTTGCCGATATCGAGGTTGATCTCGCCGGTGATGGTGAAGCCTTGCTTTTCGTAGAAGCCTCTGGCTGGGTTGTCGCGTTTTACCTGGAGAAAAAGTTCTTTGCCGTCTGCGTCTTTTGCAAATTGAATGGCCTGGTGCAATAATGCTTTGCCCGCGCCGGTTTTCTGGGTATCGGGCAATACATAAAGTTTATTGAGCTTGAATTTTCCTTCGGCCTCTTTTGAAACCGATGCGAAACCCTGCGGGCTGCCGTTCAGTTCTGCCATATAGAAAACATGGCCTTTGGTCAACTGATCTGCCAGTGATGATTCACTGTACATCAGGATCAGCATATAATCCAGTTGCTCCTTCGTCAAAAGCTGGCCGTAGGCTACCGGCCAGGTATGGTGCGCAATATGGCGGATAGTGGGGATGTCTTTTGCTGTAGCCTGCCTGATCTGTACCATCATTTGCATTTTATTCTCTGCGCGAACCTCTGCACCTCATGTTCTCTGCGGTAAAAGCGCGCCAAAACTTCAGCGAGCTGCAATTCAGGCAGTTTTTTCACCGCAGAGAACATGAGGTGCAGAGGTTCGCGGAGGATTATTAGAGGTTGTTCAAACTTTCTTCGATGGTGCGGATCCTGGCTTCGGCATCGGACTGTTTTTTCCTTTCCAGTTCCACCACTTCCGGTTTTGCATTCTGCACAAAGCGTTCATTGCTTAATTTCCGGATCACGGAATCAAGGAACTTTTTCTGGTAGTCAAGTTCTTTCAGCAATTCTGCTTTCACGCTTTCGGTGTCCAGCTGCTTTTCGGTCTCGATAAAGAATTTCTCATCTTCCACCGTCACCACAATGCTGTCGGGGATCGCAGTATCGGTATACGCGACAGATGCGGCATTGACCTGCTTGGCCAGGATATGTTCTATCGCTGCAAAGCCTTTTTTCTTCATTGTCTGTACATGCAGCCTGATCGGATCCTTTGGTTTCAGCTGGTTGCGGTTGCGCGCATCGCGGATGGCGGAGATCACCCGCTTCAGCAGTTCACCGGCCTCGAGCAGGTGATCGTTGTAATTGCCGGGTGCAGCAACCAGTTTTACACAGAGGTCATCTTTGTTATCGTGCAGCAGGTGGTAGATCTCTTCTGTAATAAAAGGCATGAAGGGATGCAGCAATTGCATCAGCTCCTCAAAATATCCAACTGTGCTTTCATATACCAAAGGATCTATCGGTTGTTCGTAACCTGGTTTGATCCATTCCAGGTACCAGCTGCAGAAATCGTCCCAGATCAGCGAATAGATCGTTTTCAATGCTTCATTCAGCCGGAACTGGGAAAGCATTTCGTTTACTTCGGCCTTGGATTGCTCAAGACGGTTCTTGAACCAAACCAGTGCAAAGTCTGGAGTTAGGAGTTTGGAGTCTGGAGTAGAGTTAGCGGTGCTGTCTGTAGTTGTACTCCAGACTCTCGACTCCAGACTCCTGACTAATTTCAAAGCGTTCCAGAGTTTGTTGTTGAAATTCCTGCCCTGCTCGAGGGTAGCTTCATCAAAAAGGATATCGTTGCCGGCAGGGGAGGCGATCATGATGCCGAAACGTACGGCATCGGCGCCATACTGGTCGATCAGGCCGAGCAGGTCGGGCGAATTGCCGAGGCTCTTGCTCATTTTGCGCCGCTGCTTATCGCGGACGATGCCCGTGAAGTACACATCCCGGAATGGTTTTTCGCCCATGTACTCATATCCCGCCATGATCATCCTGGCCACCCAGAAGAAAATGATCTCGGGTGCAGTTACCAGCGTATTGGTGGGATAATAATATTTGATCTCTTCATTACCCGGATCTGAAAATCCCTTAAACACTTCAAAAGGCCAGAGCCAGCTCGAAAACCAGGTATCGAGCACATCATTATCCTGCCACAATTCATCCAGCCTTACGCCAAGCCCGTTCTTCCTGAATTCCTCTACCGCAGCTTCAGCCGTTTCAGCCACTACAAAATCGCCGCTGGGCGCAAAGAATGCGGGAATACGATGTCCCCAGGTGAGTTGCCGGCTGATGCACCAGTCGCGGATATTCTCCATCCAGTTGCGGTACAGGTTCCTGAACTTGGGCGGGAAGAAGCGGATAGAATCTTCCATCACCGCTTTCAATGCAGGCTCACTCAGTTTTTCCATACTCACCCACCACTGCATGCTGAGACGCGGTTCTACCACGGCATTCGTGCGCTCGGAATAACCCACTTCACTGGTATAATCTTCCACTTTATCGATATAGCCGCCTGTTTCGAGCTGCTTTACGATATGGGGACGTGCCTCCAGCCGGTCTTCGCCGATACAGATCTGTGCGGCTTCATTCAGGGTACCGTCTTCATTGAAAATATCGATGATCTCCAGGTTATGTTTTTGCCCGAGTTGGTAATCATTCATGTCATGCGCCGGCGTCACTTTCAGGGCGCCCGTGCCGAAGTCCATCGTCACATACTCATCCGTGATCACCGGAATGGATCTCCCGATCAGCGGAACGAGCACGCGTTTGCCATGCAGGTGTTTATAGCGTTCGTCTTTGGGATGCACGCAAACGGCTGTATCGCCCATGATCGTTTCAGGACGTACCGTTGCAATGATCACATGATCCTGGCCGGCATCGCCGTCGACCACGGCATATTTCAGATAATACAATTTCTGCTGCGTTTCATGCCGCATCACTTCCTCATCGCTTAGTGCGGTCTTGGCTTTTACATCCCAGTTGATCATGCGCTTGCCGCGGTAGATCCAGCCTTTGTTATAGAGGTCGATGAATACCCTGATCACCGAACGGTAGTATTCATCATCCATGGTGAAGGAAACACGATTCCAGTCGAGGCTGCAACCCAGTTTCTTCAACTGCTGCAGAATGATGCCGCCGTATTTATCTTTCCATTCCCAGGCATATTTCAGAAATTCATCGCGGCTCAGGGAGGATTTCGTGATCCCTTTTTCGCGAAGCATACCCACCACTTTGGCTTCTGTTGCGATGGATGCATGATCTGTGCCCGGAACCCAGCATGCATTCTTTCCCTCCATGCGTGCGCGGCGGATCAGGATATCCTGGATGGTATTGTTGAGGCAATGCCCCATATGCAGTACGCCCGTTACATTCGGCGGCGGTATCACTATGGTATAAGGTTCGCGCTCATCGGGCACACTGTTGAAATAGCCTTTGCTCATCCAGTGTTCATACCACCTGGATTCGGTTTCGTTGGGAAGATAGTTCTTGGTTAATTCCATGTTGAGATGGGCGCAAAAATAAGGAAAAGGGGGAAGGATTGAGAAGGCAGATCGCAGATTGGAGACAGCAGATTTAGGAATGCGGTCTGCTACCAGGTCAGGATCTCGCCGGATCTGTCGAGCAGTGAGACGGAGACGACAGAAACAGGGGTGCTGGTCCTGGGACAAGGAGCATTGTCGGGGCAATCGGTTTTCATACCGAGTGCAGCGCAGCATTGGCGAACGCCGGAGCCTATTTTTTTCGCAGTGGATCCTGCAGACAGGCTGCAGCCGGAAAGAGCGGCGAGGAGCAGGATGGGGATGATGCGTTTCATAAGCTTGTGTTGCTGTACCAAAATTAATACACCGGAGCGTTAATCCATGTTAATTATAGCTAACGTGTGTTTATAAAAAAGGTTACAGCATCGGTCGCATTTTGAGGGGAATTATTACCGATGCTGGGCTTTTTTTCCGATTTTCACGCCGGATATGCAGTATGCGATCGT
>JAFBAN010000242.1 GCA_019247775.1 Chitinophagaceae bacterium | reverse complement strand
TGGTATCCTTTATGGAGAATACCGCCTTCCTACAGAAGCCGAGTGGGAATATGCCGCTTATGGTTATATCATGCAGAACCCGCAGAAAAAACCGAAGAAAGGTTCCGGACGCGGCGAGGAAGTGATCTCCAATAAACAGATCTATTCCTGGAAGAACGATGGTTTCGACAACCTGCGGTATACCAAGAAAAGCGCTTTCCAGGGTGCATTCCTGGCCAACTTCAAGCGTGGCGCGGGTGATAACATGGGTGTTGCCGGCGGTCTGAACGATAATGCGGCGATCCCTGCAGAAGTAAATTCTTTTATCCCGAACGGATTCGGTCTCTATAATATGAGCGGCAATGTAAGCGAATGGGTGATGGACGTGTATCGCCCGATCACCAATGCCGGCGAAGATGATTTCAACCCGTTCCGCGGTAACGTATTCCAGAAAGTGGACCAGAGCGGCGGCCAGGGTAACCTGCGCGATGATCGCGGTCGCATTAAGATGGTGCCCGAAGATGATTCTGCACTGCGCAACAGGCGTAACTACCAGAAATCTTATGCGGTGAACTATCTCGATGCCGATTCTACCAGTAATGTAACTTACAACTATGGCGTTACTACGCTGATCTCCGATAAATCAAGGGTGTACAAAGGCGGAAGCTGGAATGACCGTGCCTACTGGCTGGCTCCGGGTGCACGCCGTTTCCTTGAGGAAGATCTCAGCACCAACACTATCGGTTTCCGCTGTGCCATGACCCATTTCGGGGCGCCGGAAACACTGTCACGCAAAGGGAAAACAGGTATCTATCTCCCTACGCGCCGAAACAACAGATAAGGAAAGGTAAATACAGCAAAAAAAGCCATCTCCGTAGGGGATGGTTTTTTATTTGTCGGCCACCTCGCTGGCCGACAGCGCGGAAGCGTCGTGGGCTAAAGCCCATTGACCGCAGAGGTTTTGCCCCCAGCCTGAAGGCTGGGGTTAATGAAGTACCGGGCTGAATTGAGCGCCTACCGAAAATAGAAAGCTTGGGGTTTGGCAGATATATCCCAGCCTGATGGCTGGGGTTAGAGTAGCTTATTCTTGCAGCCTTTTTGCAAGGGATTTTTATTAACCCCAGCCTTCAGGCTGGGGCCCATACGCTCAAAGGTGAGCCGGGCTTTAGCCCACACATCTCGGCACGATGATTTAAATTTGATAAAAAATTCCACTGTGCGCATTGAAGAACTATACCAGATTTTTCTGAAGCACCCGTCTGTTCAGACAGATACCCGTAAGCTAAAGCCGGGAGATGTTTTTTTCGCGCTGAAGGGTCCGAACTTTAATGGCAACCTGTTTGCCGGTCAGGCGCTCGAGGCCGGGGCTGCGTATGCGGTAGTGGACGAGGCGCCGGTTGCCGGCGATGACCGCATCATCCGGGTGAATGATGCGCTGCAGACATTACAGGAACTTGCGAAATACCACCGGCAGCAGTTCAATATCCCTTTTATCGCCATTACGGGAAGCAATGGCAAGACAACAAGCAAAGAGCTGGTGTACGCGGTGCTGTCGACACATTTCCGCACCTATACCACGCAGGGAAATCTCAACAATCATATTGGCGTACCGCTGACTTTGCTGAGCGTGCGCCAAAATGCGGAGATGGCGGTAATAGAAATGGGCGCCAATCACCAGAAAGAGATCGAAAGCTACTGCCGTTATACAATGCCGACGCATGGTATTATCACCAACGCAGGCAAAGCGCATCTCGAGGGTTTCGGCGGCGTAGAAGGCGTAAAGAAGGGTAAAGGGGAATTGTATGATTTTCTGCGGGCCAACAATGGCACTGCATTTCTCTATGCCGACTATGATTATCTTATTTCGATGAGTGCGGGCATCCCTCATGTCATAAAATACGGTACGGACGAAGGCATCGTGCAGGGAAAGGTCAGCTCAGGCGCACCGTTTCTCACTGTTGCGATCACGAAAGGTTTTGAAAACATTTCTGAGATCAGGACCCGGCTGGTGGGCGATTATAACCTGCCCAATATCCTCTGTGCAGCAGCAGTAGGCAAACAGTTTGGTGTGCCGGAAGAAAAGATCAGGGCGGCGCTTGAAAGCTATACGCCATCCAACAGCCGCTCCCAGCTGGTACAGAAAGGATCGAACCATATTATCCTCGATGCTTACAATGCCAACCCCACCAGCATGAAGGCCGCGATCGAAAATTTTGCAAAAATGGATGCACCGCAGAAAGTGCTCATGCTGGGCGGTATGATGGAGCTGGGTGAAGGCAGCGTACAGGAACATGAAAATATCGCAGCGCTGATCAGGCAATATCCATGGACGAAGGTTGTGCTTGTTGGCGGGGATTTCGCAAAGATCGATCACGGTTTCATTTTCTTTCCCAGCTCCGCTGAAGCAAAACAATGGTTCGATGCACAGGGATTTGAAAATACCCATCTTTTGATCAAGGGGTCGAGGAGCATGCAGATGGAGAAGATCCTGGGGTAGCGAATTTTGAAATTTGGATTGGGAAATTTCGAGATTTCACCACGCCTCCGCGTCTCTCAGGTAATAATTGCTGACCAATAAGAGTCTTAGCTTAATAGGGGCCAATCGAAAAACCGCAGTACCTTTGCCGCCTCAACCCCTGATATGTCCCGATCCTATCTTGCCGCTGTGCTCACCAACCGCTGTCCCCGATGCAGGGAGGGAAAAGTTTTTGTGAAAGATTCTGCCTACTCGAAAAACAGTATTAAAATGCACGACCGCTGTCCGGTCTGCGGGCAGCCAACAGAGATAGAGGTAGGATTTTATTATGGTACAGGGTATGTCAGCTATGCATTGAGCATTGCAGTGCTGGTAGCCAGTTTTGTAGCGTGGAAAGTATTGATCGGCGTCAGTTTTTCCATCAATGATAACCGGATCTTTTACTGGATGGGTACGGCGTTCGTTATCCTGTTCGCATTGCAGCCGGTGCTGATGCGCCTGTCGCGGATCTTATGGCTGAGCTGGTTCGTGCCCTATGACCCTAACTGGAAAGATCATCCCATCGCCGAACCGGAACGGGCGAATAAGGAGCAGATGAATAACTGGTGATGGCGTGAGGCGTGAGGCGTGAGACGTGAGGCGTGAGGCGTGAGGCGTGAGACGTGAGGCGTGAGGCGTGAGGCGTGAGGCGTGAGACGTGAGGCGTGAGGCGTGAGGCGTGAGACGTGAGGCGTGAGGCGTGAGACGTGAGGTGTTAAATGTCGATGGTGAATAAGGAATTAATTAGAAAAGAGCGGCCATTCTGGACCGCTCTTTTCTTTTTCTTCCTGGAACCAGGAGCGCTTCTCACGTCTCACGTCTCACGACTCACGATCCACCATTCACGCTTCACTAAAAGTTATACTTCACCCCCAGCTGCCCCTGCCAGCGGGAGTTGATGGGGTCAACTGTGTAATAATGACCATCAAGCCCCGTTGGTCTTACAAAATTGAATGATGGCGTATAACCTGAGGCAGGAGCACCTACAGCTTTACCATTTGCATCGGCCACAAACTTCAGGAAGTTCACTGTGTAGTTGTTGAGGTTGGTAACGAAAGTTACATGTCCAAGACTGTTATCGATCAGGTTCAGTACGTTGAAAATATCAAGACTCACCTGCAGGGTTTGTTTGCTGTTGGTTTTGCTTAACCTGAACTCATGCATAAGTTTCATATCCAGTTCGTGATTCCATGGTGTGCGTAATCCGTTGCGTTCTGCATATTGGCCGCGACGGGTGCTCAGGTATTTATCATTGGTGATGAACGCGTCAAGATCGGCCCACTGTTGTGCTGCAGTGTAAGCGCCATTGTCCCGGAGGTTGGCATCGGCCTGGTTCTTCGGGATATAAGGCAGGGGTGCATTTGAGCCCGACCCAAACGGCGCAGACTGGTAGATCACGCTGTACGGGCTACCGGAAACACCGGAATAGAAGAAAGAAAGGCTTGTAGCATTTGATTGATTCCAAACCAGGTTACCGCTCCAGGTGGCCACGATGCGGTGACGAAGGTCGAAGTTGGAGTAGGCAAGAGAAGAATTACTGGGTGTGATCGCAGGATTCACATTGAAGCTGCTCTCCCATGAGTTACGGATACCATTGGTGATGTCCTTGCTCATGCCATAAGTATATGCTGCGCTCCAGTTCATATTGAATTGATGCGTTCCCATTGTGATGTTATTCGTTGTCTTCGACAGCTGCGCGGTAATATTATACCGGTAACCTTCTGATGTATTGGTGAGGTAATACACGTTCGAGTAAGCCGCATTGTATTTACCACCGACATAAACCGGCGTAAGCGTTGGACCACTGGTAAAGTAAGCAACTGAATCTTTCAGGTTGATCTGCTCATACTTCACATCGTATACTGTTTTTGTATAGAGGAAGTCGGCTGTGAATTTATACCCCTTACCGAATTTGATATCCACTGCAATATTGCTTCTCCATACCGTAGGAAGTTTGAAATTATTATCGAACACATCAATCTCGCGCGTACTGCTTCTTGATGCACCGCCATATTTTGTTACGGTATCTTTCAGTCCCAGCGGATTGATCGCCAGTGGAACTGTCTGGCCGGCTGCCGGGCCATTCCAGTCGATATTTCCATAAGTACCGCCATTCAGTGTATATGCATATCCATACCAGGCGAAAGGCACCCGGCCGGTGAAAATGCCGGTACCACCACGCAGCACCAGCGACTGATCGCCCTTCGCATCAAAATTGAAACCGAGGCGCGGTGATACGGTAACCCTTGACGGAAGTTTACCTGTCAGGTCTTTGAATGCAGTATTGGTATAAGTTGGGTTGGCAGAAACATAACCGGCGGAATTAGTCGAATTTAATGCCGGATCGAGGTATGGCTGCGTTCCTACAAAGGAGTAATCCAGGCGGATCCCGGGCGATAATTTGAATTTCGGGCTCACCGCGATCTCATCCTGTGCATATAAGCTGGTCAATCCAACTGTAAAAGGGTTGGGTGGATTACTGTAGATATCGTCCCTTGTTCCGGGGATCTTCGGGTCGGTGATGAATGCACCACGGATACGGCTCGGGTTATCGGCAAGGAAACTGGCCAGCCCCCGTGAATACTCCCAACGACCATTGAACGAATTGATAAATCCATAAGAGAGTTTATAGAATTCGTTGTGTGTACCGAAAGTAAATTTATTGATGCCGCTTGTTACCGTTACATTGTCGCTGATCTCGAAGGTCTGCTGCTTCAGATTATAGATGGAAGCTTCGCGCCAGGTACCCAACGTGATCCTTCCATTATCAATGTCGATGTAGGGAGCCAGCGGCTTCGGAAAATCCCGGTATTCATGTACGTTGATGTAACTGAGGTTGAACTGGTTGCTTGCATTGTTGCTGAACTTTGTCTTTAGTTCGGCTGTCAGGTTCAGATTCTTGGTGTACTGGGTAAAATCTGTTGAACCGAACTGGAAATTGGTAGACGATCTTTCCAGGTTGTTACCCGAACCGTTTGTGTAAATGGCACGGACGGTAAGCGTATTTTTCTTGTCGAGGTTGAAATCGAGCCTGCCGAATAATTTATCACTCTTGGTAAAAATCCTGTAAGCGCCAACATAACTACCCGGATCGTAACCATACTTCGTCTGCAACTGACTCACGATCTGCTGCGCTTCGGTCATAGTGATTGCTGCGCCCGGATCACCGATATTGTAGGTACTGGGTTCCTGGCGATCGGTATGCTCATAGTTCAGGATGAAAAACGCCTTATTTTTTACGATAGGTCCGCCGATGGTAGCTCCATACTGGTAATCATAAAAATCTGATCCGATCTTCGACTTTGTACCATCAACGCTTTTGCCCACTAATGACTGATTGCGTCCGTAAGAATATATAGAGCCATGAAATTCGTTACTGCCGCTTTTGGTAACTGCGTTCACGCTGCCGCCGGTAAAGTTGCCGATCTTCACATCATAGGGAGATAATTGCACCTGTACTTCCTGGATCACATCCAGACTATATGGGTTGGTACGCGTACCGGAACCCGCTGCGCCCGACTGGCCGCCGCCGCTAACGCCCCCGGCAGAGTTACTAAAGCCAAACGCATCGTTGTTGATCGCGCCGTCTATCGTGAGATTATTATACCGGAAATTGCTACCGGCGAAAGAGTTGTTATTCGATTGTGGTGTTAAACGGGTAAAATCAGATAAGCTTCTTCCAAGTGTAGGCAGCGTAACAAGTTGTCTGCTGCCAATGGTAGTACTGCCTGCGATGACCTTTCGGCCGGCAGATGTTACTGTTACTTCGGTAAGCTCGGCAGAAGATTCTTTCAGTGATATTTTAATGTCGGGGTTATTGCCGAGACCAAGGTTAACATCGTTGAAAACCTGCTCTTTGAATCCGACATAAGAGATTTTCACGGTATAAGGACCGCCCGGTTTCAGGTTGGTAATGTAAAAAATACCTTTGCTGTTCGTTTGGGTAGATACTACAAAGTTGGTAGGCTCATACTTCACAGTAACCGCCACTCCGCTCATATAAACGCCTTTTGGATCGGATATCTGTCCGCTCAGGGTCGATGTTGTTTCCTGGCCAAAAGTTGTAGCCGATACAAGAACCAGGGCAAGAAGCTGTACAGCTGCAAGCATCTTTTTAAACATAGAAGTTGTTTTTGATGTTGCTGCAAAGGTGGTTTCGCTATGTTACCAAATTGTTACCCCAATGTTACCTGCGGATTAAGAATGTTAACAGCGATTACTCATTATTTCATAACTTCCTGTTTCACAGTAGTGCACCTGTTAATTCCAACTTCAACTATGGAACAGACCGATACCCATTTGCATCATTCGCACGCGGAGCAGCATCTCACCAGCTCGGAAATACTAAAAGACGTAGTAATTGGCATGTCGGACGGGCTTACTGTGCCATTTGCGCTTGCCGCCGGTTTAAGCGGCGCAGTGGACAATGTGAGCCTGATAGTAATCGCGGGTATCGCAGAAATCGCGGCAGGCTCGATAGCCATGGGGTTGGGTGGCTACCTGGCCGGCAAAACAGAACTCGATCATTACAACAGCGAGCTCCGTCGTGAATACCATGAGATCGAACATGTGCCGCATATCGAACGTGAGGAAGTACGTGAATTTTTCGAAGGTCTCGGATTGAGCGCTGCAGTGCAGCAGCAGGCGGTGAACGAACTCACCAAAGACAAAGACCGCTGGGCAAGCTTCATGATGAAATATGAACTCGGACTGGAATGTCCCGATCCGAAACGGGCCCGTAAAAGCGCTTTCAATATCGGGATGTCTTATATCGTTGGGGGATTGATCCCTTTGAGTCCTTATTTCTTCGTTAGCAGCGGCCGTACCGGTTTGCAGATTTCCGTTGGAGTAACGCTGATCTGCCTTTTTATTTTCGGCTATTTCAAAAGTAAATTAACAGGCACCCCGCCCTGGGCCGGCGCCTTTAAAGTAATGCTCATCGGAGCGCTTGCAGCAGGCGCAGCGTTCGGGATTGCGAAATGGATCCAGGGGTGAGGAGCAGATGAACAAGGAACAAGGAATAAGGAATAAGGAACGGGGATCGGACGAGGAATCCGATCATCAGTTCCTTGTTCCTTGCTCATCTGTTCAAATCATCCATTAACTATCTCCCCGCCATTCGGATGTATGAACTGCCCGCTGATATAGCTGGCATCATCGCTGGCGAGGAAGAGATAGGCAGGCGCTACTTCCGCGGGCTGGCCGGGTCTTTTCATGGGTGAATCGCTTCCGAACTCCGCCACTTTTTTGGCATCGAAACTGGAGGGTATCAGCGGGGTCCAGATCGGGCCTGGCGCCACACCATTCACACGGATCCCTTTTTCTACCAGGTTGGCAGCAAGACTGCGGGTAAAAGACACAATGGCGCCTTTCGTAGATGAGTAGTCGATCAGTGCCGGGCTGCCGCGATAGGCTGTTACCGAGGCTGTGTTGATGATACAGTCTCCCTCCTTCAAATATTTCAGTGCATACCGGGTCAGGTAGAACATGGAGAAAATATTAACCTCGAATGTGTGGCGCATTTTCTTAAAGTCGAGCTCGGCAAAATCTTTCGTTTCATATTGCTGAGCAGCATTATTGACGAGGATATTCAGTTTGCCAAATCTCTTCACGGTCTTCTCAACAGCACCCCTGCAACTTTTTTCATCGCTGATATCGGCTTTAAGCAGCAGGCACTGTCGGCCGTAAGCTTCCACCCGGGCAGCGGTATCTTTTGCATCGGGAGTCTCATCCAGGTAAATAATGGCCACATCAGCGCCTTCCTTTGCAAAAAGGATGGCTACGGCCTTGCCGATTCCGCTATCGCCGCCTGTGATCAATGCCACCCGGCCTGATAATTTCGGCTGAAGCGGAGCGCCACTGTCGGAGACCGGCTGGGGCTTCATCAGGGTTTCCCGACCGGGCTGTCTGGCCTGGTGCTGAGGGGGATTGACGGTTTTTTTTGCAGACTTTGCCATGGAATGATTTGAGTTGATACCCGGATCGTATCAAATCGTATTCCGCGGTGAACAGATGAACAAGGAACTCCATGAACAGGTGAGCAAGGAACAAGGAACTGAGGGTCGGAAGCCCTTCATCGTTCCTTTTTCCTTGCTCATCTGTTCAGAACTTGTTCATCTGTTCAGAAAATGTGGAGTGCCACCGCACGGTTTGTGGAAATATATGTGCAGGACGGCCGGCTTTTTTACCGTCTCCTATTGCAAGAAAACCGGCACAGTTATGGTATTATACTAAGCAAGACCGTTTAATCATTTACGATAGGGGTGGTTATCCCTGAGATATATACCCATATTATCTGATCCGGGTAATACCGGCGAAGAGAGTAGTGAATGATAAAACAAGGCCCCCACGGAGTATTGTGGGGGCTATTTTTTGGGGTTAGCTTTTCTTGCCGCCATTCTTCAAAGGCGCTGCCTTCTTTTTTGCGGGCGCAACGCTTTTTGTTTTGGATCTGGTATGCATTCCATCCGCCAGTACTTTCGCCGCTTTTTTCAGGAGTTTATGGAATTTTTTGTCCGCGGTATCGACCAGTCCTGAAATTGCCTGCTCCATTTTGGTTTCCAGGTTTTTGCGCAAATCCTTTTTAGAAGTTCCGGAGATTTTTTTGGCTGCCATCGTTTGAGTGTTTATAATAAGATAACATAAACTTAATACAAATGCAGGAGTTATAATATTAAGTTTTCGCGATCCTTCATAATTGCATAACCTGCCGGTAACAATTAGAACATGCCAGGTTTGGAGCTTTGACAAACCGTTAGCATGAACAAGAGGCCCGTAGAGGTAGTCGTACTCAGCGACGTTCATTTAGGCACCTATGGTTGTCACGCCGCCGAGCTGGTGCACTATCTTAAAAGCATCCAGCCCCAGTTACTGATCCTTAATGGTGATATCATCGATGGCTGGCAATTCTCCCGCCGATATTTTCCAGCCGCGCACCTGCAGGTGATCAAGGAGATCATGAACCTGCTGAGCAACGGCACCCGTGTTATTTACATCACCGGCAATCATGATGAATGCCTGCGCCGCTATTCCGGGATGCAGATCGGAAATCTGCAATTAACAGATAAGATCGTTCTCGAGATCAACGGAAAGATGACCTGGATCTTTCATGGCGATGTATTCGACGCCACCACGCGTGGCAGCGCCAAACTGCTGGCCAAGCTGGGCGGGCATGGCTATGACCTGCTGATCGTCCTGAACCGTTTTATCAATTACGCGCTGCGATTGTTAGGCCGGGAAAAAATGTCGCTGAGCAAGAAAGTAAAGAACAGTGTGAAAAAAGCGGTGTCCTGGATCGGGAATTTCGAGCAGACTGCTGCAGAACTTGCGATCGGCAAAAAATATGATTATGTGATCTGCGGTCATATCCACCAGCCGCAAAAAAGGACCATCACTACCAAAGACGGGAGCGTAACCTATCTCAACAGCGGCGACTGGATCGAGAACCTCACCAGCCTGGAATACAATAACGGCAACTGGGAAATATTCCATTTCGATAATGCCGGCTTCGAAGCCCGTGAGAAATTCGAGCGGAGGCTGCCACCGCTGCAGGTGGTCTCCAATGAAATTGATATGTACCTGAATTCCTTAAGCGCCTGATATGAAAATATTATATGCCATACAGGCCACGGGCAATGGCCACATAGCGAGGGCCACCGAATTAATGGCTTTCCTGCAGCGGTATGGAACGGTTGATGTGTTCCTTAGCGGCAGTAACAGCAGCATAGATGTGAACCTGCCGGTGGTCTATCGCAGCAAAGGACTCAGCCTGTTTTACGGAAACCGCGGCGGACTGAACTACCTGAAGATGATGCGCGAGTTTGCCCCGTTGCGCATTATGAGGGAAGTGAACGATCTGCCGGTTGAAAAATACGATCTGGTGATCAACGATTTCGAAGCCATCAGTTCGATGGCCTGCCGGCGCAGGCAGATCCCCTTCATTCATTTCGGACACCAGGCCAGCTTTGCCTCTCCGAAATCGCCAAGACCGGCTTCCAAAGACCTGGTTGGCGAATGGTTGTTGAAACACTATGCTTCCTCACCAAACAGGCTCGGGCTTCATTTTTCAGATTACGACGATTTTATCTGTTCACCGGTGATCAAGCAACAGGTGCTGAATGCAGCGCCTGTAGACAATGGGCATGTAACGGTATATCTCTCGCATTATGCGGATGCCGTGGTGGCCCAGGCGCTGGAACAGATCCCCGATATATATTTCCATATTTTTTCGAAACGGGTAACCCGTCCGGAACGCCAGGGCAATCTTTTGTTCCTGCCGGTAAACAATAAAAGTTTTACTGAAAGTGTTATTAAAAGTACAGGCGTGATCACCGGGGCCGGATTTGAAACCCCGGCAGAAGCGCTTTTCCTCGGAAAAAAGCTGCTTTGCCTGCCTATCCGCGGCCAGTACGAACAGTTATGCAATGCTGCGGCGCTTGAAGATTTCGGCGTAACCAGTATTGCCGCCATCGATACAGGATTTGCTGCCCGGGTAAAACACTGGCTGGAAGGACCGAGACCTTCAATATTGGTGCTCCGGCAATCAACGGCAACGATCATCGGAAAAGTAATAGACCAGGGCTTATATGCGAGAATTGAGAAAGAATCCGGCGCCGGAAAATTATTTCCAGCCTTCTGAAACCTCGTTTCACAGGAATGCTTTCGGAAAAGATTTTTATTGGGGCGTTTCCATTGCAGCGGCACAGAATGAAGGTGCTTCCGACCTTGATGGGAAAGGTCTGTCCATATGGGATGTCTTCGCGTCCAAACGAGGCAAGATAAAATCGGGACATCAGCCCTTTATAGCCTGTGATTTCTACCATCGTTACCGCGAAGACATATATCTCGCCAAAAGCCTTGGCTTTAACGCTTTTCGGTTTTCCATCTCCTGGCCGCGCATCCTTCCCAATGGAACGGGCAAAGTGAACCCGGAAGGATTACGGTACTATCATAATGTGATCGACACCTGTCTTGAAGCAGGCCTCACACCTTTCGTAACCCTGTATCATTGGGATCTGCCCTATGCCCTGCAGCAGCAGGGAGGCTGGGTAAGTATCCTGGCCGATACCTGGTTTGCCGCTTATGTGCGGGTATGCGCAACTGCATTCGGCGATAAAGTAAAAAACTGGATCATCCTGAACGAGCCCATCAGTTTTACGGCGCTGGGTTATATGCTGGGCATACATGCGCCGGGGAAAAAAGGCATCACCAATTTTCTGCCTGCCGTACACAACGCGGCACTGGCCCAGGCTATCGGCGGGCGCATTGTGCGGAGTGAAGTAAGCGGCGCCAATATCGGTACCAGCTTTTCTTTTTCGGAGGTATTGCCTTTTTCCAATGATCCTGATGACCAGCAAGCAGCCGACCGCATCGATATCATGATGAACCGGCTTTTTATCGAACCTGTACTCACCGGGCACTATCCCGCACTTGAAAATTTTCAGCTGCTGGAGAAGATCTATTT
>JAFBAN010000200.1 GCA_019247775.1 Chitinophagaceae bacterium | reverse complement strand
TCGACAATGATTTTATCGGTAATGTGATCGATGTTTGTCCGGTAGGAGCACTTACCGACCGCACTTTCCGTTTCAAGAACCGGGTATGGTTCCTGAAGCCGATGGATGCACACCGCGACTGTCCTACCTGCAGCGGAAAAGTGACTTTATGGAACCGCGGCGATGAAGTATTCCGTGTAACGGCCCGCAAGGACGAATGGGGTGAAGTGGAAGACGATGCCAATGGCAAACCAGCCTGGATCTGCAATACCTGCCGCTTCGATAAAAAGAAGACCAGCGACTGGACGATCGAAGGCCCGCGCATGATCAACAGGCATTCTGTGATCTCGGCCGGCCATTACCAGGGTAAAGTGGGACTTACAAAACCGCACGAGATATTTTCTGCGGTACATGGGGGAAGGCAGCCGAAGATACTGCTCGATATACATGAAGTGAGCGAAGTGAATCAGCCAACCATCGACCTGAGCAGGATCGAAGGACCGGCACACTCGGATGATTTTGAACAACCAAATACTTAGTGAGCTGTTGATGACAGCAGGCAAATAAGGAAACATGACACTACTTGCGTTTGACTGGATCTTACTGATTGAAAAGCTGGTGCTGATCGCGATCATCGTGTTCGCCAGCCTCGGTATCGCCCTGTACACCACGTTTGCAGAACGCAAAGTGGCGGCGGTATTGCAGGACAGGCCGGGTCCGAACCGCGCAGGTCCATTCGGTCTTTTTCAGCCTTTTGCCGATGGTCTCAAGCTGATCATGAAAGAAGAGATCATCCCCAACAGTTCAAACAAGGTATTGTTCGTGCTGGGGCCGATCCTGGCCATGACCGCTGCGTTAATGACCTGCGCAGTGATACCCTGGAGCAGTCATCTTGAAATGTTCGGCCGTTCCATCGACCTGCAGGTAGCGGATATCAATATCGGCATCCTGTATATTTTCGGCGTGGTGAGCATGGGTGTGTACGGTATCATGATCGGGGGCTGGGCCTCTAACAATAAATTCTCACTGATGGCCGCGCTCCGCGGCGCTTCCCAGGCGATCAGTTATGAACTTGCAATGGGCTTATCGCTGATAGCCGTGCTGATGATCTCCGGCTCGCTGAGTTTGAAAACGATCGTAGACCAGCAGATGGCGCCTGGCGCACACTGGAATATCGTATACCAGCCGCTCGGTTTCCTGATCTTCTTTATCTGCGCAATGGCCGAATGCAACCGTACGCCGTTCGACCTGCCTGAAGCAGAGAACGAACTCAACTTCGGCTATCACCAGGAATATTCGTCCATGAAGCTCGGGTTTTACCTGTTTGCCGAATACGTGAACATGATCATGAGCAGCGCCATCATGGCTTCGATCTTTTTCGGCGGTTATGATATCCCCTTCCTGGACGAAAGCACGCTGGCGCCGAACGTAGCGGCCCTGCTCGGCGTGCTGGCCTTACTGACCAAGATCGTGATCTTTATTTTTATATTCATGTGGATCCGCTGGACCATCCCGCGTTTCCGTTATGACCAGTTGATGAACCTGGGATGGAAAACATTAATACCGCTGGCACTGTTCAATATGCTGGTAACAGGGGCGGTGATATTGTGGAGACAGGGATGAGGTAAGCCTGGAGTTAGAAGTCTGGAGTCTGGAGTTCAAAAGAAATCCTACTCCAGAATCCTAACTCTGACTCCAGACTTTCTTTGTTTCCTGGTTTGATAAAAATATTTTTGCTATATGCAGGCATTAACAAACAGATCGAAAACAGTGGGCCGGAAACCGATGAGTTTCTGGGAGCGGTTATACCTGCCCGGTATCCTGAAAGGAATGGCGATCACTTTCAGTCATATTTTCAAAAAGCAGCCGACCGTCCGTTATCCCGAACAGAAACGTCCGTTCAGCCCCGTGTTCCGCGGGCTGCATGTGTTGAACCGGGATGAGGAAGGACGTGAACGCTGTACTGCCTGCGGGCTCTGTGCTGTGGCCTGCCCCGCAGAAGCCATCACCATGGAAGCCGCAGAAAGACTGCCTGGCGAGGAAACACTTTTCCGCGAAGAGAAATACGCAGCTAAGTATGAGATCAATATGCTGCGCTGCATTTTCTGCGGTCTGTGCGAGGAAGCCTGCCCGAAAGACGCGATCTATCTCAGCGAAACATTCGCTCCCTCTAATTTTACCCGCAAGGGCTTTATATATGGCAAGGAAGAGTTGTTGATCCCCGATCCCAAAACGGATCCGGAAGGATACGAGCGCGCAAAAGGGAAACATGCGCCGACGACGGCCTCGCCGAATAACAATTAATAATTCATAATTAGATATCACCCCTAATTATTAATTACTAATTACTAATTATTAATTAACCATGAGTGTAACCGAAATACTGTTTTTCTTTCTCTCTGCTTTGGCTGTGTTCAGTGCGGTAATGGTATTGGTGAGTAAAAGCCCGGTACACAGCGTGCTCTGGCTGATCGCTGTATTCTTTGCTATTTCGGGGCATTATGTGCTGCTGAACGCCCAGTTCCTTGCTATCGTAAACCTGATCGTATATGCCGGCGCCATTATGGTGCTGTTCCTGTTCGTGATCATGCTGATGAACCTCAATGCCGAAACAGAACCGCAGAAGCATATGTGGATGAAACTAGCAGGCGTGATCTCGGGCGGCTGTCTGCTGATCATCCTGGTATCGATGGTGCGCCAGGCCGTAGACCTGCCGGGAAAAACGGCCCTGATGAAAGAAGGCAATATCGGTTTGATAGGCAACCTCGGTAAAGCCCTGTTCAGCGATTACGTGGTGCCCTTCGAGATAACAAGCGTTTTATTCCTTAGTGCAATGGTAGGAGCGGTGGTGATAGGGAAAAAAGAATAAAACGCTGAACGCTTAAGGCTGAATGCGTAAAGCTGAAGAAGAAGCCGAACGCGTTAAGCTGAAGGCTTAAAGCAAAACAATTTGAAAGAATAATATAAAACAGGGATGCAGGTGCTCTAAGCCCTAAGCTTTTAGCCTTCAGCCCTAAGCATTAAGCGTTGATCATGCCCATACAGTACTACATCTACCTCTGCCTTACCTTGTTCACCATCGGCATCGTCGGTGTGCTGACCAGGCGGAATGCCATCATTGTTTTCATGTGCATAGAGCTCATGCTGAATGCGGTGAACCTGTTGCTTGTGGCTTTCTCTAAAATGCATCATGGCGCAGCGCTGGTGAAAGACGCAACTTCGAGTGTGGGCATCGAGGGACAATTATTCGTTTTTTTTATCATGGTAGTGGCCGCCGCCGAAGTAAGCGTAGGCCTGGCCATTATTGTAATGCTGTACCGGAATACGCATTCGGTGGATATTAATTTTTTGAACAGACTTAAAAACTAGGCTCAACGCTCAACGCCGAACGCTAAAAGCGCGTTCAGCCCTAAGCATTAGGCATTCTGCATAATATGAACAAACTCGCCTTATTAGTTCCGCTGTTTCCGCTGATCGGCTTCCTGGTCAATGGGCTGGGCAGAAAAAGCCTGTCGAAGAGCGCCATTAGCGTGATAGGTTGTGGCGCAATACTCGCCTCTTTCGCGATCAGCGTAATGCTGTTCTTTGATGTGAAAACGAACGGCGGCACGGTCACCACTTTATTCAGCTTTATCAGCGCCGACAGCTTCCAGGTGCCTTTTGCATTTCAGATAGACCAGCTTTCCGTTATTTTCCTGCTCATCATTACAGGCATCGGATTCCTGATACACCTCTACTCTTCGGCCTATATGCATGAAGAGGAGCCGCAGCATTTCGGACGATACTTTGCCTACCTCAACCTGTTCGTTTTTTCTATGCTGCTGCTGGTAATGGGCGCCAATTATGTGATCATGTTTATCGGCTGGGAAGGTGTAGGGCTCTGCTCTTACCTGCTGATCGGTTTCTGGTTCAAGAATGACAATTACAACTACGCCGCCAAGAAAGCATTCGTCATGAACCGGATCGGCGATCTTGGTTTTCTGCTGGCGGTATTCTGGCTGCTGTTCAAACTGGGCAGCGCATCTTACAGCGATGTATTCGCGAACGTATCCAATCTCAGCAGCGGCGATATCACTGCCATCACCATCCTGCTGTTCGTAGGTGCGATGGGCAAGAGCGCACAGATTCCCCTGTATACCTGGCTGCCCGATGCGATGGCAGGCCCTACGCCGGTATCTGCCCTGATCCATGCGGCTACCATGGTAACCGCCGGCATCTATATGATCGCAAGGAGCAATATCCTGTACACCATGGCGCCGGCCACGCAAACCCTGGTGGCTATTGTGGGACTGGCAACCGCCATTTTCGCTGCAACGATTGCGCTCAAACAGAATGATATTAAGAAAGTGCTGGCCTATTCAACCGTAAGCCAGCTGGGTTATATGTTCCTCGGTCTCGGCGTAGGCGCTTACACCGGTGCGGTATTCCATGTGATGACGCATGCTTTTTTCAAAGCCCTGCTATTCCTTGGCGCCGGTTCGGTGATACATGCCATGCATCACGAGCAGGATATCCGCAGAATGGGCGGACTGCGCAGGTACATGCCCATCACCCATATCACATTCCTGCTGGCATGTCTTGCCATTGCGGGTATCCCGCCATTCTCAGGCTTCTTTTCGAAAGACGAGATACTGACCGCAGCATATACTCAGAATCCCCTGTACTACTATATCGGCGTAGCCGGCGCTTTAATGACCGCTTTTTATATGTTCAGGTTATATGCGCTTACTTTCCTCGGCGGCTTCAGGGGCACGCATGAGCAGGAACATCATCTGCATGAAAGTCCATGGCAGATGACCCTGCCGCTGATCGTGCTCGCTGTGTTATCTACGCTCGGCGGATTCCTGGGCATACCTGAAGTTTTTGCGGCGGATGCGCATAGCCTGGATCACTTCCTGCAACCGATATTCGCAGAGTCGACAAGGCTGGCGGAGCATCAGCACCTTGGGACTTCGCAGGAATGGCTGATGATGGGCGGAACTACCCTTGCTATTGTTATCGTGATCCTGCTGGCGGTGCGCAGGTATCGCAATTACCGGGCTGCAGAAACAGAGAACACGGGTGTATCCAAACTGCTCGAGCACAAATGGTATGTGGATGAATTATATGATGCACTGATCGTAAATCCATTGAATGCGCTTGCTGGGTTCTTTAAGAACATCGTAGAAAAAAGCGGTATCGACGGACTTGTGAACGGCGCCGGCAGACTGGTGGGCTATGGCTCCCGGCAATTGCGGTTGCTGCAAAGCGGTCAGGTGGGTAATTATATTCTGGTGATGGTACTGGCCATGGTGGTGTTCATACTGATCTGGTTCAACGACCAGAACATTATGCGTTTTATCAGTAAAATATTTTAAAGGCTGTAAATGATCCCTGTTCTGCTTATATCGATCCCCCTGGTAACCGGCCTGGTTGGCTTCTTCCTGAAAGAAGGCGCCACAGCCAGAGGATGGGCGTTATTGTCTTCACTCATCACCCTGGCAGTGGCCATTGCGGGTGTATTCTTTTATCCCAGGCACCAGCTGAATTTCGACGCAGCCTGGTTACCGGATCTCGGCAGCCGGTTAACCCTGCAGATGGACGGTATGGGGAAAATGCTGTGTTTACTTACAGCAATTTCCTTTCCTGTCATCTTCATTGCTACGTATAAAAATAATTACAAGAACCCTGGCAGCTTTTATGCGCTTATGCTGCTGAGCCAGGCCGGGCTTACGGGGGTATTCACAGCCGGCGACGCGCTGTTGTTCTACTTCTTCTGGGAGCTTGCTCTGATCCCCGTCTATTTTCTCTGCTCTTTATGGGGAGGCGAAAAAAGGATCGCGGTCACGTTCAAATTCTTTATCTACACTTTTATCGGCTCACTGCTGATGCTAACCGGTATCCTGTATGTGTATTTTCATACGCCTGATCATTCGTTTTCGATGCAGTCGTTCTACCATACGCAGCTGGAACCGGGCAAAGCTTCACTGGCTTTCTGGCTTTTCTTTCTTGCATTCGCTATCAAGATGCCGGTATTCCCCTTCCACACCTGGCAGCCCGATACCTACGAGCAATCGCCTACCGCAGTAACCATGGTACTCAGCGGTATCATGGTGAAGATGGGCGTATTTGCAGTGATCCGCTGGCTGCTGCCGGTATTTCCCGACGCTTCCACCAGTTTCGCGGATATTATCATTATCCTTTCTGTGATCGGTATGCTCTATGCCTCGCTGATCGCCATCAGGCAGGATGATATCAAGCGGCTGATCGCTTATTCTTCCATCGCGCATATCGGTTTGATGTCTGCAGCGATCTTCACGCATAATGCCACAGGCCTCGAAGGAGTAATGGTGCAGATGTTCAACCATGGCATCAACGTGATCGGGCTTTGGATCGTGGCGGATACGATAGAACAACAACTTGGTACGCGCAAATTCAGCGAGCTCGGCGGACTGGCGCAGAAAGCGCCTGCCCTGGCGATATTGCTGGTGGTGATGGCACTGGCCAATATTGCGCTGCCGCTGACCAATGCTTTTGTCGGAGAATTCCTGATGTTTAACGGTCTGTTCCAGTACAATCTATGGATGGCTGCCATCGCGGGTATCAGCGTAATACTGGCAGCGGCGTATACATTGAACATGGTGCAGAAAATATTGTACGGCAGCACTACCGCAGTTACCGCAAATGCAGGCGATCTCAGACCTAATGTGCAATGGATACTTGTACTGCTGGCATTGCTGGTAATTGTATTGGGAATATACCCGCAACCGCTGATCGATCTGGCAAAGGATACAGTGGCTGCGGTACTGGGAAAATAATAAGATCCGGCCCGGCAACGGGCCTTAAGTAACTATTATGAATGCAATTATAGTTTCAGGCTTACTGGGTGTGATCATGATGTTCAGCGGCATCGTGCTGAAGAACCGTTCGGCCATTACCAACCTGGCGGCGATCGGATTATTGCTGCTGCTGATCGCCAATATCCTTGGTACCTATGGTATCTGCACCATCAGCATCAACACACACAATATGCTGCGCTTCGAAAAGTTCGGCATGTTCTTTAATAGCATCGCATTTGCAGCCACCCTTCTGTATGTACTGCTCAGCGGCCGGGATCTTGAAAGAACGGGCGTTAACACCGGCGAATATTATGCGCTGATCTTTTTCGTGCTCTGCGGTGTGAGCATACTGTCTTCTTTCAACGGATTGCTAATGTTGTTCCTGGGCATCGAGATCCTGTCGATCCCGCTTTACATCCTTACCGGCGCCGATAAACGTAACCTGCGCAGCAACGAAGCGTCGCTGAAGTATTTTCTGATGGGCTCTTTCTCTACCGGCATCATGCTCATGGGCATTACACTGATCTATGGCGCCACCGGCTATTTCGACCTGGGCCATTCTCCTGTAGTTCCATCCACCGGTGAACAAAGAGCTACTTTCCTGGAAGTTGCGGGCATCCTGCTTTTGTTCGCTTCTATGTGCTTTAAGGTATCTGCTGCGCCCTTTCATTTCTGGACGCCGGATGTATACGATGGCGCTCCCAGCGTATTCACTTCTTTCATGGCCACGGTGGTTAAGGCGTCGGGATTTATCGCATTCGTGCGTCTGTTCGACAGGCATGGGAATGAACTGGGCCCCGGACCTACCTGGAGCCTGCTGCTGGGTTTTGTTATCATCGCCACATTACTGGTAGGCAATATAACCGCCGTATTCCAGCAGAGTGTTAAACGCATGCTCGCTTATTCCAGCATCGCCCAGGCAGGCTTTATGTTGTTTGCCCTGTACGGTAACAATGACCTGGCGAAGGAAGGCATACTCCTCTATTCTGTAGCCTATTGCCTGGCCACGATCGGCATCTTCGCCATCCTGATCAGGATGAACGATTATACTTTCGACGGGTTCAACGGCCTGGCCAAAACCCAGCCGGTACTTGCTATTACCAATACTGTTTTCCTGCTATCACTTGCGGGCATCCCTTTAACCGCAGGCTTTTTCGCGAAATACTATATGCTGGCATCCGCTGTAAAAGCCGGCGCGTCTTTGTGGCTGGTGATCGTTGCAGTGATCTTCGCTGCAGTAAGCGTTTACTACTATTTCCGCGTTATCCAGGCAATGTATTTCAAAGACGGCGATCCCGCCACCGCGCCGATCGGTACCGGTTTTAAAGCGATGCTGATCCTGATGGCGGCGCTGATCATCCTCTTTGGTATTTTCCCGTCTATGGTGCTGGGCGCTTTCTATTTCTAGGCTGCGTATAATTTTCGATTTTGGATCGGGAAATTTTGAAATTGGATTTCAATTCAATTTCGAAATTTCCCAATCCAGAATTTCCCAATTCCCACAACCACGAAATCTCGCTATCTTTAAATCCCATGACTACCCGCGATTCCCTGTCCCTGGCCTGGCGAACGGTGCGAAGCAATAAGCTGCGTACCGGCATCACCGTTACCATCATCGCATTCGGTATCATGGCACTGATCGGGATCATCACCGCCATCCAGGCGATGAATCAGAGCCTCAAAGAAAGCTTTTCTTCCATGGGCGCAAATGCGTTCAATATCCGCTTCAAGGAATCCAGGGTCAATTTCGGGAACGGGCGCGGCGATTTCACCAAGAAGAAACGCGGACTTAAAGAAAAGAAATCAAACCTGGGTAAACCGATCCGCAAAGAGGAAGCTGAGTTCTTCAAGAACAATTACGATTTTCCCGGCGCTAAAGTGGCTGTGTATCGCCGCGGTCCGGGTGCACAGGAGATCCATTACGAAGAAAAAAAGACCAACCCGCAGGTAACGGTCTGGGGCGGTGATGAAAATTATCTTTTGGTGAACGGCTATTCAGTAGAGACCGGTCGTAACCTCAATGCGCTCGATATCCAGAGCGGCCGTAATGTATGCCTGCTCGGCGCCAATGTTGCTTCCAAACTTTTTGGTTCCCGGCCCGAGCGCTGTGTCGACAAGATCGTTCGGGTAGGCAGCCTGCCCTACCGGGTGATCGGCCTGCTAAAAAGCAAGGGGTCCAGCGCCATGATGCGGCAGGATGATATCATTGTCACCTCTTATACCAATGTCCGCAATTTTCAGTTTTCCAGTGCGTCCTACATGTTGGGTGTAATGGTGAACAATGTGAATGAACTGGATGTTGCCTCAGACGAAGCCACTTCCGTATTCAGGTCTGTGCGCAAACTGGAACCAACGGAAGACAATAATTTCGTGATCGAACGCAGCGATAAATTCGCTGAGATGTTCATAGGCTTCCTCAGCAGCATCACCGGCTCTGCAGGCGCCATCGGACTTATCACCCTGATCGGGGCTGCCATCGGCCTTATGAATATTATGCTTGTGGCGGTGAATGAACGCACCAAAGAAGTGGGGCTGATCAAAGCCATCGGCGGCAAACGCAAAAATGTGCGTCAGCAATTCCTGTTCGAAAGCATGATCATCAGCCTGCTCGGCGCTTTCTTCGGCATTGTGCTGGGTGTGCTGGTCGGCAATCTTTTCTCCATCGTTCTCAAAACCGGCTTCGTGGTACCCTGGGGCTGGGTGATCACCGGCATCATTATCTGCTCCATCGTAGGCCTCGCGGCAGGCATCTATCCAGCCATGAAAGCCGCAAGGCTCAACCCGATCGTTGCACTCAGGTACGAGTAAAGTCTGGAGTCTGGAGTTAGGAGTCTGGAGTAAAGTCTCCGGTCTTCAACCCAACCCCAAACTACTCCAGACTCCAGACTCCTAACTCCAGACTATCTCTTAAAGTATATTTTCAATTTTTCATTGATATAATACTTCATATCCTCCTCATCCGTATTTCTCCGCAACCAGTCCCACGAAGGGCGGTATTGCTGCATGAACTGCTGCAGGCGATCGTCTTTTAAACCGGTATAGCGCATCACCAGTTCGGGGGTGAAACGGTAGTTGATGTAGGCTTCCTTTTCATTGTCATCGAAAAAGCTCCAGGCCTTGCGTTTGGCTTTTTCCCTTTTGGAAAAACGATCGAGATTCAGCGCAATGCCAGCCCCGGAATTCGCCTGTGCAACGGCCGGGATCTTATAGTTGCCGACATCCTGCAGAAAATCGCGCCTGCGTTCCAGACTGTCGAGCTGGTAACGGCTGAAGCCGCTTGAACGTACCGTTACATTGCCCAGGTTATGCGTCAGCGGTGATAGAATAAGCGACAATGTATCTTCCAGCAGGTGCAGGTTGGTAAAATGAATGGTATCGAGATGATAACCTACCGCAGCAAAAGAAAGCACATGATTTTCGGAGATCTCGATGCTGAACCTGCCCGTATTACTTGTCATTGCCGTACGCCCGGTGTTGAGGTTGGTAATGCTTGCCAGCACGATCGGCGCACTGGTAATGCTATCCCTCAGGTACCCCCAAACGGTTTTTCGCTGAGCTTGTGAAACAAGGCTGAGAAACAAAGTAACTATCAAAAATAATTTTCGCATAATCCTCCTTTGTACGAAGGTACTATGAAGAGCTGTTAGCGGTTAGCTAATCTCAAGAATCCCCTGCGTTCCCTGCGCCCCTTTGCGTTCTCTGCGTTACTGCTTCACGCCTGCACGAAGTAACGCAGGCAACGCAAGGGAACGCAAAGAACGCAGGGATAAAAAAAGCCTCCCGGAAAACCGGGAGGCCTGTAAATATGAATTGCAGCTAATCGCTAAAAGCTAATAGCTAACAGCTTTCTTATCCTTTCGGATCCAATGCTTTCTTGATCCTGTCAGACACATCCTGCAGATGGTACCTGCTCATTTTGTCTGAAGTGCCAGGAATGGCTGCATTGATCTCAGCCTGCAGCGTGCGCAGTTGTCCGCGTGCTTCGGAAGTAACATCTGTGTTCTTTGTGTTTACGCTAACCGGGCCGAATCCGCCACGTCCCTGGGCCAGCAGCGGGTTCACCACTACGGGGGCCGGGTTGGCCAGTTCGATCAGTTTCTCGGCATAGGCTTTCTGCAGGTTCCTGCGGTATGGATCGATCGCTTTTTTGGTAGCGAGCTCGCTCCATACGCCTTTGCGTACATCGTCCATCATTTCATCCAGCGTGTAGGTGTTGCTGCCATAGCGGTTTGCAGCCGCAGCCAGTTTGAACAGGCGCTGTGCATCCAGCAGGCTATTCAGCACACTTGTCTGCGTGGTCTGGATACGCTCGTTCACCACAGGCGAAGAGATCTTGTTCAGGATATTCCTGTCGATCAGCCAGGTAGGCGTTTCAAACAGCTGTTTGTTCAGGAATGCCACTGCTTCTTTCTGTGTGGCTTTAGGAGTAGGCTCATAAACATCACCGGGTTGCTCGATGCTCTTATAGGTTTCATATACACCACCAACATTGGCGGCAACATGGTTCATATAACGGCCGAACTGACCGGTAAGCTGTGTGTACAGATCGCTCAGGTTCTCGTAATGATCGGCTTCTTCTTTGCTCCAGTTGGGCAGCTCAGGCAGGATGCGCTTCAGGTTCTTGATACCGTATTCGCTCGCCTTTACACTGTTGTCGCCCAGGTCTTCTGTCTGTGCACGGGGATCGCCGTTACGGCCTTCGCCGCCGAACCACAGGCGCGGATTGGCGCCGAGGCGGTCAACGATCCATTTGTTGTTGATCTTCTTGTCCTTCTCAACGTCACGCTCGCCGGTATAGCGGTAACCCCACTCGATCGCCCATTTGTCGTAGTCGCCGATGCGCGGGAACAGACCAACTTCAGTGATATTGTCTTCAGGCTGCGCCACATAGTTGAAACGGGCGTAGTCCATGATAGATGCGGTATGACCATTCGCTTCAACCCATGCTTTGTTGCGCAGGTTCTCTACAGGCGTTTTGCTGCTGCTGCCCATGTTGTGACGCAGACCGAGGGTATGACCAACTTCGTGTGAAGACACGAAACGGATCAGCTGGCCCATCAGTTCATCGTCGAACTTCATGTTACGTGCTTTGGGATCTACTGCAGCGGTCTGCACCAGGTACCAGTCGTGCACCAGCTTCATTACATTGTGATACCAGCCGATATGGCTTTCCAGGATCTCGCCGCTGCGCGGATCGTGTACCTGCGGACCATAAGCGTTCTCGATGTCTGAAGCGAAATAACGGATCACGGAATAGCGTGCATCTTCCAGGCTCATATTCGGATCGTTGGGCCATTCTTTACCTACGATCGCATTTTTGAAACCGGCTTTCTCGAATGCTTTCTGCCAGTCGTTGATACCATCGATCAATGGTTTTACCCACTGTTTCGGCGTAGCCGGATCGATATAGTAAACGATCTGCTTGGCAGGCTCAACGAGTTCGCCGCGCTTGTATTTCTCCATATCCTCAGGCTTCGGTTCCAGTCTCCACCTAACGGCGAAAGTCTGGTTCTCCACTTTCTGCTGATCATCGCTGTACACCACGAAGCGGTCGGCAAAATAACCTACCCGGCTGTCGAAGATGCGACGCGCCATCGGAACCCTTGGCAGTGCTATCATGGATGTGTTCAGCTCAACAGTTACCGCACCGGCAGCCTGTGCAGCCGGCAGTGTAGCGCCACCGGGAGCAGCTCCGCCGCCACCGAAACCACCGGCAGATGAAGAATAGGTCTTCACCGTGCGGATCTCGGTATTGATAGGGAAGGTGTTGATGCTCTGGATATAAGAACGGTCGGCAGCGAGAGCGCCCAGTCCGAACGCACGTTTGTCGTTGGGATCGAGGCTCACGATCTGGTTATCGCCCTTGAAGAAATCGGTTACTTCGATCACCACGCTGGCCGAATCTTTGCCATAAGCAGCCACAGGGAAAGCAGCTGCGATCGGATCCAGGTAAGAATTCTTAACCGCTCTGGAAATGGAAGTGGTAGAATCAGCCGTGCTGATCAGTGTTACCACACGGATGAATACGTTGTTGCTCGGACCTCTTTCGAATTTCAGGCTCTGCTCGTTCACTTCTTCACCGCCGTACTTGCCTCCGCCGCCGGCCACTCTGCTGAAGCGGGTAACCGCCAGGATCTCACGTCCGAGGGTAGAATCCGCGATCTCGAAATAATAACGGTCGTCCACCTTGTGTACGGTGAACAGGCCTTTTTTGGTGATGGCTTTGTCCGTGATCACTTCGCGGTAAGGCCTGGGGCCCTGCCGGTTAGCGCCACCGAGCGTGCCGGGGAATCCGCCCGGACGTGCACCGCCGGCAGAAGAATCCCGTTGCGCCGTGGCGGCCGTTGCCGCGAAAAGCGCAATTGCTAATAGTTGTTTTTTCATGTCAGTAATATGGTAGTTTGAATAATTTTTAAAGATAAGGGTACGAGCCCGTTCAATGCAGACTTTTTTGCCTGTTTCTACAGGATGGCGAAAAGGGGTTTTGAATCGGTGAACAGGGTGCGGGCAATGGGTTGAACCCCCTACCTTGCCTTCCCCAAAACAAGGGGCATGGGAAAGTTTACTGAGGCCGTTTTTGCTGCCTTGGATAAATTGAGTATTTTGTACTCCCCCGGCCCTGCCTGGAATAATGTTTTGCCATTTCAAAACATTTTTCAGTAGAATTGCGGGACCAAATTTTAACAACCAACTGAAATTTCTTAAACCAAAAATCAATTGAGTCATGGCTGAAACAAAACCATCTGTAAGTGCTGCTGTAAAAAGCCCGTCTTCTGCTCAACCCAAGAAGAAAGGCAATTCCATTTCATGGTTAGCTCCGCTTTCATGTATTATCCTCGGTTACATTATCTGGCGTTTTGTATTAGGAGCGCCCAGCAACTTCACTACGCCCGATCCCAATGGTGGTTTTTGGCCCCAGCATAAAGGTCCTAAAGCCGGCCTTAGCAAAATGTACGAGGGTGGCATCATCGTGCCTATCCTGATCGGATGTTTCCTTACCGTTGTCACTTTCTGTATCGAGCGTTTGCTCACCATCGCCAAAGCGGCTGGTAGCGGAAGCATCACCGAGTTCGTGCGCAATGTGCAGTTTCACCTGGCTAACAAAGACGTAGACAAGGCCCTGGCTGCCTGCGACAAGCAGAAAGGCTCAGTAGGTAATGTAATGAAAGCCGGTCTGAAAAAATATAAAGAAATGATCACCAACACCGAACTGGTTACCGAGCAGAAAGTGCTGAATATCCAGAAAGAGGTGGAAGAAGCTACGGCGCTCGAACTGCCGATGCTGGAGAAAAACCTGGTGTTCCTTTCAACCATCGCTTCAGTAGCTACCCTGCTGGGTCTGCTGGGTACGGTACTGGGTATGATCAAATCGTTCTCTGCCCTCGGCGACGAAGGCGGTGGTGATGCTGCCCGCGAACTGTCGAAAGGTATCTCCGAGGCCCTGTTTAACACGGCATTGGGTATCGGTACTTCAGCAGTTGCGATCATCATGTACAACGTGTTCACTACCCGTATCGACGGTATTACTTACGGTATTGACGAGTCTGGTTTCACTTTAACACAAAGCTTCGCTGCCAACTACAAATAATCGGGAGATTTTTGTGGAAAAAAGCAAGTTTTGAATCTTAAATCTGAAATCGCTAAATAAATAACAATGGGTAGAGCCAAATTACCTCGTAAGAGTACCAACATCGACATGACAGCCATGTGCGATGTGGCTTTTCTGTTGTTGTCGTTCTTTATCCTGACCACGAAATTCAAACCCTCGGAAGCCATTGCGGTAACCACCCCTAAATCGGTGTCGGCCAAAATAGCTCCGCAAAAGGATTTTGTACAGATAATCCTCGACAAAGACGGCAAAGTCTTCCTTACGATGGATGACGAAGCAAAGAAAGAGCAGATAGCCAATACGTTAAATAGTACGAAAAACCTGGGTATTAATCCGACGGCGTTTAAAAAAGCGCTGTTTATCGGGGCTCCGTTCGGCAGCCTGAATTCCTTCCTGCAACTGCCGGAAGACAGGCGTAAAGGCAATGCCCTGCCGGGTATCCCCGTGAAGGACTCTTCCAATAACGAACTGACAGAGTGGATGCGCCTGATCAAAGATGCATACACCGGTCAGAAACAGCCTGCGCTGTTGTTAAAAGGAGATAACCTGGCCAAATACCCTGCTTTCAAGGCTATCATCGATGCTTTCAAGAAGAACGACCTGCTGAAATTCCAGATGATCACCAATCCTGAGGGCGCGCCCGTGGGAACGGATCTGTGGAAGCGCGGCCAGGCGGGTGAGAAACAGGAAGAGCTGTAGACAACAAATTCGTAACGAAAACAAAATTCTACCGACATGGCAGAAATGGATACTTCGAGTGGCGGTGGTCATAAAAAAGGCCCCGGGGTCAAGAAAGGGAAGAAATTATCAACCCGAGTTGACCTGACGCCCATGGTAGACCTGGGCTTCCTGCTCATTACGTTTTTCATCTTCACCACGACCATGAGCCAGGCAACGGCCATGCGCCTTTTCTTGCCGAAAGACGCCGATAAGCCGGAAGATCAGAATAAGGCGAAGGAATCGGGTGTGATCACGATCCTGCTGGGAAAAGACAACCATGTCTTTTACTATGAGGGGATACTTGATAACAACGCATCCAATTTCAAATCGTCCAATTTCCATGATATCCGCCAGGTGCTGATCAACAAGAAAGCCCGTACGCCGGAGAAAGACATGGTGGTTGTGATCAAGCCATCCAACGATTGCACCTATAAGAACGTGGTGGATATGCTGGATGAAATGGCGATCAATATCCTGAAGCGATACGCCCTGGTTGATATTTCCGAGCCGGAAGCAAAACTGGTTCAGATCTCCGATCAGTCGGCCGCAGCTTCTGGTCAGAATTGAGTATGGAATAATTTAGGAATGCGCATCTAATAACAAAAGAACATTACCATGGATATAAACAAAATTCCAAACGCAGATATCCTCGACATCGTGTTCGACGGGCGGAATAAGGAATACGGCGCTTACCAGCTCCGGAAGACTTATAACACCCGGATCCGGAATGCCCTGATCGGCACTTTCGTGATCTGTGCACTGCTGCTGACGGCTTCTATCATCGCTAATTCACAGCCTGAGAAGAAAGCCGACATCGTGGTGCAGGACGTGAACCTGGAAAACATGAAGACGGAAGAGAAGAAGCCGGAACCCCCGCCTCCGCCTCCGCCGCCCAAGCAGGAACCGCCCAAAGTGGAGATCACCAAATTTACCCCTCCCAAGATCGTGAAGGATGAAGAAGTGAAGCCCGACGAAGAGATCAAGGAAGTGGAGAAACTGGAAGATACCAAGATCGGTACCATCAACCAGGAAGGCGCCAAAGATGAAGGCATTGTAGCGCCGCCCGTTGAAAAGCCTACCGGCGTGGTGGAAGCTCCGAAAGTAGAGGAAGACTACGATAAGGTGTTCACCGTGGTGCAGATCCCCGCTGAATTCCCGGGCGGTATCACCCAATGGAGCAAATACCTGGAGCGTACGCTGAACAGGGATCTCCCCGTTGAGAATGGTGCTCCTCCCGGCAAATACACGGTGATCGTATCCTTTATCGTGGCCAAGGACGGTTCTATCAGCGATGTTACTGCTGAGAACGACCCCGGCTACGGAACTAAGGCCGAAGCCATCCGTGTGATCCAGAAAGGACCCAAATGGAAGCCTGCGGTACAGAACGGGCGTAATGTGATCTACCGTCACAAACAAGGTATCACTTTCCAGGTTTCGGAAGAATAAACCCGGAGTTTAAGAAATACTTTCAGTAAGAATCCCTGCGCAATGCGCGGGGATTTTTTTTGAAGCCAGCATTTAGCTTTTAGCGTTCAGCGTTCAGCGTTCGCCATTTCTCTTTTCATCGTACCAAAATAAATTTCAATTAAGAAATTCAAGCTAACAGCTAAAAGCTAATAGCTAACAACTTACTTATGGATTTTAATATTCTCTGAATCTCATTAACACACCTGCAGGTTACGATCACCGGTTTTGGAAGAAGAAAAATTCTTCTCACTAAAACTATTCCTCACCCAAAAAAGTAACCAATGGAAAAGTTTTCTATTCTCAAAGCGGATCTGCTCGATATTATTTTCGAGTGCCGCAACAAATTGTATGGGGCGTATGAGCTGCGCAGGACTTATCCGAAACGCATGGCTTATGCAATGGGCGGAACATTCATGGTATCGCTTTTATTCATCGGCGGAACGATCATGGCGAATGCGAAGAAAGGGGATGGGCATTTGGATCTGGTCAAGGATTATGAACTGATCAAGTACACTGAAACGCCGCCTCCACCTCCTCCACCGCCGCCTCCACCGCCCGCAGAACAGCCACCTGCAGAAACCACAACGCTTACGCCGCCCCTGATCGTTAAGACCGATACCATTCCGCCGGATGAACAGATCAAGCCGGTTGATGATCTTGCTACAAAGAACATTGGCAGCGCCGTAGAGCATGGAACGGGAGAGATCGATATGGTTGCGCCTCCCGCGGAAAAGCCGCTGGATCTGGGTACAAAACCTCCTTCTGAAGAACCTGGTGCTTTTATTCCTGTTCAGATCGCCGCGGAGTTTCCCGGCGGCACGGAAGGCTGGACCAAATACCTGCGCAAGAACCTGAACAGCGATATCCCTTCGCAGAACGGTGCGCCGCCGGCTAACTATACCGTTATTGTTTCCTTCACTGTTTCCGCTGACGGGGCCATCAGTGATGTGCGGGCCGAGAACGACCCCGGATTCGGAACCAAAGCAGAAGCCATCCGCGTGATCCTGAAAGGCCCGCACTGGCGGCCTGCAGTGCAGAATGGACGCAGCGTGGTGTACCGGCATAAGCAGAGCATTACTTTCCAGGTGGTGGAGGAATAGCGACTGGTTGATTTTCTTTCGTAGGGAGATGGTATTTCACCACAGAGGCACAGAATGCACAGAATTTCACAGAGGCCCTCCGTGAATCTCCGTGCATTCTGTGCCTCTGTGGTAAAACCTCCGCGCCCTCTGTTCCCTCCCCTGAAAGAATTACTTTTGCAGAATGAATTCGCAACTAAGCGGCTGGGATGATACGATCGTGGCACTCGCAACGCCTCCGGGCATCGGCGCTATTGGCGTGATACGCGTGAGCGGACCGAACGCATTCGATGTTGTGAATTCGTTGTTCCCTTCAAAGGACCTGCACGCGCAGGCATCGCATACCCTGCATGTCGGTTATCTTAAAGATGGAAGCACCGTTCTCGACGAAGTGGTGCTTTCGCTTTTCAAGGCGCCGAAGTCGTACACGGGTGAGGACGTGATCGAGATCAGCTCGCATGGATCCCCGTTCGTGCAGGAAAATATTATCCGCGCTATTACCGGCCGCGGGGTTCGTATGGCGAAGCCTGGTGAATTTACGCAGCGCGCATTCCTGCATGGCAAAATGGACCTCACGCAGGCGGAAGCGGTGGCCGACCTGATCGCCAGCAACACGGAGGCCAGCAGGCGCACGGCCCTGCACAGCATGCGCGGCGGCTTCTCTTCCGACCTGCAGCAACTGCGTGAACAGCTGATCCGGTTCTCGGCGCTGATAGAATTAGAGCTCGATTTTTCGCAGGAGGATGTGGAGTTCGCCGACCGCAGCCAGCTGCAGCAGCTTATCACGCAGCTAACGGATTCGACGCAGCAGCTGCTCAGCTCGTTCCAGCTCGGCAACGCCATCCGCAATGGCGTACAGGTAGCGATCATCGGTAAACCGAATGCTGGTAAGTCTACCCTGCTGAATACCCTGCTCAATGAGAACCGCGCCATCGTCAGCGATATCGCCGGCACCACGCGGGATACTATCGAGGAAGTGCTGAATATCGATGGTGTCTTATTCCGGCTGATCGATACGGCCGGCATCCGTGAACATTCGTATGATGTGATCGAGAGCCTGGGGATAGAAAAAAGCCTGGAGAAGATGCGGGCCGCCAACCTGGTGCTGTACCTGTTCGATGTGAACGATACCAGCTCCATCAGCCTGCAGCAGGTGGTGGAAGCATTTGAAAAAGAAAATATCAGCTACCTGCTCATTGGCAATAAGCTGGACCGGGAAGATCCGTCTGTTCATAAAAAATTCGCGCTGTTCCCCGGCGCCATTTTCATCTCCGCCAAAACACATGCGCATATCGATGAACTGAAAAAAGCCCTGCTTGCCGCCGCCGTAACCGGAGATATCCAGGGCGAGTCAACCATCGTCACCAATGCCCGCCACTACGAAGCCCTGCAGAAGCTCAGCGCTGCCCTGGCAGATGTGCAGCGCGGCCTCCACGACAAACTCCCCGGTGACCTGCTGGCCCTCGATATCAGGCAATGCCTGCACTATCTCGGTACGATCACGGGGCAGATCACGAATGAGGATCAGTTGGATTTTATTTTTAGTAAGTTTTGTATTGGGAAATAGCTGGCTACCTGTTCATGCACTTTCGCGAAGATTTCGCTTCACGCATTGTCAGCTGCGCTTGCAAAATTGGACCGCGAAACGTAACTTAGATATCCCCCTTTATTCTTATCCGTCTCTATGCCAACCCAAACACCCACGCCCGAGCGTTGCCATGCCATATTGCTCGCTTTTGTTGACTACATGATCACTCAACATTCGGATAAAGCCCTGCTAGTAAACGGGCGAAACAGCATGGCAGAGCATTTTGAGCACGTCAGGAACCAGGCCGAACTTTTCTACAACAGTGGTGACACGAAGAAGTTGGAAAGACTTTTCCTCAAAACCACTGCCGAGCTGCTCAGGCGCCTGGGAAAGGAGTTTGAGAAATACGCCAGGAGCACAACGCTGCCTGATTTTTCTATGGATGAAATTCCTGAATGGGAAGACCCCAATGTATTTGTGAAACGCCGGGTAACCGACCTGGGCAATGGTATTACGACAGAAGAAGTATCAATCATTAATTATGTGAATGATCCCGGTCTTGTTAATGAAAGCTCTCCCGGCGGACACGGAGAAGTAGCTTCACCTGCGTATGACGCTGATGCTTTTTCACTTGATGACCATTATTCAAAAGATATCCTGGAAGTAGCTTCACCAGACGGAAAGTACATTGCGCGGTTGCGGGAAAGCGGGTATAAGGACATAATCACTACTTATATAGACTTATCCTGGCACACCGGCACCGGAGCATTGGGTGCGGGCTGTGGCCTATATAGTACGCCCGGCCGCCATCATAAAATAAATATCCGGTGGAAAGACGAACACACGCTCGTAGTTGAAAGCAGCCGCGGATTGACCAATCACCACATACATATTGAACATGTTCAGTGTGGTGACGACCTTGTGGTGATAGAGCATGTTGAAATATAAACGACGCTCAGGTAACGCAAAGTTCGCAAAGAACCGCAAAGGGCGCAAAGGATACCCTGCGAACTTTGCGTCCCCTCGCGTTCCCTGCGTTACAATCCGCGGGCAATGAGTATCATAAAGCCTGCAATCCCTGAATCGCCGCCCGCCGCCTAAAAAAAATTTGCGTAGCCAAATAACTACACTATATTTGTAGTCAAATAGCTACGCAATGAACCTCAGGCGAGACCCATTCCAGGCCATAGCAGACCCCACACGCAGGGCCATTCTTTTACTGGTGGCTTCCCAGGCGATGACAGCCGGGGCCATCGCCGCCAATTTCGACACGGCCCGGCCTACCGTGTCCAGGCACCTGCAGATACTCACCGAATGTGAACTGCTGCAGTCAAGGCAGGAGGGCAGGGAGATCCATTACCTCGTCAACGCAAAAAAAATGAAAGAAGTAGCCGACTTCATCGAACCCTTCCGGAGGATATGGGACGACCGGTTCGATAAAATGGAAACGGTAATGAAGAAATACAAATCAAAAAAATAATCCAATGGAACCGAAGACTAAGATCGTGGCGGAAGAAGGCAAACAGGAAATCCTGATCACCCGCGAATTCGACCTGCCGCTCGAACTGCTTTTCAAAGCATATACCGAAGCCGAGATCGTTGAACAATGGATGGGAACCAGAGTGCTGAAACTCGAGAACAAACGCCATGGCGGATACCAGTTCGAGACCACTGATCCTAAGGGAAACAAGCATGGGTTTAACGGTGTGATCCATGAGTTCAGTCCCGAAAGGAGGATCAGCCGCACATTTGAAATGGAGAACAGCCCATTCGGTATCCAGCTCGAATTCCTGGAATTCGAGGCCCTGTCGGAAGATACCAGCAGGCTGAATATGCAGGTGGTGTACCGCTCGGTGGAGCTGCGCGATCAGATGTTACGGATGCCTTTCGCCCAGGGCATCAATATGGCGCATAACCGGCTGCAGGATATCGCGGCTAAATTAAAATAAGGATCATGTCAAAACGGAACAGTATCATCTACTGGGTCTTCACGCTCTGGCTGGCGCTGGGCATGTTGTCGACCGGCATCGTGCAGGTATTCAAGCTGAAGGCCAAAGTGGATTTCATCACACAGTTGGGCTACCCGGATTATTTTCTGACCCTGCTGGGTGTCTGGAAGATATTGGGTGTAATAGCCGTGCTGATCCCTAAATTTAAACTGCTGAAAGAGTGGGCCTATGCCGGTTTTTTCTTTGCCATGTCGGGCGCGGTGGTCTCGCACCTGGCGGCGAGTGATCCGGTAAACGAAATTTTTCCATCAGTACTGTTACTGGCGCTGACGATCATATCCTGGTATTTCAGGCCGCCGGATAGAAAGCTCAGTACCGTTCAATTAAAATCAGGAATATGAATCCGAAAGTTGATTTTTATTTCGAGAAGTCCAAAACCTGGCAGAAAGAGCTGCAGCAATTAAGAGCCATCGCGCTCGATTGCGGGCTTACCGAAGAACTCAAATGGGGTGTGCCCTGCTACACATTCCAGAAAGCCAATATCGTGGTGATACACGATTTCCTTCTACGCACAGTATCCCCCCCGCTTCAAAAATATAGTCTCCGCATGTCTCCCGAAGGAGGGCATCGGGGGTTAGGAGGACAGTCCCGGGCTTTTCAGGAAACTCCCTTCTCCGCACAGTGTCTTTGCCACTCGGAAAAATCGATGGTTCTTCGCATGTCTCCCCGCGAAGGGGAACTTCGCGACTTGTAGGACAGTCTCCAGGCTTTTAAGTAAAACCTCATAAGTCAGATATGTCCGTTATTAACTGAGGCGGAGTCCATCAATGGATCATTGCAGTTCCTCTTTGTGAATTGAATGAAAATGAAGAGTTATCTTTCTATCCGCAAAGTCCACTCCTTCGTCGGGACACTTTGCGGAGAACGAAACCCATAAAAGCATGAACCCTAAAGTAGACTTCTATTTCACCAAACCCAGCGCCTGGCAGGAAGAGATCAAAAAACTTCGCGCCATTTTACTCGATTGCGGACTGACAGAAGAATTGAAATGGGGATGTCCCTGTTATACCCATGAAGGGAGTAATATCGTCCTGATCCATCACTTCAAGGAATACTGCGCGGTGCTGTTCTTTAAAGGCGCCCTGTTGAATGACCCGGAAGGAATCCTGATACAACAAACAAAAAATGTACAGTCTGCCCGGCAGATGCGATTCACGAATGTAAAGGAGATCGCAAAAAAGAAAACCGCACTTAAAGCATACATCTATGAAGCCATCGAAGTAGAAAGAGCCGGATTGAGGGTGAAACTGAAAAAAGTAAATGAATACCCGGTTGCGGAGGAATTTAAAAAGCAACTGACAAAAAAGCCTGCGTTGAAAAAAGCATTTGACGCATTAACACCGGGCAGGCAAAGGGGTTACCTGCTTTATTTTTCCGCTGCAAAACAGCCTGCAACGCGTGCGGCCCGGGTGGAGAAATGCATTCCGCAGATATTGAAAGGGATCGGGTTGAATGACAGGTAATATCCTGTCAATACCTGTTACTTATATTCATGAGATCCCGTTGCAGCAAATAAAAAGGCGCCGGTTGTTGACCAGCGCCTTTTTTTACAGAAAGATATTACCTGTAAATATGCTCGGCATTATTTTCTTCCCAATGCCGGCTGATATGTTCGCGCTCTTCTTCAGTACGCGGTTTTACACCCATTACGATATGGCCATTCTTAATGCCTTTTTCGTATTCCTCAGCATGTTCTTTAGGAACGCCTGATCCTACGAGTGCGCCGATCAGTCCACCGGTAATGCTACCGGCGCCTGCGCCTGCCAGTCCGGCTGCAATAGGTCCCGCGATCACCAGTCCGAGCCCGGGAATGACCAGTGTGGTTCCGATTGCCGCAATAATGCCGGCCACCGCGCCCACTGCGCCACCGATGGAAGCGCCTTTGCCCACACCTTCCATAGCGTTATTGCCAAGATGCGACTCATGGTCGTCATCAGAGAAGTGACGCTTACGGGTTTCGTCAGACATCATTACGTTGATCTCATCCTGGGTATAACCCCTTTGTTCTAATCCATCATATGCCCGCTCCGCACTTTCACGGTCGCGGAACATGCCTGTGACCGGACGGCCGCTGTTGTTGTTCTCCATAATGTTTTAATTTAAGTGAACCTCTATGTAGAAAATTATCATGCCGCATGAGGATGCCTGATATGGGAAGGGTTGTTGCCGGCGGCAGTATCTCGGGGCCTATGTGCGGCTTTGTGTCTGGGTGTTGCGGAGAGCTGGTACAGTTATTTTATCGCTATCAAAAAAGCAACCTTATGTCATTCAAATTCACCCTGAGCGTACTATTGGGGGCTGCTATCGGCGGCGTAATCGCTCACTACCTGCATACCAGCGAAGGCCAGGATTTCGTAAATCGCGTTAAGGAAGATGCCAACGATCTCAGCAAGAGCCTGACCGGCCGCAAAGAGCCGGCGGACAACCAGCGGGAATCTTTTTCCTCATTAAATGAGGGACAGCCGGAAACAGTTGATACCATTGTTGTGGTAGGTCTCGATGCCTGATCCGAGCCGGGATAGATATTGATTCCAGCGTTACGGAAATACACTATTATGTCCTGAGAAATAATTGTGGACAGGCGAAATGGTATAATTATTTCAGTCATTTTTCAAATTCTACCAATATGAAAATCAGTCTTGGTCTCCTGCTCGGCGCTGCGGTTGCCGGCATTGTGGTTCACTACCTGAATACCCCCGAGGGCAAAGCTTTTGTTGACCGCGTAAAGAAAGATGCGGAAGATCTGGGTGGTAACCTCAACGGCACTGTAGATGACCTGGTTAGCAAAGGGAAATCTATCTTTGGAAATGCGAAGGAACAGTTCAGCTCTGCAAGAGAACAGTTCAGTACCACCCCGTAGTCCGGAACGTTTACCGCAGCATCCAACAGGATTTCATGAAGATCGCAACCTACAATGTGAACGGCGTCAACGGCCGGCTGCCTGTATTATTACGCTGGCTCGAAGAATCCGCGCCGGATATCGTATGTCTCCAGGAATTGAAAGCGCCCCAGGAAAAATTTCCGCTGGGCGCTATCGAAGCTGCCGGCTACCAGGCCGTTTGGCATGGTCAGAAAAGCTGGAATGGCGTAGCGATCCTGTCGCGGGTGGGCGAGATCAAGGAAGTGCGGCGTGCGCTTCCGGGCGATCCCGATGATGTGCACAGCCGCTACCTCGAAGCCTGGGTAAAAGATATGTTGATCTGCTGTCTCTACCTGCCCAATGGCAATCCTGCGCCGGGTCCCAAGTTCGATTATAAACTGGGCTGGTTCAGCAGGCTTACCGATCATGCCAAAAAATTACTGGCCGAAGAAACGCCTGTTGCGCTGATCGGCGATTTCAATGTGATGCCTACGGAACTCGATGTTTATAAACCTGAGCGCTGGGTAGACGACGCCTTATTCCGCCCTGAAACCCGGGAGGCTTTTCATAAACTGGCCGGTCAGGGCTGGACGGATGCGCTTCGTAAACTGCATCCCGGCGAAACGATCTATACATTCTGGGACTATTTCCGCAATGCTTTCGGGCGCGATGCAGGCCTGCGCATCGATCATTTTCTGTTGAGCCCCCAACTGGCCAAACGGCTTGTAAAAGCCGGGGTAGACCGCCAGGTGCGCGGCTGGGAAAAGACCAGCGATCATGCGCCCGTATGGATTGAGCTGAAACGGTGAGATTCTGATCTCTAATTTCAGATTTCTAATTGCCAATTCGAAAATCAAAACCAAGAACCAGAAACCAGAAACCAGAAGTCTCGCCCCTGTGGAAAAAATTGCGCAACCCCGGGGCATAATCTTTTTACCTTAAGGGCAAAACCTCTATATGGAACCGGGATTCTGGGATGTTATCGTCTATGTGGTACCGGCTTTGGCTTTGGTTTATTTTCTGCTCAAACGCGACAGCCATGACAGTGGCTGGGTAGACCACAATCTTTACAAGAACTACCGAAAAACAAGAATGGACAAGCCTGTGCTCTGACCGGGAGTTGGAATATGATTATATTTGGTAACTATCATGTTCAAACCTTTGTCTCTATACCTATGCCTGTTTTGCTGCATCCTTGCGGGATGCGGTAAGAGCAGCTCGGGAACGGGATCCTCCACTCCGCCAACACCTGTTACTCCATCAACACCCCCTGCGGATAAACCTTATCAGCTTGTCTGGTCCGATGAATTCAATTCCGGCAGCGCGCCGGATACGGCTAAATGGCGCTACGATGTCGGCGGCAGCGGATGGGGGAATAACGAACTTGAATACTATACCAATGCGAGACCGGAAAATGCCCGCATCGAGAACGGCAACCTGGTGATCGAAGCGCGTAAAGAGAATTTCGGCGGGCGGAATTATACTTCTGCCCGGCTGTTGACCAAAGCCAAAATGCAGTGGACCTATGGACGTTTCGAGATCAGGGCAAAGCTCCCGAAGGGGCGTGGCACCTGGCCTGCCATCTGGCTGCTGTCTGCCAACGATCCCCTTCACTGGCCCGACGACGGCGAGCTGGATATCATGGAAGAGGTAGGTTATATGCCCAATACGATCTATGGTACTGCCCACAACAAATTATACAATGGCGGCAACGGAAAACAGAAAGGAAGCAGCAAGCTCATTCCCGATGCGCAGGACAGTTTTCATGTGTATTCGTTGGAGTGGACCGCCAGCCAGGTGATCTGGTCCATCGATGGGGATGTATTTTTCAGTTATTACGATCCTGCACTCGGATCGGATGCATGGCCTTATAACAAAGATTTTTTCATGATCCTTAACCTCGCCATCGGCGGCAACTGGGGCGGCGCACAGGGCGTTGACGACAGCATTTTCCCGCAAAGCATGCTGGTGGATTATGTGCGGGTCTACCAGAAAAAATAAGCTTAGCCGTTCCGCCTGCCGCGCCTTTTTTTCTCTTTCATAGTTTCCTGCACCAGTCTTAGCAATGAGGCATCCGCATCTGCATCCTGCAATAGTTGCCAGATCATGATACCGCCGGCTTCGCGCCGGGCCAGCCTGGTCTTGGCCTGGATAGTTACCGGCGAATTGAAATAGATGCCTGCACTGTCGGCAAGCAGAACAGAATCCTGCAATGCCGCCTGCGGAAAACTGCCAAGGATCTCATTGTACGACATGCTCCTGATGCCTGCTTTACTGAAGCGGTACCCGTAGAACGGAATACCGAGCACTACCTTACTTTTCGACAACTTTCTTTCTATGATCCAGTGATGCAGGTCTGTTTCGGCCATCCGCATCGGCGCATGCGGGCCAGGGCTATCCGGCGTCCAGGGTCCTGTTTTGTCGTACGACATCAGGTTCACAAAATCGAACTGCTGCAATGCTGCATCGGTGATGCGGCGGGAAACCCAGGTGGCTACGGCGGCGGTGAGCAGTTTACCGCGGGGTTTCAGTTCTTTTGCGAGACGGGTGACAAATGCTTCATAATTGGAGTCGATAAAAGAACCTTCCAGGTCTACATCGATCCCATCCAGCTGGTGTTGCTGCACAAAAGCCGAGAGCTGGCCGATAAAACCATCGCGAAGCGGCGGCGCCACCAGTTTTGCATAATAAGCGGGCGGACTGCCGCCACCAATAGAAGCCAGCACTTTTACATGCGCGGCATGGGCCAGCAGGATTACCGAGTCGACCCAGGGCGGCAGCGATAAGACTCCGGTAGAATCGGGGCGCACGAAAGCAAGGTTAAGATGGGTGAGTCCTGCGAACGGTATCCTGCTGATCTCCGGCTGGCGGAAATTGTAGATAGGCAGGTATCCCACGAGCCGGTCCTGCGCCTGCGACCCGGATGCGACCAAAAGAAGCGGCAGCAACCAGCCTATGATTTTACGCTTCATTGATTTCATCTACGTAAATTTATGAGTTAGCAGGATCAGAACAATAAATAGTCCGGGCTTCCGTTAGCATAAATTGTGGTAGCCAGACTACAGATTTGAACTCACGGGTCTACATCCTTTTACAGGTATCTCCTATAACGGACTGATCGTCGTTTACAGTTCTTTGTAGTGAATCCTCTATGATGAGACATTGCTTGCATATTGCTTTGCTTTGCTGCCTGTTTACGGGTGGCAATCTCTCTGCCCAACCCCGCCAACTTAAATTCCTGCACCTTGACCGGGATGCCGGCCTGTCGCAGAGTAATGTGACCTGCATATTGCAGGATAGCCGGGGTTTCATGTGGTTCGGCACCCGTGACGGATTGAACAAGTACGACGGTTACCAGTTCACTGTCTACAAAAATAACCTCGATGATCCGGCCACTATCAGCAATAATTTCATCACCAATATCATAGAAGATAAAGCCGGGGTGATCTGGATCGCTACCTGGGGCGGCGGACTGAACCGCTTTGACCGGGATAAGAACAGGTTTGTACACTACGAACATGACAAGAACAATGCCCGCAGTATTTCCGATGATTTTGTGAAATGCGTTGCAGAAGACAAACAGGGAAATCTCTGGATAGGAACACAAACCGGCGGTCTCAATCGCCTGGATCGGAGCACCGGGCAGTTCGAATCGTACCAGCACAGGAACGGTGATATCCGTAGTCTCAGCAACAACGAGGTGAACGTGGTGCTCGAAGATGCACGCAACCAGTTATGGATCGGCACGGGCACAGGCGGTTTAAACCTGATGGACCGGAAGTCAAAAACTTTTACTGCTTTCATGCATGATGACAGGAATCCCAACTCCATTTCTTCCGATAAGATCCTGAACCTGTATGAGGACCACCGGCACCGGTTGTGGCTTTGCACAAGAGGCGGCGGGCTTGAGCTGATGGACAGTCGCACGAATACTTTCCGGCATTTTGTAAATGATCCTCATAACGACCGCAGCCTTGCCCATGATGTTGTTTTTGCCGTGGTAGAAGATAGGAATGGCCTGCTGTGGGTGGGTACTGAAAATGGCGGGTTGAGCGTGTTGAATCCGCAGAACGAACAGTTCACAAGTTACCAGCATGATGATATCGATAATACAAGCCTTACCAACAATTCCATCGATTGTGTGTACCGCGATGCATCGGGTAATATGTGGCTGGGCACCTACAGCGGAGGCATTAACATGTTCAGCAAGGACGCGAATAAATTCACGCACTATAAACATACATCCAACCCGAATAGCCTCAGCAACAATAATGTGCTCTACCTGCAGGAAGACTCGAAGAATAATATCTGGATCGCAACGGATGGGGGAGGCCTGAACCTGCTTGATAAAAAGACCGGGCAGTTCACGCATTTCATGCACGAGCCTGGCAATAACAATTCGCTCTGCGGCAATTATGTTCTTACTGTGCAGGAGGATGCGAAGGGCAATATCTGGGCCGGTACCTGGGGCGATGGATTGAGCGTTATGAACAGCGCACATACCGGGTTCACCAATTTCAAGAACGATCCTTCCGACAGTTTCAGCCTGAGCGGCAATAATGTATATGCAATTATCCGCGACCGTGAGAATTCGATGTGGGTCGGCACCTATGGCGAGGGACTCAACCGGTATGATGCAACTACGAGGCGGTTCATCCACTACCGGAACCAACCGGGCAATAACCGGAGCATCAGCAGCAATAATATCCAGACTTTGATGGGCGACAGTCGCGGTAATGTCTGGATAGGCACTTACGACAATGGGCTGAACCTGTACGACCACAAAACGAATTCATTCACGCGGTATACCCACGACGCTTCGAAAAATAGTATTTCCAATAACACCATCAATTGCCTGTACGAAGACAATACGGGTTATATCTGGGTGGGTACAGCAGGCGGACTCGACCGGCTGGATCCCCGCAGCGGACAGTTCACCAACTGGCGGGCCAAGGACGGATTACCGAATGAGATCGTTTTCGGCATCCAGCAGGATAACCTGGGCAATCTATGGATCAGTACCAATAAGGGGATCTGCAGGTTCAATGTGCAGAGCGGGAAATTCAAGAGCTTCTATGTGGCTGAGGGCCTGCAGTCGAATGAGTTCAAAGCGCATGCTTCTCTGACCGCGCATGATGGCACTATGTTTTTCGGCGGCGTGAACGGATTCAATGCATTCATTCCCGACAATATTCCCAACGATGCATTCGATCCGCCGCTGGTGATCACCAGCCTGCGTTTGTTCAACCAGGAAGTACCCATTGCGAAGGATGAGCATGATCCTTCGCCGCTGAAGAAATCGATCAGTGAAACCAATGAAGTGGTGCTGCCCTACCAGCACTCGGTGATCTCTTTTGAATTCGCTTCCCTCAACTATACCAACCCGGAAACCAAACAGTATGCCTATATGCTGGAAGGGTTCGATAAAGACTGGAACTTCATCGGCGCACGCCGCTCGGCCACGTATACCAATCTCGATCCTCGCAAATATGTCTTCAGGGTAAAGGGCATGAACAATGACGGGTCCTGGTCTGCCAAAACTGTTAGCCTGAACCTTACCATCGTACCGCCGTTCTGGATGACCTGGTGGTTCAGGCTGCTTGTTATCCTGGGCCTCGGCGGAGCGGTGATCAGTTTCTACAGGTACCGGATCAATACGATCAAATCGCAGAAATATAAACTGGAAAAACTGGTGCAGGAAAGAACGGAGCGGCTGGCCATGCTTACGGCGGAAGAGCAGCAGGCGCGGCAGGAAGCGGAACTGGCAAACAAAGCGAAGAGCGAATTTCTTGCGATCATGAGTCATGAGATCCGCACGCCGATGAATGGCGTGATCGGTATGGCTTCCCTGCTGGCGCAGACAGATCTCACCCCGGAGCAGAAAGAATATGCAGACACCATCCGCAGCTGCGGCGATGGCCTGATGCACGTGATCAATGATATCCTTGATTATTCCAAGATCGAATCGGGGAAAATGGAGCTTGAGTACAATGAGTTCGATCTGCGCAACTGTATAGAAGAAGTGCTCGACGTATTCGCTACCCGTGCGGCCCAACTGGGGCTGGACCTGGTGTACCAGATTGATGCCGGCATACCCACCCAGATCATGGGAGACAGGCTGCGGCTGCGGCAGGTATTACTGAACCTGGTGAGCAATGCGATCAAGTTTACTGAAGCAGGCGAGATATTCCTCGGGGTAAGGCTGCTGCAGACCTGGACCGACGGGCGGATGCAGCTTAAATTCGAGGTGCGGGATACGGGCATCGGCATCGAACAGGAAAAACTGGACAGGCTGTTCAAATCCTTCTCGCAGGTAGACTCGTCGACCACAAGGAAATACGGCGGTACGGGGCTGGGACTGGCTATTTCGGAGAAACTGGTGGCCCTGATGGGCGGCAGATTTACAGTGGAGAGTAAACCGGGAGAAGGTTCTACCTTTGCATTCACGGTTGAGGCGAAAGCGGGTGTGAATACGCTTACTACCTATGTCCACTACAATATGGAGGGACTGGAAGGAATGCGTATCCTGGTGGTGGATGATAACCGCACCAACCGGAATATCCTGAAAACCCAGCTCGAATTGTGGAAATTCGTAACGGTATGCGCCAGCTCGGGACCGGAAGCGCTGAACATCCTTGACGGCGACGATAAGTTCGACCTGGTGATCACCGATATGCAGATGCCTTCGATGGATGGGGTGGCGCTGGGACTGAGGATAAAAAAACATTTTCCTGAACTGCCGGTGATCCTGTTGAGTTCAATAGGGGACGAACGCAGGGAAGCGTACAACAATGTGTTCAGTTCAATACTAACAAAGCCGATCAAGCAGCATGTGCTGAATACACATGTGATCAATAGCCTGAGAAAAAACCGAAGAACGTTGACCAAAGAAACGCCAAAAGAAGAACCACGTTTATCCGTAACCCCGGATTCCGTCGAAACCAGTCCTTTAAGCATACTGGTGGCCGAAGACAACCTGGTTAACCAGAAGATCATCAGTCATATGCTCGCCAAGATGCACTACCGCGCCGACTATGTTCAGAACGGGGTTGAAGCGGTAGAGGCCGTGCATGTAAAAAGCTACGACCTGGTATTCATGGATGTGCAGATGCCTGAAATGGACGGCCTGGAAGCAACACGCAAGATCCGGGGTCTGTCCATTATCCAGCCACTGATCGTTGCCATGACTGCGAATGCCATGCAGGGCGACAAGGAAGAATGCATCGCGGCGGGAATGGACAATTATATCAGCAAGCCCATCAACCTGAACGATATAAAAGAGCTGCTGGGGCGCTATGCAGCCGAGAAAGAAAAAGGCGCCTGAGCTGGCTCGCAGGCGCTTTAACATTTCTTTTTGCCTCCTTCCCACCCAAAAAAATGGAGCTAAAATTCTGTAAAAAACTGGGGACTTAAACCTTCTTCCCGTAGCCCTGTCCAATCTGGAGAACGCTCTGGCATGCTTTTTTTTGAGAAGAGCATGAGATTTATAAACAAAAACGATAAGTAATGAAACGTGTATTAGCTATCCTTTCCGTTGCCGCAGTTTTTGCTGCCTGTAACGGCAATCAGACAAGTCATACCGCAGCCCTGGTGGATACCACTGCAATCAAGCAGCGTGCTGTAGCCGA
>JAFBAN010000241.1 GCA_019247775.1 Chitinophagaceae bacterium | reverse complement strand
AGCGAAGAATACAAGGAACAGGCCTATTATGAATTTCAGCTTTGCAAGCAGCTGAAAGTAACCGGTTATCCCTGCCTATTGCTGCAGGTTTCCGATGCAAGATTTCATTTGCTGGCGAGAGGCTATACGGATTATGAAACCCTGTCGGTGCGGTTACAGGCCGCTTTGAACGACCCCTCGAATACCAGATGATCCAATTAAACGTTAAGATACAAGGCCGGCTTTTCAACCTTACGGCTTTGCATTAGTTTCAGCATAACCAAAACACCGCTGCATGAAGAAGATCATTGCTTACTGTCTATACCTGCTGCCGGCAATGGTATCGGCGCAGAAAATGGATTTCGAGACCTATGAACCCGTTTCTACACTGGTAGTTCCCGCACATCCGCTTACCAGAGCGAAATTCCCATTTATCGACGTACATAACCACCAGTTCAGTATGCCCACCCAGGACATTAAAGGCCTGCTGAAAGAAATGGACCAGTTGAATATGCGCGTGATGGTGAACCTGAGCGGAAGAAGCTATAGATCGGTAGAAGGCCAGTTCGGCATCCAGGACCCCGCGTACCTGGTGGATGCGATCAAACATGTAAGAGAAGCGACTCCTAACCGCATTATTCAGTTCACCAATGTTTCATTCATTGGTGTAGGCCGGCCCGGCTGGACGGAGAACGCGCTGAAAGAACTGGAAGCTGATGTAAAAGCGGGCGCCAATGGTCTGAAAGTGTATAAGAATCTTGGATTTTCTTTCCGCGATAATGCGGGCAAGCTGCTCCGCATCGACGATCCGCGCCTCGATCCGATCTGGGAAAAATGCGGTCAGCTGAAAATCCCTGTATTGATCCATACAGCCGACCCCAAACCTTTCTGGGATGCGATGGATGATAAAAATGAACGCTGGCTGGAGCTGGCCACGCATCCCGACAGGAAAAGAAGCAAAACCGATCCGGCGCCATGGGAGGAGCTGATACAGGAGCAGCATAATATCATCAGGAAACATCCAAATACCGTTTTTATTGCCGCCCATTTCGGATGGTACCCTAATGATCTGGCCAAACTGGGCAGTTTACTTGATTCATTTCCCAACATGAACGTAGAATTCGGAGCGGTGATAGCGGAGCTGGGCAGGCAGCCCAGAATGGCAAAGCGCTTCTTCGAAAAATACCAGGACAGGATCTTATTCGGTAAAGACAGCTGGGTACCCTCCGAATATGCCACTTATTTCAGGGTGTTGGAAACAGAGGATGAATATTTTCCCTATCACAAAAAATACCATGCTTTCTGGAGGATGTACGGGATGGGATTAAACGATGAGATCCTGAAAAAGATCTATTACAAGAATGCATTGCGCATCATTCCCAATATCGACAAGAGCTTATTTCCCGGATAAAAAATCTGTGGTAATCTGTGCGATCTGTGGCAAAAGAAATTGATAAATCGCCACAGATCGCACAGATTACCACAGATCGAATAGGACAGGCTACTAAAACTTATAGCAGCATTTCATTCGGCGGCCGGAGGCCTTGCAGCCTGATATAAATGGTACACTGTCCGCGATGGTGCGACTGGTGTTCGAATGCTTTGTTGATCCAGCTCATCCTTGTTTCATCGAAATTGCCGCGTTTTACATGCTCACCGAATTTACCGGCATCCATTGTCTGCAGCGAGTTGATAACGAAGTCGTAGCTGGCATTCACATAATAGCTCACAGAATCCTTGCTCTGTGCGCCGGCAGATTTTTCCATATTGAATCCCGGAAAAATGCGCTGCACGCCGGTTCCATTGGCCGACAGCCCGATATTGCCGGAAGCCAGATGCAGCATCTGCTCAGAAAAACTGCGGATACTGTCCACCGCACGGGCCGAATACCGGTCTGCGGGCATCGCATTAAGATATGCGTTCGTATAAAATTTTGCTCTTTGCCAGTCTTTGATCATCTGCGCTTTGATGGAATCCGGCGGCATGCCCTGGGCAGCTGCGCCAAAACTGATCAGCAGCAGCCCCGATAAAAATTTGATCTTTTTCATGTTGTTAGTTTTAGTGGTTATGACTTATTCAGCAGGTTGTTCAGTGGATCAAGACAGACTTACTTTCATCTCTGTCATTCCCTTCCCTTTCAGGTAATCAAGCAGCTCCTTCGAATCCTCACCGCCTTTGCTGGCGTGATGCAGGAGGGTTAATCCGTGTGGTCCCCTCGCATTGATATAAGCCGGGAAGCTGTCCAGAAAAGATTTTACGAGGGCGGTTTTGCCGAGCATAGTCAGTACAAACAGGTTGGTGCGGGCGCCCTGCTGGATGAGCCAGTTGGCGATCTCCTTATTGCCCACATGCCCCGCGCCTTCGAGGGCTGTCTCAAAATCACCTTTTCCCCAGTCGTGGGTAGCGTACAGCAATGTAGGCGATTCTGCAAGCATTTGCTTCACCACGTCGAATTTGCCATGACCTGCTATCACGAATTCTTTTACCTGCGCAATAGGCAGCGGCTCCGGTGTTTGCTTTTGCGCGCCCGACAATGCCGGCAACAGCAAGCCGGAAGCGCCCAACGTAACCTGTTGCAGAAATGCTTTTCTTTTCATGTTATTTGATTTTGCGTCGGTATTCAAGATCGAAATCCGTTTTCCAGGTGGCGCCAGCGTCTGTCGAACTTTCCTCATGCTGTCGCACTTTATCAGCGCCCAGCTTATAAAATGTCATCTTCTGAATTTTGAATTTCCCATCTGGCTGTTTCAGGTTGGCGGTCTGAAGGATCATCTTATCGTTTTCAAAATGTCCGTCGAAATATTCTGTAACCCCGCCTTTATTGTCTACCCAGTATTGCTGCCATTTGCCGGTTGCTGCATTGAATGTATTGTAACTTTTTCCGCTGTAGTTTCCCTGCACGCTGGTCCAGTTTTCGAGAATGACGCAACTATCGAGGATGCGTTCTACCCGGCTCTCGCCACCTTTGCCCTTGGGCCCGAAAGCCTCCCATTCCCCGATCCAGAAATCGAACTGGCGGTACACGGGATTGGAGATACAGGGAGAACCGGTTACAGTGGCTTGTGAAAAGCCTGCGGAAGATATGCAGGCGAACGCGATCAGTGCGACGGCCTTTTTCATGTTGCGGGCTGTTTCCACCAATGTATAACAAATAAAAAATAGTTTCCAAATAAGATGGATGAACAGCCCGCAGCGGCTGATAAGGCCGGGGTTTTCGGGGATAAAGTCATAAGGCCCTCGTTTTTTTATCGGTACGCACCGGCAGCTATTTATGCTTTTTACCTTTACTTTGCGCTCTTAAACAAGATATATGGAATATAGTAAGTTGATCTCTGTTACCGGCCTCAATGGTCTGTTTGAGCTGGTGGGCAGTAAAACCGATGGCGCTATCGTGAAATCGCTCGAAGACCAGAATACCCGTTTCATCAGCAGCCGCATCCATAATTTCTCCCACCTGGAAAGCATAGAAGTATATACCGTTCGGGACAATGTAAACCTCGTGGAAGTATTCCAGGCAATGGGTAAGAGCAAGGAAAAGTTGCCTTCCGAAAAAGATGCAGCAGCGGTTAAAGCCTATTTTCAGAAAGTGTATCCCGATATGGATTTTGCAAGGGTATACGCCAGCGACATGAAGAAAATGATCAAATGGTACAGCGTGCTCAAGGCGAATAAGATCGAGCCAAAACTCAGCGAGGAGGAGAACGCCGAAGAACAGGCATAACGATTTTCAAGGAACGCAGCCCGGCATGTTTAAATGCCGGGCTTTTTTATTGCCGGCTTCGGCCTGCGTCGCGCTAATGCCACGGAATCAGTAACTTGCCTGCCTCAAGTCTGTGCCATGAAAAGAACTGTTCTGTCCCTGTTACTGATCTTCTTCCTGATCGCTTTTGTTTCAGTAGATTGTTTTTCCCAGAAATTTTATGAAGAAACCCCGCAGGCCATGCGCTGGGTGAAGAAAAAGTTCAGGAAACTCAGCAAAGACGAGCGTATCGCGCAGCTGATGATCATAAGGGCACATAGCAACCTGGGCCCTGAACATGTGGCTGAAGTAACAGAGCTGATCAAAAAATACAATGTAGGCGGGCTCTGTTTTTTCCAGGGTGGGCCCGTCAGGCAGGCGCTGCTCACCAACAGATACCAATCTATTGCCAAAACCCCGCTCATGATCTCCATCGATGCGGAATGGGGCGTGGGGATGCGGCTCGACAGTGTGATCAGTTTTCCCCGTCAGTTGATGATGGGCGCCACACCGGACGCTCAACTCATTTACAGGTTCGGCAGAGTAGTGGGCGAACAGTGCAAGCGAATGGGGATACAGGTAAACTATGCGCCTGATGTAGACGTGAACAATAACCCGCTCAACCCCGTTATTAATGACAGAAGTTTCGGCGAAGACAAGTACAAGGTAGCGCTGTATGGCGTGCAGTATATGAGAGGTTTGCAGGATGTGGGAGTAATGGCAACCGCGAAACATTTTCCCGGCCACGGCGATGTATCGGTAGACTCGCACAAAGACCTGCCCGTGATCACCAAAAGCCGCGCACAGCTGGATGACCTGGAATTATATCCTTTTTCTGAGCTGATCAAAGCTGGGGTTGGCAGTATCATGACAGCACATCTTTCTATTCCCGCTATCGATACCACCAGCAATCTGCCCAGTTCCCTCTCTTATAAAAATGTTACCGGCATCCTGCGCAACGATCTTCATTTTACAGGGATCACATTCACCGATGCCCTGGAAATGCAGGGTGTTGCTAAATATTTTCCAAAAGGCGATGCATCGGTTATGTCGCTGATCGCCGGCAACGATATGCTATGCCTGCCCGGCGATATCCCCGGCAGTATTGCCAAAGTGAAAGAAGCTATCAAGGAAGGAAGACTCAGTTGGGAGGATATCGACGCAAGAGTAAAAAAAGTATTGCTCGCGAAATATCATCTCGGGCTTTCAAAGTGGAAGCCTGTTCAGACCGATAATCTTGTAAACGATCTCAATGCAGAAACCAATACCATCCGACAGCAGGTAAGTGAAACCGCACTTACCTTACTTGCAGCGCAAAATCCCGCCATATTACCTCTGAAGAAAGGAAAACGGATTGCCTATATAGCGGTAGGATCGGCGGGCGAGAACACCATCACTTCCAGGATGCGGAGCGAATACGGCGCCGAAGTTTATCTGTTCGGAAGCAAGGCACCGATAGGCGCACAACTTATGGACGATAAAACTATGGTGATCACTGCCGACAAGGTAGACAGTGCCGCCGCTACCCAGTTAATTAAAACACTGGCAGCAAAAAACTATGATGCCATTGTAGTTGGACTTCATAATTATAGCCGGCGTCCCGCGGGGAATTATGGTTTAAGCAATGCGGTCATCTACCTGGTAAATGCGTTACAGCAACCGAATACCATCACACTTGCGTTCGGAAATCCGTATGCCATAAAATACATTAGTCAGCCCTCCAACCTGGTGGCCTGTTACGAAGACGACGATCTTACGCAGGAAGCCGCCGTTAAATTGCTAGAAGGTGTTATTCAGCCGAAAGGAAAATTACCGGTAACCGTAACTGATCGTCTGAAATTTGGCGACGGCATCGTATACCATAACTATTTCGCCCCGGCAGCGCCTGAATCGGTAGGCATGAACAGTAGGACACTGCTGAAGATCGATTCAATTGCCAACGACGCGGTTGAAAAAATGGCTGTTCCAGGCTGTGTGGTGCTGGTGGCGAAGGATGGCAAACTGGTCTACCACAAAGCATTCGGCTATACCAATCTTGATAAAAAAGAGCCGGTAACGCCGGACATGGTGTATGATCTCGCGTCGGTAACAAAGATCTCTGCCACCACACTTTCTGTAATGAAGCTGTATGAGCAGGGAAAAATAGATCTGGACAAAACATTGGGTGATTATTTGCCCTGGACCCGCGGAACAGATAAGGCCCCCCTGAAGCTCACAGACATCTTACTGCATCAGGCGGGACTGAATCCTTTTATCCCATTCTATCGGGAAGTGATCGATACTGTTACCGGCAAGCCCTTGCCGCAGTATTTTTCGAATAACTGGGATGAGGGGCACCGGTACCGGGTAGCGGAAGGACTTTATTTGCGTAACGACTGGCAGGATAGTCTATACCAGCGCATATTGAGGAGCAAGCTTGGTGCGCCAAATAAATTCGTGTACAGTGATAATGATTTTATTTTCCTGGGGAAGATCGTTGAGGCCGTAAGCGGTAAACCGTTGAACGAATACGTTCGCGAGACTTTCTATCTGCCCCTGAACATGACCACTACCACGTTCAGGCCGCGTGAGCTGATGCCGGTTGACAATATCGCTCCTACAGAAGACGAAAAACATTTCCGTCAGCAACTGATCCGGGGGGATGTGCATGATGAGGGTTCGGCGATGTTTGGCGGCGTTGCAGGTCATGCGGGGCTTTTCAGCAGCGCTTATGACCTGGCCCAACTCTACCAGATGTTATTGAACGGCGGCGAATTGAATGGCGTGAGGCTGTTGCAGAAATCGACCATCGACAAGTTCACCGCGTATAACAGCACGATCAGCCATCGGGGCCTGGGTTTCGACAAGCCGTACAAGGACAATGCCACCAGAAAAGATGCATACCCTTCGAAGAGCGTTTCGCCGGCTACTTTCGGGCATACCGGCTTTACAGGCACCTGCGTATGGGTCGACCCTGAATATAATCTGGTCTATATTTTTCTGTCGAACAGGGTTACTCCTACACGGAACAACACCAAATTCGGCCAGATGAATGTCAGGCCTAATATTCAGGAGGCCATTTATCAGTCGATCGGCAAATAATCAGGCGGATGATTCGGGTACAAGTTTTAACTTAGTGTCCACTATCAATTCATTTTATGAAAACTCTTCTGAGATCAGCGTTAGGAATCGTCTTCCTGAGCTTTTGCCTTGTTTCCTGTAAAAACAATATTCCTAAGGAAGCCCGCTATATCCCGAAAGATGCCGGCCTCGTACTCGTGATGGATCCGCAGCAGATGCAGGATAAGCTGCAGAAAGGCGGTATCAGCATCGATTCTCTGATCAGCCGCATCTTTAAAAACGACTCCGCAGACGCAAAAGAAAAGGCCATGTTCGATGATATGCGACTGCAGGCCGGCATAGACTGGAATGAAAAAATATTTGTTTTTATATCGCAGAAACTGAATGCGGACAGCAACAATTCCGTAACCATGAGCGTGCTGGGTTCATTAAAGGATTCGGCAAAATTCGGCGCTTTCACACGAAGGAACGAACACCTTAAGAACATATCTGTACAAAAAGCCCAGGATTTCAGCTACCTGCTCCCTCACGAAGGCACTATGATCGCATGGAATGATAAGCAGATCATCGTCACACACCATAGTCATAACACCAAAGCGGTATACGATTCTGCAGCAATGAGGTTTAAGCCAGGCGCGCCGGTAGATCTCAATTCGGAGATAAAGGAGCAGGTTACGCGTTATTTTACTCAAAAAACCAGCGAGTCGCTCGCTGAGGTTACTGCCTTTACGAATATGTTCAAGGACAAAGCCGATGGTTACATGTTTACCAACAGTAATAGTTTTATCAGCGCTCTGAATGCAATGCCGTTCCAGATCCCGAAGCTGGAGGACCTTCTGAAAGACAACTACACAACGGCTACGCTGACCTTTGAAACCGGCAAGATCGTGGCGAAGATGACCAATTACACGAACCCTACATTATCGAGCGTGTTGAAGCAATATGCCGGTCCGGCAGTTGATCTTTCTCTGGTGCAGCATTATCCCTCGTCGAACATAGATGTGCTATGGTTAACGGCATTCAATCCTGAGCTAATCGGTGGTCTTTTAAAACAGCTCGAAGTAGAAGGTCTGGCGAATGATCTGCTACAGAAAAAAATAGGCCTTAGCAGCCAGGACCTGTACAAAGCATTGAAAGGTGATATGGCCGTGGTTGTGTCGGACCTGGGTATGTCGAGTGTAGAGCCGCAAGCCAAGACCGATGAGCGGAGCATGATGAAAAAGAAAGCATGGGGCAAGATGATATTCATAGCGCCGGTAGGCGATAAGGCCAGTTTTGCGAAGATCATGGATAAGGGCGTTGAACAGGGGCTGCTCGAAAAGCGGGCATCGGCGTATATGCTGAAACAGCCGCTAAACTCCTTTGCGTTTTTGGTTGCCGATGACAAAAATCTCGTCATTGCAAGCGATTCCGTTACTTACAGTGCATACATGGCTAAAACAGCTACGGCTGCGATCAATAAGGATGTGCTGGAGCGTTTCAAAGGCAAAACAGGTGCTTTCTATTTTGATATTGCAACTACCCTGAATGGGTTTACTAGTGATAGTACGGGCCATTTCAATCATTCTCTGGTATCTGCGAAACAAACCTTCAAAGATATGATCGGCACTTCCGACAAATTTGACGGCGATGCACAAAAAGCATCGTTCGAAGTAAGGATGCAGAATGAAACGCAGAACAGCCTGGTTACCCTGACAAGTCTTATTACTAATATTGCGATCGATATGCGGGTACAGGCGAAAAAGGAGCGGGAGTCTGAGGAGAAAATGTTCCCCGGCGGTGTTCCTGCCATTATTCGCACGAATTGATTTTGAACGACTGAACGAAAAGTCCTGCATGGCAGGACTTTTTTATTATGCTATATCCTGTTAAGTCTGGTACCCAATGATGATCAAGCTAGAGCAACTCGTTCCCCGTCCCCTGAAAGACAGATTATCTGCCCGGCCTTCTGATATCTGGAACACAACATTGACACTGGAGCCGGGGAATATCGTCAAAATTAAGGCGCCCAGCGGCAGTGGTAAGACCACATTGATCCATATCATTTATAAGCTGAGGCAGGATTATGACGGCAGCGTATACTTTGATGAACGACCGTTACCAGCTATTGTAGAGAACGAGCTTGCGATCGTACGACAGACGCAAATGGCCGTCGTGTTCCAGGATCTACGTTTGTTTCCCAACCTCACGGCGAGAGAGAATATCGATTTGAAGAGAATTCTTCAAACTCCGTTGTATGATGCAGAGAAGATAGACGAAATGGCAGAACGACTCGGAGTTAAACATATCTTGGAGCAGCAGGCGGGTATCTGTAGTTATGGTGAACAACAGCGGATTGCAATTATCAGGTCGCTTATCCAGCCTTTTTCCTGGCTCATCATGGATGAGCCCTTTAGCCATCTCGACAATAATAATACCAGGCTCGCCGCCAGCCTGATTGCGGAGGAGTGCAAAAAACGTGGTGCCGGACTGTTGGTAACAGACCTTGATGAGGATTCAAATTTTGACTACACGCATCGATATCAACTTTGAACGGGCTATGAGATCGTTGAACACTTTATTGAAAAAACTGATCAGAACGGCTACAGGCCGCAAACGATTTGTGATGGCTTTTATAGGCCTTTCGGTTGCCATGTTGCTGATATTATCCGCAGTGCAGATACAGGTAGACTATAATGATCTTTTAAACAGTAAAACAAACCAGGATAGTATCGCTAACTTTCTCGTTGTAAATAAGGTGTTAACCGATAGAAATCTGGGCGCAACGTCGTTAAATGATTCAGAGATTGCGGATCTGAAGCGTCAGGGATTTGTAGAGGCAGTTGGCCTGTTAACGCCGAGCCGGTTCAAAGCGTCCATTCAGAGTGCGAGTGATAGATTTCCTTTTTTTACAGATATTGCTTTTGAAAGTGTGCCCAATGATTTTATTGATGTGGTCAGCAAGGATTGGCATTGGGATGAGTCGAGCAGATTTGTTCCCATCATTGCCCCCAACATGTTCCTCGATTTTTACAATTTCCAGTTCTCCTTTTCGCAGAATTTACCGCAATTGACGCAGACTGTAGTAAAAATGATCGTATTTAAGATCAATGTTTATACCCCTAATGGAATAATGACACTCAATGGAAAGGTTGTGGGTTTCAGCGATCGGATATCGTCTCTGTTGGTACCGCAGGAATTTATGAACTGGGGTAATAGTCGCTTTGCTAACGCTGCCAATGCTAAACCTTCAAGGGCAATTCTCAGAACGAAGGATCCTGGCAATCCCACGTTGGTGAGTTATTTGAAGGAAAAAGGGCTGGCGACGGATGCGGATAAAACAAGGTTCAGCCGGTACAGACATATTGTAGATCTGGTGGTCAAGATTGCCTGGGTTACCGGCCTGCTGATGTTCTTGTTTGCAATGGTGATCTTTACGCTTTTCATTCAGTTGACTATAGCGTCCTGCAAAGAAGAAATAATATTGCTGGTGACACTTGGGGCGTCACCGGGTCAATTGCGGCATTTTCTGGTTCGGCAGTTTTTTCCTGTTAATGTTCTGATCGTATTGATTTCAATGATCATGATAACGGGGCTACAATATGGAGCTCATATCTGGCTTGCGCGTCAGAATGTTTATCTGGATACATGGCTGGGGCCGACAACTTTTATAGCGGCAGCGGCGATCCTGGGTTTGATCTGGGCAGTAAATCGCGTAACGATCCGCAAGTATATCAGGCTGTCCACAAACTAATCCGGTTCTGAGAGGGAATAAGGAGCCAAGGGGGAAAAAATTGGGCTCATAGGAATTGGATTTTAAATACGCGTATAAGTACTCGGGTGTAAGTCACGGCCGCGGTCTAAATCCTTCTGGGACAAAACTACCAGTTTGCCTTCGACAAGAACCTCGCATTTCGCGGTATTTTCTCGGTGTTTTCACGGTTTTTTCTGCGTTAAAAACACCGTTTTTATCTACATTAAGCATCTTTTAATGCTGAAAATCAATAAGTTAATCCAAAGTGACAATCCCTTTACAATAAACATGACCCCAAACATTTCAGAAACATTAACTTGCACATTGAATTATAGTGTCTTATAAGAATTGGACGGATGACCTGTAAACCGATCGTTATGAAAAAATTTTCCTTCCTCAGCAGCGTATTTCTACTTATTGCGGTGGTAGTGTTTTTATTTGTGGGCTGTCAGAAAGAAACGACGACGACGGAACAAGAAAATAAGGCTGTTCCTGCTTCTGAGGGGATTGTACAGGGGGTTGCCGGAACTTCTACAATTACTGGTCTCATCAGCCCGGATCATGCTCAAAAAATGTCAGACGCGTTTGCAAAGAAATATCCAAATGTCGGTACAACTACTGTTGGATACTCGACAAAAAATCTGATCGGATATTTGACAACCCTATTGGTTAAGTACAAAATGGATAGCGTTTATGTTGGCTACGGCCTCTACGATGCCGAAACAGCGCCAAGGCCATCTTACGCTGGTCACGCGACTATCTTTTTCACGGGGGACAGAAATCCAAAGCTGCGTGTCAGTTCTTCAAATGGTCCGCATACCGATGCTGATTCAGCACCAGAATCAGAATCGAGATCGCTAAATATGGGAAGTTTGTTTCCGACACCTACGAACTAATCATGCGCTATTTTCCGATAACGTTCGTTTTCGAAATTCTTTGTTTTCTTTTTTGTGTCGTCAGCTACTTTATCAAAAGAAGTTCTCTTATTAAGCTATTTATTCCCTTTTTACTGCTTACTGTTTGCGTTGAGTTCATAGGATTGCGTGGTATTAAGCTTCAATACCGTTTCATTATGTACAACGCGTTTCTTATACTTGAGTTTATTTTTTACGCTTTAATCTTTTCGATTCATTTGAGAAGACCAATCCTGAAAAAAATAACGCTTTCGTTCATACCTGTGATTGTTCTGGTGGCAGTGATTAACACCCTGTTCTTACAAGGATTCGACAAGAATTTCGCATCTTACACCAGCCTATTTGGCTCATTTTTTATCGTCCTGTTTTCGTGCTTTTACTTTTACGAGTCCATACAACCTGACTATGTGGATCAACAACTATCAAGGCAGCCATTTTTCTGGATTTGTAGTGGATTACTCATTTTTTATTTAGGTTCTGTAATAGTAAATGCACTTTTTGAATATCTTATTTACAGCGATTTAAAAAGCCAGGGAATACAGATTTATCTAATTATTGTTCATAGCTTGAATGGCATTCTTTATACCTCATTCTGCATTGGCTTTTATTTATGCCGCAACGAAAAGAAGACATACTCATTACAATCGTAGTAGCGTCCGTTTTTTTTGTACTGCTAGCTAGTTTTGTACTTCTGCTGTTATTTGTATTCCTCCGACGCCAGCGCAAAAACAAGCAGGAAAAAGAGGAGATGAAGAACCGCTACGAGCGGACTCTGTTAAAGACGCAATTGGAAATCCAGGAACAAGCCTTTTCTTACATCAGCCAGGAGATACACGATAATATAGGGCAGGTGCTGAGCCTGGTTCGCTTGAACCTAAATACCCTGGGTGCAACTATCACCAACGACGAAAAAATTGAGCAAACGGATGACCTTCTTGGCAAAGCCATCAAAGACCTACGCGATCTCAGCCATAATCTTCAAAATAACCGCATTCACGATATTGGCATTGTCGAGTCGATTCGTCAGCTCCTATTTTCCCTGGAGAAAACCGGTCAGTACCGGACACAATTTTATTCCTCGGATCACTTCCATATCCTGGATGCAAATACGGATATTATTCTTTACCGTATTATCCAGGAAATCGTAAATAATATTATCAAGCACGCAAATGCCACTGAAATAAGCATAGAGATCAACAGCGAACCCGATATGACGGCGGTGAAGGTCTGCGATAATGGGATCGGATTCGATACAGGCGCTCTTAAATCCGATGGCAGCGGCATCGGCCTGCAGAACATATCAAACCGGGCTAAAACCATCAACGCTACTGTCGATATAAAAAGCTCGCCGGGTAACGGAACTGTCATAACTTTATTTATCAGACCCAAATCCTTAACCGCATGACTTTCGTTGCATTAGTTGATGACCATGAACTGCTGAGAACCGGCCTGGCTGCAATGATCAATTCCTTTGAAGGATATAAAGTTGCCTTCGAAGCCAACAACGGACAGCAATTCATTGAAAAGTTAAAATCAAAAGCACCGCCCGATATCATCCTTCTAGATATTACCATGCCCCAGATGGACGGCTATGAAACCTCCAACTGGATCAAAACCAATATGCCTCAAACCAAAATATTGGTACTGAGCATGCTCGAAAATGACACCGCCATAATTCGCATGCTGAAAAACGGAGCACGCGGATATATCCTGAAAGACAGCAAACCCAAGGTATTCAAAGAAGCCCTGGACAGCATCCGCGACAGCGGCTACTTCATCAACGAGCTGGTGAGCAGCAAATTGATGCATTACATCAATCACGAAGAAGTATTCGACAGCGATACCCTGGCGCTTAATAACCTCAGTGAAAATGAAGTAATCTTCCTCAAATGGATCTGCACAGAAAAAACTTATAAGGAGATAGCTGACGAAATGTGCCTGAGCCCGCGAACCATCGATACCTACCGAGACAATCTGTTCAAGAAACTGGACGTCAAAACCAGGGTAGGGCTCGCTATCTTTGCTATCAAGAATGGCATTGTCAACATCTGACGCTATTCAACATGGAATAGCATGGAGCTCCGAAAAACTATATCCTTCCATTCACCGGACAGTCTCCGGCCCAGCTGTTCCCGTATAGTCGTTTATCTATCGATGCTTTTCTGTCTTGCATCTGCATCAGCCCAAAACCTGCTACCCCCCATCGGCCAATGGCGTGAGCATCTTAACTACCAGCAGACCATCCAGGTTGTAAAGGGCGACCAATTGTATGTGGCCACACTTACAAACTTGTTTGCATTGGACGCAAACAATGACATTGAACGTTACAGTAAGATCACCGGCCTCAATGATATCGGCGTAAAATGTATAGCCTGGGATCAGACAACTCAACAACTGCTCATCGCATACAATAACAGTAACCTTGATGTTCTAAAAGGCTCTACAGTTAAAAACATCGGCGACATCAAACGCAGCTCGATCAGCGGCAATAAGACCGTCAGCAACATTTTCTGCCTTAATGGTACAGCTTACTTATCCACCGGCCTTGGCATAATTGTGGTCAACCTGAAAAAATATGAGATCAGTGACACCTGGCTTATCGGCAGCAATGGCGCACAGACCGCTGTTAATGCAGTTACCAGCGACGGTCAATTCCTCTATGCAGCAACGGATGAAGGATTAAAAAAAGCCCCGATCTCCAATGCCAATCTCTCAGACTATCGCAATTGGCAGAATATAAGCGGAACAACAGGTCTTCCATCAGGCAGTCTAACGAATCTGGTATCAGCTAACGGACATCTTATCGTACAAAAAAACGATTCACTGATCATCCAAAACGGAGCCATTTGGACCACCCTTTATTTTGACCCTGCATGGCCTATTCTCAACCTTAGTTCCTCAGAGAATAAATTGTTGGTCTGTCAGCGCACCGCTGCCGGCGCAGCACGAGTAATTGTGCTTAACACCTCGGGGGCCATCGAAAAAATTTTCGCGCAAAGCGGAACTATTTCTTTACCAAGATCAGCCATATCCGATAACGGGTCAATCTGGATCGCAGATCAGTTTGGCGGGCTATCAAAGAACGCCATCGAACGCTTTATACCTAATGGTCCTCCGGGAACTGCTTCAGGCGAAATGATCTTCGACAATGGAACGCTGTATGTAGCTGCGGGCGCCGTTAACAATGCGTGGAATTACCAGTATGATCGAAACGGCGTTTACTTTTTCAAAAATGATCTGTGGACCTATAAGAGTTACTATAACACTCCCGTTCTCGATTCTGTGCTTGATTTTATCGCGCTTGCCGCCGATCCATCAGATGGCAGCTTATGGGCCGGAAGTTTTGGAGGGGGACTTGTGAATTTCAAACCGAATGGCACCCCTTTGATCTTTAAGCAAAACAACAGTACGCTCCAGCCAGCCATCGGTGACCCCGGAAGCTATCGTGTAAGCGGATTGGCATTTGACCAGAATAACAACCTTTGGGTGAGCAATTACGGCGCTTCCCAGGAGCTGCATGTCCGTAAAGCCGATGGTAGTTGGAGGGCATTCACCATCCCGTTCACACATCTCGAAAACGCAGTTGGCCAGATACTGGTAGACGACTACAATCAGATCTGGATCGTCAGCCCTAAAGACAACGGACTTTTTTGTTTTAACTATGGTCAAAGCATCGACAATATCAATGACGACCACTGGAAATTTTACCGGCAGGGGCCGGGAAATGGCAACCTGCCCAGCAACAACGTTCTTTGTATCCTGAAAGAAAAAAATGGCTTTATCTGGGTAGGAACCGACCGGGGTATCGGCATTATTCAGTGCGCCGGTTCTGTTTTTTCACCACAGAGCTGCGATGCCATACTCCCGGTTGTTCAACAGGGTAACTTTGCCGGGCTATTTTTCAAAGACGAAACCGTGCAATGCATGGCTATCGATGGAGCTAACCGGAAATGGATCGGCACCAAGAACGGTGTCTGGCTGGTATCAGAAGATGGCGAAAAGATCATTTATCGCTTCACAGAAGAAAACAGTCCGCTGCTAAGCAACGATGTCAGAAAAATCGCAGTTGATCCCGCCACAGGTGAAGTATTCATTTCAACATTCAATGGGATCTGCAGTTTCAGAAGTACTTCAACCGATCCTGTAGCCAACAACAATAACATCCTGGCTTTCCCCAATCCAGTTCCGGCAGGTTATAGTGGCAGTATTGCCATTCGGGGGCTGACCAACAACGCCATGGTCAAGATTGCCGAATTAAATGGCAGGCTGGTTTTTCAGGCCAGGGCGTTAGGAGGGCAGATGATCTGGAACGGCCGCAATTACAAAGGCGAAAAAGCGGCCAGCGGAGTTTACCTGGTTATCGTACGCGACGACAGCGGCATAGATCGGGCCGTGTCAAAAATCGTTATTCTTTCCGGACGATGATCAGTCATCATCCTTATCTGCTTTCTTTACCGGCTTGAAAAAAGCAGCTCTTTTAGGGCCAGGAAAAGGTATATGATCACCCTTCAACCCATACCATAAAGCAATATTGAATTCCAGATCAGGCACGCGATCCTCTTTGGTAAGATCGAATTTTTCAGAGCGCCTCTGCCATTCATTCATTGCAGTATTCCTGTCCTTCAGATTAATATTAGATGGCCTGGAAACAAAGCCTCTCGGATCGGCGGTATTGTTGAAACTGCGCCAGATCGGTTGCGCCGCAGCATCATATTGTGTCATAGGAGGAATCCCGAGAATTAACTCCATCGTCCGCAGCATCGAAGACGTCGAATACATGGTATGATCCACAAATCCACGCTTTACAAAACCGCCGGCGAGATAAGCTGTGCTCCGATGGGCATCTACATGGTCGGCGCCATTCTGCGCGTCATCTTCGAGAATAAAGACAGCCGATTCTTTCCAGATAGGGCTTTTGCTCAGGTACTCTACAAACATCCCAACTGCCAGATCGTTATCGGCAACATGGGCATAAGGCGTTGGTCTTCCTTTCCGTAATCCTTCTGTGTGATCATTCCCAAACCGGATGCTGTTAAACTGCGGAACGGCATTTACAGCTATCAGCGAATCAAATTCACGCTTCCACTGTTTATATCGGACCGTGTCGGGCACTTTCATATCAAAACCGGTATAGTAGGGGCAGAAATGATTGTTCAATGAAGGCAGATTAGCTTTATTGCCGTCTGCAAATTCGCCGTAAGTACGATAGCTTACGCCGGCTTTCTTACAATGATCCCAGATAAATCCGCCTTTATTATTTGCAATTTCTCTGTTGCCCTCGCCATCGTAAGTACCCCCCCGGCCGCCATAGCTATTCACCCAGTTCTTTTCCAGGAAGTCGGTAGCATAAGCCCCCATCGACCAATTATGACCATCCATGCTCACTTCGCCATCCACGAAAAAATTATCCAGCAGCACAAATTCCCGTGCAAGTGCATGCAGGTTCGGGGTTACATTTTCGCCAAACAGTACCAGCCGCGGATCGCCGTTGCCTTCCTTCATATCGCCGAGTACCTGATCATAAGTACGGTTCTCCTTAACAATGTAAAAAACGTATTTGATAGGACTTTTTTCCCCCACCCTGCGCGGTACCGGATTACCCGCTTCGCCCTGTACAAGCAACTCTTTCACTTTGTTGTAAGGCGTATTCCGATAAACGACCTGTGAGTATATCGACAACTGCTGCTCGGTGGGCTCTTCGAAAATGCTCATCGTTCCCTGAAACAAACCGGCGATATATTGAACACCTTTGGGCTTATTGGGATCACCGGCCTGGTACCATACTTCCTGCTTATTTCCGAACGGATTCGGTCCATTCATATTCGCCATAGAAGAAAATCCCTTTCCGTTGGCGACGAATATTTTGTTGCCGATCACTTTCAGGTTAGTGGGATACCACCCAACAGGAACAAATCCTTTGCTCTTGCTCTGGGGCTTGTTAGACACGTCAAATACCGCCAGGCAATTATTATCGGCGTTGGCGATATACAAGGTTTTTTCATCCTTGCTCAAGGCCAATCCGTTGGTAGTTGAACCGCTGGGCGCATCAGGATATAGCGCGGCATTCAACACCTCGATCACTTTACGCTGCAGTACGTCTATAATGGAAACAGAATTATCGTTAGAATTGGCTACATAAAGAAATTTTCCGTTAGCCGTAAGGCAGAGCTCATTGGGGTTATCGCCGACCGGGATTTCAGCAGCCACTGTCTTTTTCTCTGTATCGTAGACATATATTTTATCACAACCCCAGCAACTGATGTAAAGTTCCTTGTTATCCGGCGAAAGGGTACAGGTATACGCTTCTCCGCCCAGATCGAATTCACCAACAACTTTTTTTGATGCCAGGTCAACCGTATACAGTTTATGATCGTCCCGTGTAACTGTGTACAATAATTTTTTTCGGTCATCCAATGCAATACCTGCCGGCCCGATCTTATTGGGCCATTTTTTTCCGAGCCGGATACTGTCGAGCAGCACGAGTTTCCTCCCCTGGACCCCATATTCGAGTATCCAGTTATCGTGACCACCAGAGGCGTACAGCTTTTTTTCATCATCACTGAACACGAGTCCATACCAGCATTTTGCAACTACGATACTGTCGATCAGTTTTTCACTGACCGGATCGATCAGCTGGATGCTCTGGACACTTTGCCCGTTATTGGTTACAGCCAGCAGTTTCCTGGACTTACTTACCGCAATGTTCAATGGAAGATCGCCGAGTTTCAGGCTACGGCCTACCGGCGTCAGGGACCAGCCATTCGGTAATAACACTTTATTGGCTTCTACCTGCTGAAGCGTTTGGGAAAAACCGGAAAGAGCAATGACGCAGGCGGCGAGGCTAAATAATTTTCTCATAATCTTCGTGCATGGAGATGCTAAAGATACAATGCCTCTTTTGGAATTTGCGGTAGCAACAATAATTTAATGAAGACAGGTGGTTAGCCGTTATTGGGCTTTCCCAACTCGTAGCTGCGGGTGACTTTGAATTTTTGAATGCCGGGCTTATCGCCGGGTACGACGCGGTACATCACCTGCCGGATAACACCGGTAGGTTTAATATTGGCGGAGTCTGCTGTTGAATACACAGGAAACCGCCGCATCAGGTTTCCTTCCATCAGCGTAAACTCATCATATCCGACATAACCCACCCGGAGTTTCATATCATCGGTGATGTCTGGGAAATAAATAGGACCAAATCCCTGGTTCTTATCGGAGCTGACGCCGATCACCGTGCCGGTACGCTTATCGCCGCCGTTGTATACATATACTACCAGGTCGGGGAATCCGTCGCCGTTCAGATCATCCACTTCTGCTTTTGTAACCCGGCCCTTGATCTCGAAAGATACTTCGTGCGCATCCTTATCAAACCCAACAGGACTGATGGTCGCAATATTCTTTTCGGGATTCTTATTGGCACAGAAAACCCTGAAACCGGCCTTACCCACTTTCATCGTACTGTCAAATTTCTTCTGCGCGGTTGCAGCCAGCGCAATCGTACAAATGACAGTCGTCATAAAAATCCTTGCCCTCATTCGTTTGTTTTTTAGAACACTAATGTAATGTTTTGTCGCGGGATCACATGTTCCGGCGATACTGGCCTCCTACTTCGTACAAGGCATGTGTGATCTGACCAAGCGAACAATATTTTACCGCTTCCATCAGCTCAGCGAAAATATTGCCATTATTGACAGCAACCGCCTTTAGGTCCTCTAAAGCTTTCTTATTTTTTGACTCATTACGCTTCCAGAAAGCCTGCAGGTTCTGGATCTGCTGTTCCTTTTCCTCGGTAGTGCTCCGGATGACTTCTCCGGGCGTAATAGTAGGACTGCCTTTTTTGTTAAGGAAAGTGTTCACACCCACCAGCGGCAGTTCACCCGTATGCTTGAGGGTTTCATAGTAAAGGCTTTCTTCCTGGATCTTATTGCGCTGGTACATCCGCTCCATAGCGCCCAGTACGCCGCCACGCTCAGTGATGCGGTCGAATTCTGACAATACCGCCTCCTCTACCAGGTCTGTCAGTTCTTCGATGGCAAAACTGCCCTGGATAAAGTTTTCGGTAACCGCGGTGCCCAGTTCACGGTTGATGATCAGCTGGATGGCCATGGCCCGGCGCACGCTTTCTTCTGTGGGCGTGGTGATAGCTTCGTCGTAGGCGTTGGTATGAAGACTGTTACAATTATCGTAGATCGCATACAATGCCTGCAGGGTTGTACGGATATCATTGAAATCTATTTCCTGCGCATGCAGGCTACGGCCGCTGGTCTGGATATGGTACTTCAGTTTCTGCGAACGTTCATTGCCCTTATACTTGTACTTCATCGCCTTGGCCCAGATACGACGGGCCACACGACCGATCACGCTGTATTCAGGATCCATCCCGTTGCTGAAGAAAAAAGAAAGGTTGGGAGCGAAATCATCGATCTGCATTCCCCTGCTTAAATAATATTCAACATAGGTAAATCCATTCGATAAAGTAAAAGCGAGCTGTGTAATTGGATTAGCGCCCGCTTCAGCGATATGATAACCACTGATACTTACACTGTAAAAATTCCGCACTTTCTGTTTGATGAAATACTCCTGCACATCTCCCATCAGTTTTAAGGCAAACTCGGTTGAAAAAATGCAGGTATTCTGCGCCTGGTCTTCTTTCAGGATATCGGCCTGAACCGTACCCCGCACCTGCGATAATGCTTCGGACCTGATCTGCGCATACACTTCCGCAGGCAATACTTCATCGCCGCTAACACCCAGCAACTGCAGCCCAAGCCCGTTGTTACCCTGCGGCAACCGTTCCGGCGAAGCGGGATCGTAATACGATGGCTGAGGAAGCGCTTTAAATTTGTTTTTGATCGCTTCCTTTATCTCCGGCCATTTACCATTCGCATCGATCCATTTCTCGCAGAGCTGGTCGATGGCAGCGTTCATAAAGAAAGCAAGCACAATCGGCGCCGGACCATTAATGGTCATACTTACCGAAGTCTTCGCATCGCAGAGATCGAACCCGCTGTATAATTTTTTGGCATCGTCAACAGTGGCAATGCTTACGCCGCTGTTGCCTACTTTACCGTAGATATCCGGGCGATGGTCCGGGTCCTCACCATATAAAGTAACGCTGTCGAATGCAGTAGAAAGCCTGATCGCAGGCTGTCCAAGCGATACATAATGGAATCGCTTATTCGTTCTTTCCGGACCGCCTTCGCCAGCAAACATCCGTGTAGGGTCTTCGCCCTGGCGCTTCAGTTCAAATACGCCGGCCGTATAAGGGAACATTCCCGGCAGGTTCTCCTGCAACTGCCAGCGCAGGATATCGCCCCAATCCTTGTATTTGGGCAGCACAACTTTCGGGATACGCGAGCCGCTCAGCGATTTTGCTGTCAGCGGCTGCCGGATCGTTTTCTCACGCACTTTGTACTCGAAAAAATCTTTCTCGTAAGTAGCCACCGTAGCAGGCCACTGATCGATCAGGCGGTGACAGTCTGCATGAAGCAATTTGTCGAAATGCGCTTTTATCTGGTCCAGTCCTGATCTATCCTGTTTCGCCGATTCCACCGCTTCGATAGCGCCGGCCAGGCGGTATAGTTTGGTGGCGATGACGCACTGTTCCGTCACCCATTTATCATAGCTCCTGTTGTTCTCCGAGATCTCCGAAAGATAACGGACACGGGCCGGCGGAATGATCTGTGATTTTGTAGATGTTGATGCGCTATCGGCAGCTGAAATCGTCTCTGCGGAAAAAGCGGCGCCGGTTTTACTGCCGATCAACCCCATCAGTTTTTCAAACAACTGGTTGATGCCGGCATCGTTGAACTGCGCGGCAATGGTACCCACAATGGGCAACTCTTCATCCTTTGCTGTCCATAAACTATGGTTCCGCTTGTATTGCTTGCGCACATCGTGCAGGGCATCGAGTGCCCCGGATTTATCGAATTTGTTGATGCAGACCAGGTCCGCATAGTCGAGCATATTGATCTTCTCCAGTTGCGAAGCCGCTCCGTATTCCGGCGTCATCACATAGAGGCTCACATCGCAATAGTCTAGAATGGACGCATCGCTCTGGCCAACGCCCGCCGATTCAAGTATTATCAGGTCAAAATCCGCTGCTTTGCAGATATCGATCGCCTCCTGAACATGGGCGCTGAGGGCCGTGTTATCGTCCCGGGTGGCCAGGCTGCGCATATAGGCGCGGCCATTGGAGATCGCGTTCATGCGAATGCGGTCGCCCAGCAAAGCACCGCCGGTCTTTTTCTTGGAAGGATCTACTGAAATAACGGCAATGGTCTTATCAGCGTAGCGATGCAGGTATCTTCTGACCAGCTCGTCGGTTACAGAACTTTTTCCGGCGCCGCCGGTACCTGTGATACCGAGTACCGGGATCTTTTTTGATGCTGCCTTGCCGTTCACTGCCTGGCCATTTTCCGCATTCGTGATCAGTCGCGCAACCTTACGCACATCCTTCACTTCAGGTAAGGTCATTGGCGATCTGTATTCCCCATTGCCATTAAGGCTGTAATCGCATTGTCTGATCACATCTTCGATCATGCCTTCCAGGCCCATGTGGCGACCGTCGTCTGGACTATAGATGCGCGTAATGCCGTAATGATGCAGCACCGTTATTTCTTCAGGGAGGATAGTTCCGCCGCCGCCGCCAAATATTTTGATATGTCCGCAACCGTTCTGGTCGAGCAGGTCTTTCATGTATTTGAAGAACTCCACATGGCCGCCCTGGTAACTGGTAATGGCGATGCCCTGCACATCTTCTTCAATCGCACATTCAACGATCTCCGCCACGCTGCGGTTATGACCGAGATGGATGATCTCGGCGCCCTTGGCCTGGAGGATACGGCGCATGATATTGATGGCAGCATCATGGCCATCGAACAGGCTGGCTGCAGTAACGATCCTGACTTTGTTTTTCGGGGTGTATGACATGGCGGTAGCTAGGCTGCAAATTTACAGGTTTGGGAGCAAATGGTTAACGGTTGTTAGCTTTCGGGTGGAGGATTTTAACCTCCAAGACGCGGGGGCGCCAGGATTCGCGAGGATGGTCGTTCGCTTAGCGCAACTTTGCGTCCTGGCGTCTTAGCGGTAAAACAAGTGTACCAATTAAATCCTGCGAATCTTCTTATTTTCAACCCTCAAGCCCAGCTATGCCGTTTGAAGCCGAAATATTGAACAGAGAAGAAGATCCGGTCATTCTTCTAAAAGATACCGATAGTGGCGCCGAGGCAGAGATCTACGCTTTTGGCGGGCTGCTGAATGCATTCCGGGTACACCGCAGCGGCCAGCCCTGGAACCTTATTGAAGGATTTTCGTCGGTGGAAGATGCGCACCGGCAGATCACCAACGGTTTCAGAAGCGCAAAGCTGAGTCCATTTGTATGCAGGATGCGGCATGGCGTTTTTGAGTTGTCGGGCAAGCAATACAGGATCGAAAAATTTTACCTGGGCGAACATGCGATCCATGGCCTTGTCTATGACCTGCCTTTCAGGATCGTAACTACCCACAGCGATCCCTCACATGCGAGTGTAATGCTCGCGCTGCACTATGACGGTTCCGACAAAGGCTATCCGTTTGCCTATGATCTTTCGGTTGAATGGAAACTCGAAACCCGGAACAGACTTACAGTATCAACAACCGTATCGCATCAGAATGAAAACGCGATACCATATGCCGACGGATGGCATCCCTATTTCACATTGGGAGGTAGTGTGGACGATTGGACACTCCAGTTCCACAGCACAGGGCAATTGGAATACGATGCCGATCTGTTGCCCACCGGCAAAAAAATAGCGGATAGCCGTTTTGAAAAAACCTGTTCTTTAAAAGGAATTGAACTGGATAACTCATTTGAGCTGGCCGGCGATTCCGGAGCTGTGCTGGGCAATGATGCTTTGCGATTGCATATTATGCCGGATCGCAGCTATCCTATCCTGCAGATCTATATTCCGCCGCATCGTAAAAGTATCGCGATCGAAAATCTGAGCGGGGCGCCGGATAATTTCAATAATGGAATAGGCTTGATATTGTTGCAGCCTGATCAGCCAAAAACATTCAGCACCCGTTACTACGCAGAACTCCTATAGATCGATCACAGCGATCATGCTGATCTCCACATTCACATTCTTCGGCAACCCTTTCACCGCAACGGTTTCGCGCGCCGGATGATCACCCTTAAAATAAGAACCGTACACCTCGTTCACTTTGGCAAACAGGCCCATATCGCTTAAGAAAATAGTGGTCTTGGCAATATGCTCGAAAGTCAGCTTCGCCTCATCGAGAATGGCCGCCAGGTTCTTCATCACCTGGTGGGTTTCTGCTTCGATACCGGACATTTCCAGTTCACCGGTTTCGGGAACAAGGGCTACCTGGCCGCTGATGAATAACAGTCCTCCCGCTTTTACTGCCTGGTTATACGGACCGATCGGCGCCGGCGCTTTGATGGTGTTGATGATCTGTTTTCCCATGTCTGCTGCTTTAGATACCGGCAAATTGCTTCATTTCTATCAACCCGCCAACCTAAATTTGCTGTTCAAACCACATGATGCAGTTACTCATTCATGCAGATCCTGCCCGGAAGCAGGCTTTGATCGCAAAAGGGATACCCGAAACCGTGCAGGTGCAATGGTTTGAAGCGGGCAGTACATTGCCCGAGGCCGATGTGTTTTTCGATCTGCAGTTTGAAGATGCCGGCCGCAGTGTGTTCGGATCCCTCAGCACAAAACCGGTATTGGTGAGTGCAGTTATTGCCAGTCGCGATGCATTGCAGGATAACATGATCCGCATCAATGCCTGGAACGGGTTTCTCGAACGCCCGCTGGTGGAAATAGGCGCAATCCCTTCCATGATCGACACCGCCAAAACGCTGATGGAGCAATTGGGCTGGCAATACCAGCTGGCGCCCGATACCCCGGGAATGATCTCGGCCCGGGTAATAGCGATGATCATCAACGAAGCATATTTTGGATTGGGCGATGGCATCAGCAGCAAAGAAGAGATAGACACTGCCATGAAACTCGGCACCAATTATCCCTACGGCCCTTTCGAATGGAGTGAAAAGATCGGCCTGCATAAAATTCATGCACTGCTCGAAGCCCTGAGCAAAAAGAACGCACGTTATTCCATCGCACCCTTGCTGCAGGAAGCGGCTGCCGCAAAAAAAAGCTGATCCCATGGCCCTGATCCTGAATATCGATACCGCTACCGAAAAAGCCAGCGTCTGCTTTTCAGACCAGGGAAGAATATTGGCCATCGCTCAGAACACCGATCAGAAAAACCACGCGGCTTTTTTACAGCCTGCCATTCAAAGCCTGGTGGACGAACTGAAAATTACACTGTCCGAACTTGACGCGGTTGCAGTAACCGCCGGTCCGGGAAGCTACACCGGCCTGCGGGTGGGGATGGCTTCCGCCAAAGGGATTTGCTATGCATTGCAAAAACCGCTGATCCTGGTGAATACGCTGGAAGCGATGGCGCAGTCAATGGTAGCGGCAGCCGGCCCCGGCATGCTGCTCTGCCCCTTGATCGATGCCCGGCGGATGGAGGTATTCTGCGCCATTTATTCCCACTCGCTGGAAGCGGTAGAACCAGCCCATGCCCTTATTTTGGAGCCGAACTCGTTTGCCGACTGGCTCGGAAAAAATACGATGCTCTTTTTCGGCAGCGGCATGCCCAAACTGCGAAACCTGCTCTCCCATCCGAGTGCCCATTTCAGTGATAATCAGCATAATGCTGCCGATCTGGCGGTAAGAGCTGAAGCGGCCTGGGAGGAGCGGCGTTTTGCCGACCTGGCCTATGCAGAGCCGCTCTATGTGAAGGAGTTCTTCGACACGAAGCAGTCATCCAAATAAGACAAAAAAAATATTTATAAAATTTATACTATGTAGTAAAAACACGTTAACTTTATAGGGTTACAATAGGTTTATTCACCCCCAATTTAACTTTTATTGTATGACCCAATCGTTGCAATCCGTTGTTTTGCTCAACGGCAAAACCCAGATAAAGGTCGACTTCCTTCATACCAAGAAAGCCTCTTTAATCCTCAGGTCAATCAACCATAAATTACGGCAGCAGATCATCAAGTTGCTGGATGAGCATCAGAAAATGACGGTAACCGAGATCTATGTTAAGCTCAGGCTCGAGCAGTCGGTTGCGTCTCAGCATCTGGCCATTCTCCGTAGGGCGGGTATTGTAAGCACCACACGGGATGGTAAATTCATTTTTTACTCGGTCAACTATACCCGGCTTGGGGAGGTAGTGCAGTTCGTGGAAACCCTGGTAGGCTAACGGGCAACTGACAATACAACCGGTATTGCCTTTAACTAGGCTTTGGCCTGATGCTTGTCGTATCTTTGCCAAAATTCCTGATACATGTTCATCGAGCAACTATATACAGGCTGCATCAGTGAGGCCGCATACTACATCGAAAGTGATGGCGTGGCTGCCGTGATCGATCCCCTGCGGGATATCGAGGATTACCTGCTGCTGGCCAATAAACGGAATGCCACTATCAAATATATTTTCGAGACACATTTCCACGCCGATTTTGTAAGCGGCCATCTCGATCTGGCCGCTGCCACCGGTGCTACCATTGTGTACGGTCCGGGAACGGTCACCAAATTTCCTGTTCATGTTTCTAAAGACGGCGAAGAGTTTGAAGTAGGAAAACTGAAGATACAGGTGCTGCATACGCCTGGTCATACCCTGGAAAGCAGCTGTTTTCTGCTGAAAGATGAGAACGGAAAAGACCACGCCATATTTACAGGGGATACTTTGTTCGTAGGTGATGTGGGCAGACCCGATTTGGCGCAGAACGTAGACAAAGACATCACTACCGAAGTGCTGGCCGGCATGCTCTACGACAGCCTGCAGCAAAAACTGATGCCGCTGGCCGATGATATCATCGTATATCCCGCTCATGGCGCCGGCAGCAGCTGTGGCAAGAATATGGGGCCGGAAACCTACAGCACCATCGGCGAGCAGAAACAATCGAACTACGCATTGCAACAGCAGACCAAAGATGAATTCATTAAAGCAGTAACAGAAGGCCTGGCCGAGCCTCCGCAATATTTCCCGATCAACGCCAAAATAAACAAGGAAGGCTACGAGAGCCTCGATGCCGTGCTGGCAAAAGGAATGCGACCGATCAGCATCGCAGCTTTCAAAGAAAAAATGCAGGACGATTCAGTGATCGTGCTCGATACCCGGCATTCGGATCTGTTTACGCAGGGATTTGTTCCCGGCTCCATCAGCATCGGTCTTAATGGCCGGTTTGCCGAATGGGCCGGCAGTTTATTGCCTTTCGACAAACACATGGTGCTGGTAACAGAAGCCGGCAAAGAAAAAGAGACCATCATCCGTCTGGCACGAGTGGGCTTCGATAAGATCGACGGCTATCTCGAAGGCGGTTATGAAGCATGGCTGGCAGCTGGTGAAGAAATTGATATGATCATCGACGTGGAAGCAGACGAGTTGGCCATGGATCTCCCATTCGATCAAAACCTTGTTGTAGCCGATGTACGCCGCGAAACCGAATTCGCCGACGGCCATATCAAAACCGCCGTCAATCTTCCGTTAGAAGAACTTACCGATCCGGGAAGCATGGCTAACCTCGATGATAACCAGAATATCTATGTGCATTGCGCCGGCGGCTACCGCAGCGTGATCGCAGCTTCTTTATTGAAACGCCAGGGCTTCCATAATATCCGCAATGTACTGGGCGGCTGGAAAAACATAGAAGAGTTATCGGACAAATTTGAGTTCGGCAAGACTGCCGAAGTATTGAATTGAGTTATCGGTTTGGCTCTTATTTCACCAGGTGCCGGTGCTTCTCCTCGTTGTACTCCCATTTCCAGCGACGGTGGCTCCAGAGATAATTGGCGGGACGTTGCCTGATCGCTTCCTCAATTTTCGAAACGAACAGTTCGGTTAATTTACCAGGTGCAAACTCTTTGGGATTCGTCGTCAGCAGTTCGTACTGCATATGATAATAGCCGCGTTTGAGTTTGTAAAAATTGGCGAAAACAACAGCAGTATCATTCCGTTTGGCGCCTTTTTCGGGCCCCGTCACAAATGGCGTGTAGCGCCCAAAGAATTTCACCCACTGAGCGGCCATAGGGTTTCCCGGGTTCTGGTCTGCGGCCAGGGCCAGCGCATATCGTCCTCTCACATACTGATGAAAACTGGTCTTGAAGTCGACCGCCGGTATCAGGATAGCTCCATACCTCGAGCGAAGTTTGTAAATAATCCTGTCGAATGCTTTATTGGAGATGGGCATGTACACCACCACAAAAGGATATTTACCATACCTCGATTCGCCAAGATTCACCACTTCAAGATTGAAAAAATGACCAGCATGGATCTGCACATTCTTACCCGAATCGTACAAGGCATTCACCAGTTCATTGTTCGTTGAATACCTTCTGGCAAAAGCGGCATCGCTGAGCGATAACAGTTTGATGGTCTCGATGAATGTATCGATCAGGTTGCGGTAGAATTCTTTTGCGATCGCGGTGCGTTCTTTCTCCGTCTTTTCCGGAAAAGCAATACGCAGGTTGTTATGTACCACTTCCTTTCGGTAGCCGATCAGGTGATAGGTGATGGCCGCCAACCCATCGCTCATCCAGTACAGCAGCCGCCATGGCAACAGCGATAACAGGTATAAAGGAAAGTAAATAAGATAGTACATGCTATAAAATGATATCCTGCAGCAGGTTGCTTTTTTCGCGGTGATCGGTATTGAAATGAAGCCCCCTGCTTTCTTTCCTGAACTGCGCGCCTTTTACGATCAGGTATCCGAGCGTGATCAGGTTCCGAAGCTCGCAGAGTTGCGGCGATACTTTGGTAGAGCGGTACAGCGCTTCTGTTTCCGCAAACAATAAGTCCAGTCTTTTCATCGCGCGTTCAAGCCTGGTATCCGTACGAACGATACCCACATAATCGCTCATGATCTGCTGCAGCTCTTTCTGGCTCTGCGTGATCAGGATCATTTCATTGGGCTCGCTGGTGCCGGTCACATTCCAGTCGGGGATATTTTTTTCGAAAGAGATCAGCTCCACTTTCTTGGCGCTGTCGATATAACAGCGATGCCCGAACACCATGGCTTCGAGCAGACTGTTGCTGGCGAGACGATTGGCGCCATGCAATCCCGTACTCGCACATTCGCCGCAGGCATAAAGGTGCAGGATGGAGGTATGACCCCATTCATCGGTCTTGATGCCTCCGCAGCTGTAATGCGCGGCCGGAGCTACCGGGATCAGCTGTTCCATTGCATCGATGCCGATGCTGAGACATTTGTTATAGATATTGGGAAAATGGTGGATGAATTTCTCTTTGTCCATATGCCGGCAATCCAGGAACACATGTTCGGTACCGGCTTTTTTCATTTCGCTGTCGATGGCCCGGGCTACGATATCACGCGGAGCGAGGTCTTTCCTCGCATCATATCGTTCCATGAATGCCTCGCCGTTCTTGTTGCGGAGAATGCCGCCATCGCCGCGTACTGCTTCGGTGATCAGGAAAGAAGGCGAAACACCGGGTTCGTATAAAGCGGTGGGATGGAACTGGATGAATTCCATGTTCTCGATACGGCCCTTGGCGCGGTATACCATCGCAATGCCATCGCCGGTAGCGATCTTCGGATTGGTGGTGGTGCGATAAGCCTGCCCGCAGCCGCCTGTCGCCAGTAAGGTGATCTTCGACAGGATCTTCT
>JAFBAN010000179.1 GCA_019247775.1 Chitinophagaceae bacterium | reverse complement strand
GATATGCATTCAATAATGATATCTCGGTGAAAGCGGGCATCAATACGCAGAAGCAATACATCCAGATGCTTACCAATACAGCTGCTATGGCCCCCACTGATATCTGGAAACTCAGCGACCCTAATATCAAACCGCAGGACGGATTGCAGTTCTCGCTGGGATTATACAAGAATTTCAAAGGAGGCGATATCGAAACTTCTGTGGAAGTGTACTACAAACAGATGAAAGGATTCCTCGATTATAAAAGCGGGGCGCAGCTGATCCTGAACAGCCATATTGAAACGGATGTGATCAGCACCAAAGGAAAAGCCTACGGTGTGGAAGTGCTGCTCAAGAAATCTACGGGTAAACTGAATGGCTGGATCAGCTATACTTATTCGAGAACCTTCCTGCAGATGAACGATTCAACGCAGGGCACGCTGGTGAACCGCGGCGAATGGTATCCTGCCAATTACGACAAACCGCACGATTTTACCTGGGCGGGTAATTATCATATCTCGCATCGCTACAGTTTTTCCTGGAACCTGACTTATAGTACGGGGCGGCCGATCACTTTGCCCATCGGCAGGTATGATTATGCTGGCGGAGGAAGGACCTTGTACGCAGACCGCAATGCTAACAGGATACCTGACTATATGCGCGCCGATTTCTCCATTACCCTGGATGGAAATCACAAGCTGGATCAGCGTTATCACAACTCCTGGACACTCGGCGCTTACAATCTGACGGGAAGGAAAAATCCCTATTCTGTTTATTATGTCTCGGAAGGCGGAGCGATCAATGGATATAAACTTTCGATATTCGGCAGTATCATTCCCTATCTCAATTACAATATCAGATTCTAATGATAAAAAAACTTACAATCCTGATACTGTTAGCCATCGTTGTTAACGCCTGCAGGGAAAAATATGTGGCCCAGACCGTTTCTACAGGCAAGGGCCTGCTGGTGGTGGAAGGATTCATTAATATAGGATCGCAGGTAACTACTACTATTGTGCTGTCGCGCACCACCGATCTTCCAGATCCCGTGAACAGGTATGAAGGAAAGGCCAAGGTCAATATCCAGTCGGAGTCCGGCAGCGTTTACCCGCTGACCGAAGGCGTTACCGGCACCTATATATCCGCTGCACTCACATTGCCGGCCAATACCAGGTACCGGCTGCAGATCGTTACGAGTGTGGGAAAAGAATACCTTTCCGATTATGCTTCGCCGAAGGCCACACCGGATATTTCGGGCCTGATCGTCCAGAAACGGGCGGACCTGGGGGTGGATCTTTACACAAAGGCTAAGCTTAACGCCTCAGATTCCAAATATTACCAGTGGAAGATCGAAGAGACCTGGCAGTTTATGATGCCTTTCGATACTTATTTCAATTTCGCGTACAATCCGGCCGGAGGACTTGTATCTGTTTCTCCTATGCCGGGAGGCGCGCTGAATACCGCCGTGAAGACCTGCTGGCATACGGATCTGGGCAGCACCATTCAACTCACTAATCTGGAAAAATTTACGAGCGATAGTGTGGTGGAGCGAATGGTTAACATTCCCGCCAATTCGCAGAAACTGAGCATCAAATACAGCATCAATATCAAAGAATATGCGATCAGCCGCGACGCTTATTTGTTCCTCGAAGCGATGAAAAAGAATACCGAGCAATTAGGCAGCATATTCGATGCGCAGCCTTCCGATCTGCGTGGCAATATTCATTGCACCAATGCCCCCGATGAACAGGTGATCGGCTATGTAGATGCCACACAGGAAAAAACGAAACGCTTTTTTGTTGTGCCTTCCGATATCCAGGGCGGCTGGCCCTACGATCCGGGTTGCAAGGAAATGCAGGTGGATTCTATACAGGGACTGGCATCATACGTTGGATATCTCCCGACACATTATCTCAATGGCGGTCCGCTGCAGGGATTTTTTGCACCCAGTACCTGTGTCAACTGCCTGCTCACTGGCACCAATCAAAAACCATCTTTCTGGCCTTAACGTTTATCCATGATGAAACGCAGCATATACCGGCTTCTTCTCATCCTCCTGCTCGCAGGCATGCAAGGGCGGGCGAAAGCGCAACTGGTGGCGGCTATCGACACGAGGTTCCAGAGCTTCACGGCGAAGAATGTACAGGAAAAGATCTTCGCGCATACCGACAGGGAGTTCTATCTCGCCGGAGATCTTGTCTGGTTCAAATTATTCCTGGTGGACGGCGCTTTTCACAAACCGCTCGACCTGAGTAAAGTGGCTTATGTAGAGTTACTCGATGCATCCAACAAACCTGTTGTGCAGACCAAGCTGAGCATGAAGGATGGCGAAGGCGACGGATCATTTTTTGTGCCGGTGTCTGTCAGCTCGGGCTACTACAGCCTGCGCGCTTATACCAACTGGATGAAGAATACGGGCGCCGATTATTTTTTTCAGAAAAGCATTACGATCGTCAACCCTCAAATTTCATTACCGCCGACAGTGGTGCAGGTAAATGCCATGGAGCCCGATATCCGTTTTTTCCCTGAAGGCGGCCATCTCGTGAATGGTATAGCCGGAAAGGTCGCCTGCAAAATGACTGCGCCGGATGGCAGGGAGCTTGCATTCAGCGCGGCGGTAACGGATGAGAACAATAACCATTCTATAGTTTTTCAGTCCGTTCATGGCGGCATCGGCAGCTTTTCCTTTACGCCGGAAGCAGGACATAAATACAATGCGATCATCACCACAACCGATGGAAAAAAATTCACCCGCAGCCTGCCTGCAGCGGATAATGAAGGATTCGGCCTGCATGTATCTGAATCAGGGCCGGATAAGTTGCTGGTACATGCCGAAAACAATACCGGCGCTACCGGAGGTTACCTGCTGGTACATACGCGCCAGATATTGAGGTCTGCATCCCAGGTCTCTTTCAGCGGAGGCAAGGCGGAGATCCAGATCGATAAAAATAAACTCGGCGATGGCATCACCACGATCACTTTGTTCAATGCAGCGCGGCAGCCTGTATGTGAACGGTTGTACTTTAAATTCCCTGACAACCCGCTTCGGATCTATCCGAAGACTCCACAGGCGGTTTATGAGACTCGCAACAAGATCGACCTGGACCTCAAAGCCCTGCGCCGCGATGACCCGGTGAATGATGCCAGCCTTTCCGTTTCGGTGTTCAGGGTCGATTCACTGGATGCACTGCCGGATGAAAATATTTCAAGTTATCTATTGCTCAGTTCCGACCTGAAAGGGAATATCGAGAACCCATCCTGGTATTTCGACTTCCCACCATCCATCACCGCAGCGGCTATAGATAACCTGATGTTGACGCATGGCTGGAGACGGTTCGGCTGGGATCAGGTATTGCAGGATAAAGAGCCAGTATTCCATTTCGTTCCCGAATACAATGGGCATATCATCACGGGGAAGATCGTGGATAAGACAGGCCGCGCAACCGCAAATATTCCGGGCTTTCTCTCCGTGCCCGGCAAGCGAACGCAGTTCTACCCTTCTGTAAGCGATAGCAAGGGCCAGGTACGTTTTGAGATGAAGGATATGATCGGTTCTTCCGAGATCGTGGTACAGACGAACACGCAGCAGGACAGCCTTTATAAACTGGAGATCGATAATCCTTTCGCCAGTACCTATCGTACTACGCCGAATCCGGCCTTCCAGTTTTCGCGGAGGTATACGGGAACCCTGGTGAGCAAAAGCATCGGCACACAGGTGCAGAATATCTATACGGCGCAGCAGCGACAGCAGTTCCGGTTCCCGCAGCTGGATTCGATGCCGTTCTATGGAAAAGCGGATGCCACGTATTACCTCGACAAGTATACCCGCTTCATCACGCTCGAGGAAGTGCTGCGCGAATATGTGGCTTACCTGGATGTGCAGCGCAGTCGCGGTAAGTTCAATATCTCGTTATTCGATTTTACAGCCAGCCAGGGATTGATCCCCACCAAGCAGGTGCCTTTGTTCCCCACCAATCCGCTGGTATTGCTTGACGGCGTTCCCATCTTCGATGTAACCAGGCTGATGGCGTTGGACGCACGCAAGATCCGCAAGCTCGATATTTTCAACCACCGCCAGTTCGTGCGCGGCCAGTATTTCGACGGCGTACTCAACTGGCAAACCTATAACGGCGATCTTGCCGATCTGGAACTCGATCCGGGCGCATTGGCGCTTGAATACGAGGGACTGCAGGCCCGCAGGATCTTCTATTCACCGGTATACGATACCGAAGACAAACGCAGCACCCATCTCCCCGATTTCCGCAACCTGCTCTATTGGTCGCCGGGTGTTCGTACAGATGCGAAGGGTGCTGCCAAACTGAGTTTTTACAGCTCGGATCTGAAAGGAAAGTATGCAGTGGTGGTGCAGGGGTTGAGTAAGGATGGAGTTGGTGGTAGCGGGGTGTCCTTCTTTGAGGTGCGGTAGTTAAATCAGGAAAGACTAACTGCGTAAGATAATAAAGCCGCAGAGTGTCCGTCCCCGCAGATGTCTCCCCAAAGGGGGACTCTGCGGTCAGCGCGCCGCACTTAGGTCCACGTCCTGCAGCTCCATAAAAGTAATTACGGGATAGATGCCCTGTTCCCCAGTATAATAATACCGCGCCGAGCTATGCAGGTATTCCTCCGGTATCCGCGCCAGGCCTTCCTTACACGGGTTTTGATGAATATAATCTGCTTTCTGCTGCATAAATGGAAGCCGAAAGCATTCTTTCCGGTCGAATGACGGCTCAAATACTTGATGCCGTTTGTTGCGCATCGCATCTGTTGCATTCACCCACCCTGATAGCTGACTTAAAATATCCTGCCTGTCCTGACTGCGCAGCAGTTTCACCAGTTCATATGCCATGAACCGCTTGCCATTGGCAACAATTGTGTTAATGGACTTCCCACTTCTGCAAAAGCCAATGAGCACGTGTACATGGTTTGGCATAATAACATAGCCTGCGATATGATGTCCCTGACTTTTCAGGTAGTCGAACCAGCGATACACCACATGGTATCCAGACGTTATTTCAAACAAGGGAAGCCAGCCCGCGCAGGTGAAAGTGATAAAAAATACACCGCTCTGCACTTCTATTTTATTTCTAACGCTCACGTGGCTAAGTTACACTGCCTGAGAGTCTCACAAATTGCGGTTTATACTTGATATGTGAAGTGCGGTAGGCCTGCTGCGAGTGCACCGCAGAGTCCCCCTTTGGGGAGACATCTGCGGAGACCTATCCGGTGTAAGTGATTAAGTAGACTCTGCGGAGACGGAAGCCAGCCTGCGCAGGTGAAA
>JAFBAN010000024.1 GCA_019247775.1 Chitinophagaceae bacterium | reverse complement strand
CCGGATTTTGCTGCTCCAGGTAATAGGCAACCCCATTCAGCATGGTGCCGCTGAAATTACCGACGCCCGGATGCACCACCATATTAGCGGGCTTGTTGATAACCATAACGGTATCGTCCTCATATACGATATCCAGCGGAATATTTTCCCGTTTCAATACCGTATGCTCGGGGTTCACCAGGCTCATCAGGATCAGTTCATCGCCCGGCCTGATCTTATAATTGCTTTTAACCGGTTTCCCGTTCACCGTCACAAATCCCGATTCGATGCCCTGCTGGATCTTGTTGCGGGTGGAATTCTCCATATGCATGTGCAGGAATTTGTCGATCCGCAGAGGCTCCTGGCCCTTGTCGATCGTAAACATCCGCCGCTGATACAAGGTTTCCGAACCCTCTTCCGCGAAATTTTCCAGTTCTTCAGACATGCGGCAAATGTAAGTCTGGAGTTTGGAGTTAGGAGTCTGGAGTATAAAAATCTGCTGACTCCAGACTCCTAATTCCAAACTCCAGACTCAAAGTTTTACCTTTGTGCGATGCAATCCGTAGTTTTTGAAGATCTCGGCAGGCGCGCCTACAAGGAAACCTGGGATTACCAGGAAAGCCTGCTGAAACAGAACACCGATATCAAGGCCGCGGCCAGGCAGCAGATCGCTCCGCCGGATCCGGCAACACTTCCTACAACGAATTACCTGTTATTCGTGGAACATGATCCGGTTTACACGCTGGGAAAGAACGGCAACGGTGATCATGTGCTGATCGATGAGGCGGGCCGGCAGGAGCGGGGTATATCCTATTATCATATCAACCGCGGCGGCGATATCACTTTTCACGGGCCGGGTCAGCTGGTCGGTTATCCCATATTCGACCTGGAAAAATTCCGGACCGACCTGGGCTGGTACCTGCGAAGCCTGGAAGAAGTGATCATTCAGACCATCGCTGAGTACGGACTGGAAGGTAAACGCAGCCCAGGTGAAACAGGCGTATGGCTGGATCCAGAGGTACCCGGAAAAGCAAGAAAGATCTGCGCCATGGGCATCAAATGCAGCCGCTGGATCACCATGCATGGCTTCGCACTTAATGTCAATACCGATCTCAGTTATTTCGAGCATATCATCCCCTGCGGCATCGTAGGCAAACGCGTGACCTCACTCGAAAAGGAATTGGGACATACAATACCGATGGAAGAAGTGGCTGCGAAACTGCGCTCCCGGTTCGAAAAAATATTCGGGTGCAGATTGTCGGTCCAGAATAGTTAGTCGCGCGACAGATAAAATTTATTGCGCTCTTTCAGTTTATCATCCTCGAACAGCTCAAAGGAGAACCAGCCCGCATGTACGAAATTGGTTTTATCAAGCACCAGTTCCGCTTCTTTCACCGCACGGATCTGGAAGATCTCTGAATTGTCCTCATCATAGAATACCACCCGGTAATGATGCTGCTTCACCAGCGGCACCATGATCGTTACATAACCTTTCGCGTTGGTGTACACGAAATTCGAAGCGCGCCAGGCATATTTGGGAGCGAACGGATGCACTTCAATGCGGTAACTGTTGATCGAGAACAATGTATCGCGGGTATTCATCGCTATCGAATCGCGGAACCTGCGGTACAGTCCGGGATCCAGCTCCTGTATAAGACTGTCGTTCCGGTACACGGAAATAAATGCCGGTGTAACAGCGAAAGGTCTTAACTGGATGCGGTACGGATCTATCATGTAAAGCGTGTCCTTTGTTTTCGCTGCAATGGAATCCTTGAACCGTTGATAAGCTCCTTCGGTTAACTGCAGCAGCAGACTTTCCCGCCTGTAAATGCTGATCAGTTTGTCTTCTTTTTTAACCGGCGCAGGTATCCATTCCACGGCATTTGCATTCATCCGTTTCAAGTTGTCTTTCGTCTTATGGTTGATCGAGTCCCTGAAATGTGCATATTCGCCTGCACCCAGTTTGAACAATTCCGTGCCTTTCAAATAAATACTGGTCAGCTCGATCCGGGGTGCCGGCTTTGTTCTTGACGAGGGTGCCGGCGTAATTACCGGGTTTTCCCATTTTACTTCTATAGGAACGGCTTTCGAAAAATAATAGGCGCCGCCGAGCAGCACATAAAAAATGCGGTAATAGGTCCTTACTCCCCGCAACGGCCTGGGGTCCACATAGCCGTTTGACGGCAGTTCGGGCGAGAGGCTTGAAAAAATAGTCCGGAAATTATTCACACTGTCCGTCGAACGCTGCACGGCCAGCTGGATACAGGTTTCGTAAGGATTGGTCCAGCTCACCTGCACTTTTCCTTTGGTGAGCTCGCGCACCGTGATTTCGGGTGAGGTATTTTGGGCTTGGGCGGATGAGGTAAGCAGCATCCAACATATTGCAATAACCAGGCAGCGTACAGGATTCATCGTCGCAAATATAAAATCAATCAGTTATTAAAAAGGCAGGGCTTGTGCCGGCAATGACCGGTTACCCTGCAATCCGCCACTGTGGATCAGTAACAGCCGGCTGCCCGCCGGGAAATGTTTCTTATTGACCAAATCCTGTGCCGCAAAAAGCAGCTTCGACGTATAAACGATATCGGTAGGCAGCGATTCTGCTTTCCAAAGCTCCTTCATAAACTGGAGCAGGGCCGGCGGATGCTTTGCATAGCCGCCAAAATGATAGTCATGCAGGATCTCGAAGCTTCGCCCGGATTCATCCGGATCCAGCAGTGCCTTTACTTCCTGCTCCAGGACCCCATGATTTTTAAGAACGCTGATGCCCACTATCTGTTGGCCGGCCCCGGCTGCCTTGATCAGTCCCGCCATCATTGTGCCGGTGCCCACTGCGCAAAGGATATGGGAATAGGATTCTTTCGATACAAGCCCGGGTATTTCTGCCGCGCCCGCCGCACCCTTCAGGCCATACCCGCCTTCGCCGATCCAGTATTGAGCACTGTCTGCTTCAGCCAGGGCATTTTTATCACGATACTGTTCCCTGCTCACAAAACGCAATTCCATCCCGAAGCTTTGTGCATCCAGGAGGGTGGGGGAGAAATGGGCGGGCTCCCCGCCCCGCACATAACCGATACTTTTCAATCCGGCCGCCGATGCCGCATAGGCCGTAGCCACAAGATGATTGGAATACGCCCCTCCGCAGGTAACAATAATTTTACAGCCCTGGTCCTGGGCATCCCGCAGGTAATATTTCAGTTTAAACCATTTATTTCCCGAAACGATGGGATGGATCTGGTCTAGCCGCAGGATCTCCGTCCTTACGTCATGAAGACTTAAAGTTGGTAAAGCTTGCAGCGCAATTTTTTGCATAATTCCTTCATAACTTGGCTTAAAACTATGAATGCTTAGTTTCGCATTTGCAAAATAGACAGATACTATGAAACCTACGCTCGTTGTTTTGGCTGCCGGTATGGCCAGCCGCTATGGAAGTATGAAACAGATACAATCGTTCGGCCCCAGCGGCGAAACGATCATGGATTATTCGATCTACGATGCCATCAGGGCCGGATTTGGCAAGGTAGTATTCATTATCCGGGAGGAATTCGCCGAAAATTTCAAAGCTATTTTCGAACCCAAACTGAAAGGACGCATTGAAACGGATTATGTTTTTCAGCACCTCACCGATTTCACCGGCGGACGGCCTGTTCCACCGGAGCGTACCAAGCCCTGGGGTACTGCACACGCGGTACTTTGCTGTAAAGGTCAGGTGAACGAACCGTTTGCAGTTATCAATGCCGACGACTATTACGGTCGCGACGCTTTTGTAAAAGCCTATGATTTCCTTACAAAGCATTGCGATGAAAAAACCTATGCGATCATCGGCTATGAACTGAAAAACACCCTCAGCGATAACGGCAGCGTGAGCCGTGGCGTATGTGAAGTGGACAGCAACAATAACCTTACCGATATCAACGAACGCACCAGCATCTTCCGCGATGAGAATGGCAAGATCACGTATGAAGAGGCAGGCGGCAAACACGAAGTGCCGGAAGACAGCCTGGTGAGTATGAATTATCTCTGCTTCCATCCCAGCTTTATATCGGTCTGTGAGCAGCAGTTCGGTGAATTCCTCGACAAACATATCAACGAACCCAAGGCGGAATTTTTCATTCCCACCGCTGCCAAATATTTTATCCAGTCGGGTAAAGGCGTGGTGAAAGTGATCCCTACATCAGCCAAATGGTTCGGAGTAACCTATAAAGAAGATGCTCCCGGCGTACAGGCCAGCATCGATGCGCTGGTGAAAGCGGGTGAGTACCCGGCAAATCTTTGGGCATAAGGGATTTCGGAATTGGGAAATTCCGGGATTTTGAAATTGAAAATTGAAATCGATGATTTCCGGCTCATTTACTATTTTAGGTGCTGAGCCCCGGAATAAATTTCACAATTTCCCAATTCCAAAATTTCCCAATTCATCATGTCTCACCCACATCACGATCTTTTCGAAAACCGCAGACAGTTCCAGCTCGAGCGCATGATTCTGTTCAGCGATGCGGTATTCGCAATTGCGATCACGCTGCTGGTCATTGAACTGAAAGTGCCGGAAATGGAACAAGGGGAGAGCGTTGGCCATGCGTTGATCCGCAGCAATTTTATTTTCGGCATACTCGGTCTGCTGCTGAGTTTTGGGGTGATCGGTCAATTCTGGACCAATCATCACCGGCTTTTCGGCTATGTAACAAACTATGATGGCAGCCTGCTCTGGTTGAACCTGCACATGCTTTTCTGGATAGTACTCATGCCGTTCAGTTCAGCGCTGAACTCGAGGTACGGTAATAATGATATGGTTTGGATGATCTATTCCTTCAACATGTTCATGATAGGGATCAGCATTTACTTTCTATGGCGGTATATCACCAATCCTAAGCGCAATCTTTCGGAGATCGCTCACAACGAGGGTCAGCGGCGAATGGCGCGCGCGCGAAGTTTTCTTATTTCCTGTATTTTTCTATCCGGCGCCCTGCTCGCTCTGCTTCCCAAGCCTTATTCATGGTCGGCGCGTATGGTCTTTGGCCTGATCTTCCCGGTGATCAGTATCCTCAAACGACGCTATGCGCAAAAAAATAACCCCGCTCACTGAGCGGGGCCATTCACTTCACATCCAAACCAACTGAATATCTTAATTGAACGATTTTACGTAGAACACGCAATCTTCGAGACGTGCTGTCTGCTGCGTCCTGTCAAGCCCCTTCAGCGTGGTGCGTGAAGGGAGACGGATCTTCTGAATACTGGTATCTTTTTCTTTCAATTCATCTACCAACTGGTAAATATTCTTCGACTTAACAGCAAACGCCACACCCTGCGCCTGCGCCTGGCGCGTGCTGAGCACGCCGATCACTTCGCCATTGTTATTAAATACCGGCCCGCCGGAATTGCCCGGGTTAACGGGAAGCTGTAACTGGTAGCTGAGAGAATCATGGTCATAACCACTCCTTGAGCTCAGGTATCCTTCGCCATAAACGATATCGTTGCGCGGATAGCCCATTGTAAATACACGCTCGCCCATTTCCGAGTTCAGTTTCCTGATGCTATAGGGTAAAGCCTTCAGCGGCTGGTAATCCTGGTCGTCGATCCTCAGAATTGCAAGGTCCTTTTCCGGATCTATATTCATGATAGTCGTTTTATATTCCTGGCCTTTACCCGATACCACAATAACGCCTGATCCTTTCAGCACGTGTGCATTGGTAACAAGATAGCCTTTGGTGTCGATCAGAAAACCTGATCCGCCGCTCACCGGTACCGCGCCTGCCGGGATCTTCGTTTCCTTGGCCTTCAATTTGCCATTGATCACCGCGATGCTTCGGCTCAACTGCTCGATCTGGTCATTGTTCAGCGGCGAAAAATACAGGGTAAGCGCCGTAATGGCCAACGCTATCAGGCCGCCAACAGAAGCGGCGATGGCAGTTACGCGTTTGTATTTTTTCCAGAGCTGGATCACTTTGCCTTTGGTGGTGAGTTCGCCACCCTCGTTCACCACGCCTGTTTCGAGGAGGTGGGCATGGGTAGACTGAAGGGTTTGACGCAGGTTGCGGTGTACCGAATAGATATCCATCTGGTGCAGGAACATGCTGTGCTCCACCACCATCTGGTCTATCTCCGGTGTGGTTTTGCGAAGATTTTCGAAATAGGCCCGCTCCGAGCTGCTCATATCGCCGCTCAGGTACCTTTCGATCGCTTCCAGAAGTAGAATATCATCCATAATCAGTCCCCGATATTATATTGCGAGAAGAACAATTTCTTCAGGCGCATTAAACATTTGTATTTCTGGTTCTTGGCATTATCGGCATTGGTATAGCCGAATTCTGCCGCCAGTTCCTGCATTCCCATTTTTTTGAGGTAGTACCCCTCTAACAGGCTTTTGCAGGGTTCGCCCAGGCTGCCCAGGGCCCTGTCCATGATCGCGAACTCAGCATTGCGCTTCTCATGCATTTCCAGGTCTTCTTCCACCTGTACCGTTTCTTCCAGACTGTCTACATGGTTCGTATACCGCCCAAGCTGCTGTAACCGTTTGAGCCACAACCTCCTGCAAATCGAGTACACATAGGTTTTGATCTGGCAGGTGAGTACGAAGCTCTGGCTTTGCGCCTTCTCATACAGGGCGATCATCGCTTCCTGAAAAATATCCCGCGCATCGTCGTACGAGCCGCTGTTCTGAAGAATGAAAGACTGAACCATCGTGAAATTATCCCGGTAAATGGTCTCAATAGCCCTGGAATCGTTATTCGCCAGTCCTTTCAATAATGCTTGTTCTGTAGTGTCAGCTTTCACTATCGGTTCATTTAATACGGAAAGGGCGATAAAAGTAACCCAAAATAGCCCTAAAATTAATTTATTAAAAATATCGGGAACTGCGGGTTACCTTTTAACACCCACCGGTATTAACCTTCAAATTCACTCACAAAAAAGCTTACAAAACATGAAAAAAGTATTCGCAATCTTAGCCGTAGCCGGTGTAATGGCTGCCTGTAATTCTGGTGCTGACAAAGACAAACTGGCTGCTGACAGCACCCGTATCGCTGACAGTACTGCTAAAGCAACTGCTGCTGCTGATAGCGCTGCAAGAGCTGCTGCCGACACTTCGCACAAAGCTGGTGCCGACACTGCTAAGAAAATGTAATTGAACACGGCTGGTGTGGGTTGAAATGAAGCGCCCGCTTGCCGGCAGAACCCAGCCGATCCAAGAATTTTTCATATGGCAAGCAATCGTTAGAGGCCGCTCCGTTTCCACGGAGGGGCTTTTTTCTTTTTAGCCGCTGGTTGTCAGCTGCTAGCTTGTTGCTATTTACCCCATGATATATTTCTTAGAGAATGAAATATCCAGGCCCACAGCTGGCAGCTCGTGCAGCAGCTTCCTTCCAGCTAATACCTGTTAGTATAATTTTTTCCAGCCCAACGCAGTTTCTCCCTATATTTGAATCCTGATGAAAACAATGGCAGCAAATACTTTCTATTTTTTCTTTTATTACTTCTTTGAAAAAAGGAGCCGGGTAGTATTTGTTAAAGCATAAAGACAAAAACAAAAAAATACGATCCCGGCCCAAAGCCGGGATTTTTTTTTACCCCCCAGCCCCCTGGAGGGGGAGCAAAAACTTCAAATGATGATTAACCTTAAACCAGAGATACTACCTAACTCCCCCTTCAGGGGGCCGGGGGGTAGTGGGCCGGGGGGTATCGCCATCCAGGGGTACGAAGGCAGCTTTCACCAGGTAGCCGCCCGCTATTTCTTCGGTAAGCAGGTGAAGGTGATCCCCTGCGATACATTTCGTGACCTGGTACGGATCGCCGCAGACAAAAAAACCTCAGACGGCGCGGTTATGGCCATCGAGAATTCCATCGCGGGCAGCATCCTGCCCAATTATAACCTGTTACAGAAAACAAATCTGAAGGTGATCGGCGAAGTATATCTTTCCATCAGCCAGAACCTGCTCGTCAATCCCGGCGTAAAGCTTGCGGATATCAGGGAAGTACACAGCCATCCAATGGCCCTGCTGCAGTGCATGGACTACCTCGAGAAAAATGCCTGGAAACTGGTGGAAACAGAAGATACCGCACTCAGCGCAAAACACCTGCACCAGCATCATAGCCGGCATGCCGCCGCCGTAGCCAGCAAACTCGCCGCAGAACTCTACGGAATGGACATCATCGCCCCGGATATCCAGACCCAGAAAAACAATATCACCCGTTTCCTGGTATTGAAACGCAAATCGGAGGCGGCAGAAGTGCAGGGAGCGGACAAGGCATCGATTTATTTTCAAACCGATCACTCGCGCGGCATTCTCGCAAAAGTGCTGACGCGGATCGCACAACGCGGGATCAACCTCAGCAAACTGCAGAGTATGCCCATACCAGGCAGCACGTTCAAATACGGTTTTTATGCCGATATGGAATTCGAAAAGCGTAAACAGCTGGAAACTATTCTCGCCGACATGGCGTCTATCACCAACAACCTGAAAATATTCGGCATCTATAAAAAAGGAAAAGTTGTAAAAGGATAATTATGGAGATCACAATTTCAAAACGCCTGGAGGGTATCGGTGAATATTATTTTTCGCAGAAACTGCGTGAGATAGAAGAACTGAACAAACAGGGAAAGAAGATCATCAACCTTGGCATCGGTAGTCCCGACCTGCCCCCGCACCCCGATGTGATCCAAACCCTGCAGGAAGCAGCCGCCAGGCCCGATACACATGCTTACCAGGGTTATAAAGGTTCGCCGCTGCTGCGCAAAGCAATAGCCGAGTGGTATGCGCAGTGGTACGGTGTAACGCTCGATGCGGATAACGAGATCCTGCCGCTTATCGGAAGCAAGGAAGGCATCATGCATATCTGTATGACCTATCTGAATGCCGGCGACCAGGCGCTGGTACCCGATCCGGGTTATCCAACCTACAGCAGCGCCGTAAAACTGGCAGGCGGCGAAGTGGTTTCGTATGAACTGAAAGAACAGAATAACTGGGAACCCGATTTTACTGCCCTGGAGAAAACGGATCTGTCGAAAGTGAAATTATTATGGGTGAACTATCCCCATATGCCAACCGGACAATTACCAACGCCCGCTTTGTTTGAAAAGCTCGTTGCTTTTGGAAAGAAACATAATATCCTGATCTGCCACGATAATCCTTACAGTTTTATTCTCAACAACAGGCCCCTGAGTCTGCTCAGCGTGGCAGGCGCGAAAGATTCGGTGATAGAACTGAATTCACTCAGCAAAAGCCAGAATATGGCCGGCTGGCGGGTAGGCATGTTGTGCGGTGCAAAGGAACGCGTGGATGAGATCCTTCGCTTCAAAAGCAATATGGACAGCGGCATGTTCCTGCCTGTACAGCTTGCCGCCGCAAAAGCGCTCGGGCTCGGAAAAGACTGGTACGACCAGTTAAATGAAGTGTATGCAGCCCGCCGCAAAAAAGTATTCGAACTGCTCGGGGTACTTGGCTGCAGTTTTTCGAAGGAGCAGGCAGGTATGTTCGTTTGGGCAAAAATACCCGCAACTTATAAGAACGGCTATGAACTCAGCGATCGCGCATTGTACGATGCCAATGTATTCATCACCCCCGGAGGCATTTTCGGTAAGGCCGGCGACGGGTATATCCGCATCAGCCTCTGCGGCAGCATCGAACGTTTTGAAGAAGCCATCAACCGAATAAAGACCAACATCAACCCTTAACCAATTATTAATTATTAATTACAAACCTTTTCCCATGACTGTAACAATAACCGGTATCGGCCTTATCGGAGGCTCCATGGCGCTGGGCCTGAAGGAAAAAGGTTTTGCGGACACGGTGATCGGCGTCGACAACAATGAAACACATTGCAGTAAAGCACTCGAACTGGGACTGGTGGATAAGATACTGCCGCTGGATGAAGCGATACAACAGTCGGACCTCATCATACTTGCCGTGCCGGTAAATGCCGCAGAACAACTATTGCCCGCTATCCTCGATAAAATAGACAAACAGGTGGTGATGGATGTAGGCTCTACCAAAGAAGGTATCCTGCAAAAAGTGATCGATCATCCCAAACGCAGCCAGTGGGTGGCTACGCACCCGATGTGGGGAACCGAATACAGCGGGCCCGAAGCCGCCGTAAAGAATGCTTTTGCAGACAAAGCCACCGTGATCTGCAACAGGGAAGAAAATGCCCCCGAGGCGCTGGCGCTGGTGGAGAAAGCATACAAAACGCTGGGCATGCACCTGGTGTACATGAATGCCAAAGACCATGATGTGCATGTAGCTTATGTAAGTCATATCTCGCATATCACCTCGTTTGCCCTGGCGAATACGGTGCTCGAGAAGGAGCGTGAAGAAGACGCC
>JAFBAN010000224.1 GCA_019247775.1 Chitinophagaceae bacterium | reverse complement strand
GTGGGCATCGAGCACGGTCTTTACATAGCTCATACCCAGGCCGAAACCTTTAACATCGTGCAGGTTTCCGGTATGGGCCCGGTAGAATTTCTCGAAGATGCGTTTCACTGTTTCCTTGTTCATGCCGATGCCATTGTCTTCTACCCTGATCACCAGGTATTTCTTGGTGCAATGTGTGGCAATGGTAACACGCGGTTTTTCTTTCGAATACTTGATCGCATTATCAACCAGGTTGGAGATCAGGTTGGTGAAATGCACTTCATCGGCGCTGATCAGATCGTTTTTGGCATTGAGGTGCAGGATGATCTCACCCTGTTTATCCTTCAGTTGTAACTGGTAGTTGTCGAGTATATCCGTGATGATCTCGTGTACATGAATAGGCTGCAGGTTCAATTGCAGTTCCTGCCTTTCCATCAGCGCCGCCTGGAGGATGGTCTCCACATGCTTGTTCATCCGCACATTCTCTTCCTTGATGATACCGCTGAAATAACGGGCTTTATCCTTGTCCTGCTGCACTTTTTCATTCCGCAACGCATCCACCGCCAGTGAAATGGTAGCCAGCGGCGTTTTGAATTCGTGCGTCATATTATTGATGAAATCGCTCTTGATCTCGCTGAGCTTGCGTTGGTCGAACAGGGATTTCACCGTTACATAGAATGCCGCAATGATGATAAGCGTAAAACCGATCGCTCCGATAAATACCCATCGCAACGAAGCGAGCACCTGCGTACGGTAAACCGGCACCATCACGATCATTTTTTCTACATTCACGGCCTCTATCTCTTCCGGATCTTCAGGCACAACCGCGGTGTACACCCTTTTGTAGTTTACGGTATCGTAGAACTGGGTCTTAAAATCCTTAGTGCTCATTTCGAGGTCATCACTGCCGTTGATGATGGCGAATTCGAATTTCAGACTGCCGAGCCCCTGGTTCGCAAATGAATTGCTGAGTTTGGTGCGTATTTCCTGCAATGAAAATTTTTCGGCCACGGTCGGGGGCTTTAAAACATGCAGGTGCAGATCAGGATTAAAGTTGATGCCGTTGCGGCGGGGCAGCCTGAGCTGGCCGCTGTACACGTTCTTCGCCAGTTCTTTTCCAACCTCCGTATTGGCGTCTTCAATTTTATGGCTAAGCTGGCTTTCCGTTACCTCCAACAGGTTACTGAGCCAGGACTTCTGCAGCAGTATCAGTCCGACCAGCGATAGAGAGATCAGTATGATGATGACGGGTAACGTTCTCTTCATTGTCACAAATATAACCGGAACTGCCAAAAGGCCTGTAACCCCTTTTAGGTTTATCAGGATTTTAACGGGGGTGAATCGAGGTGGACCCGCCGCGAAAAGTAACGCAGGGAACGCAGGGAACCGCAGGGAACGCGGGGGTATAAATGCGCTTGTAGAAGATGAGGTTTAGGGGTAATGTTGGGGCAAAAATGATCGAGAACGAGATCACGGGGATTATTGTGAGAGAAGCAGTGCATATTCATAAATCGATCGGGCCTGGCATGTTGGAGTCGGTTTATGTGAATTGCCTCCTGTTCCGGCTAAAAAAGAAAGGCCTGTGTGTACGCAAAGAAGTCGCTGTGCCGCTCATCTTCGAGGAGGTAAAAATCGACTGCGGTTATCGTGCCGACCTTTTAGTGGAAGAAAAAGTTGTTATAGAGGTTAAGAGTGTCGACCTGATAGCTCCTGTTCACCTCGCGCAAACGCTCACCTACATCCGGCTGCTCCACCTTAAAGTCGGTTTGTTGTTAAACTTCAATTCCATTTTAATGAAAGACGGTATCCGGCGTGTTGTAAACAACTTGTGAAATCCCTGCGCACCCTGCGGTTCCCTGCGTTCCCTGCGATACAGAAAACCTCCAATTTTCTTATAACAGTTTTTTTTAAAAGCACATTATACGCGAATAACCAGATTGTCTTATCTTTTCAATATGACAGAGGTTGGCCCCGGCATATTGCTTATCTCCGATCCTTTCCTGAAAGACCCCAACTTTCACCGCACGGTCGTTTTTATCTGCGAACACCGCGAAGAAGGGAGTTTCGGTTTTGTGCTGAACAAGAACCACGACTATGAGCTGGGCGATCTGATCAAAGACGCCGAAGGCATCCGGTTTCCCGTATACGAGGGCGGACCTGTTCAGAAAGACACCCTTCATTTCCTGCACCAGCGCCCCGACCTGATACCCGGCGGCGTTGAAGTAGTGGATGGCATTTACTGGGGAGGCGATTTTGAAGACGTGCTCGAATTACTCCGCACCAGGCAGATCGGAAAAAAAGAGATCCGCTTTTTCCTTGGATACAGCGGCTGGTCGGAAGGCCAGCTGGACGGGGAACTGAAAGAGAAAAGCTGGATCACACGTACGGCCAGCGCAGGGCTGGTTTTCAACCTGAATACCGATGAAACCTGGAAAGCCGCGCTGGGCGAGCTCGGCGGCGAATACCGCCAGATGACGAATTATCCATCGGATCCTCAATTGAATTAATACAGCGTTCCTAAAAATAAAAACGGCCCCGATACCAGGGCCGCCAAATTTTAATGCGGGTAAGGAACTAAACAGCAGCAGCCCCTTCTACCAATACCGTTGCTTTGTTATTCAGCACTTCCACAAAACCGCTCTCGATGGAATAGCTTTCCGTATGGTTCTTGCTGTCTTTCAAAATTTTCAGCGTGCCTTTTTTCAGAGCGCTTACCAGCGGGGCATGTTTATCCAGTATCTCGAATAATCCCGTAATACCCGGCAACAGCACGCCATACACTTCACCGCTGTAGAGCTTTTTTTCAGGCGTTAATATTTCCAGTGTCATATCCCGAACCCCGGTGGGGCTTTAATGTTTACTAATTCCTAACTCCCCCTTCAGGGGGGTTGGGGGGTACTATCCTTTCGCTGCTTCCATCATTTTTTTACCCTTCTCAACCGCATCTTCCAAAGTACCTACCAAGTTGAATGCGGCTTCGGGGTATTCATCCACTTCACCGTCCATGATGGCGTTGAAAGCGCGGATGGTGTCGTTGATGTCTACGAATACGCCTTTCAGCCCGGTGAACTGCTCGGCCACATGGAATGGCTGCGACAGGAAACGCTGCACTTTACGGGCACGTTGTACGGTCATTTTATCTTCTTCGCTCAGCTCGTCCATACCGAGGATGGCGATGATATCCTGCAATTCTTTATAGCGCTGCAGGATCAGCTTTACGCGGTTGGCGCAATCATAATGCGCATCGCCTACGATCGCCGGCGTCAGGATCCTTGAAGTGGAATCCAATGGATCCACCGCAGGGTAGATACCAAGATCGGCGATCTTACGGCTCAGCACCGTGGTTGCATCGAGGTGAGCGAATGTGGTAGCTGGGGCCGGATCGGTAAGGTCATCCGCGGGTACATACACCGCCTGTACGGAAGTGATCGAACCGTTCTTGGTTGAAGTGATCCTTTCCTGCATCAGTCCCATTTCAGTTGCCAGTGTAGGCTGATAACCCACGGCTGATGGCATACGTCCCAGCAGGGCCGATACTTCAGAACCGGCCTGGGTGAAACGGAAGATATTGTCTACGAAGAACAGGATATCCTTTCCTTTTCCGGTACCGTCGCCGTCGCGGAAATATTCGGCGATAGTGAGTCCGCTCAGCGCCACACGCGCACGTGCGCCCGGAGGTTCGTTCATCTGGCCGAACACGAAAGTGGCTTTGGAGTCTTTCAGGCCTTCCATGTCCACTTTGCTGAGATCCCATCCGCCTTCTTCCATGCTGTGCTTGAAACCGTCGCCGTATTTCATGATACCGGCTTCGATCATTTCGCGCAGCAGGTCATTTCCTTCACGGGTACGCTCGCCCACGCCGGCAAACACCGACAGACCACCATGGCCTTTTGCGATATTATTAATGAGTTCCTGGATCAATACAGTTTTACCAACACCCGCACCGCCGAACAGACCGATCTTACCGCCTTTTGCATAAGGCTCGATCAGGTCGATCACTTTAATACCTGTGAACAGTACTTCCGTTGCCGTACTCAGGTTTTCGAATAATGGGGGTTTATTATGGATGGGACGGCCTTTGGCTTTATCGAGCTGGGGCAGACCATCGATGGCGTCGCCGGTTACATTGAACAGGCGGCCGTTGATACCTTCTCCGGTTGGCATGGTGATCGCACGGCCGGTATCTACTACGGTCATTCCGCGTACCAGACCCTCGGTTCCATCCATTGCAATGGTGCGAACGCTGTCCTCACCCAGGTGCTGCTGCACTTCGAGGATCAGTTTTTCACCATTTTGCCTGGTGATTTCCAACGCATTATAAATTTCAGGCAGGGTATTATCGTCGGGGAAATGAACGTCTACCACCGCACCGATAACCTGTTTGATCTTACCTTTTGTAGCCATATGAGGAGAATAATTGAGTTTAAAAAATCGCCGGTTTCAGGGCGCCGGAAACCCATTTTCTGAACTTGGCGGCAAAGGTAAGGGGATGGGGGGAATTGAGGAAGAAAGAGGGGGATTTAATTAAAAAATCTGAATAGAAAGGGGATGGAAAGTCTGGAGTTGGAAGTCTGGAGTTAGGAGTCTGGAGTTGAGTTTGGGGTTTGGGGTTTGGGGTTGGGGGTTGGGGTTTGGGGTTTGGAGTTAGGCCGATATTGCCTCGGCCTTAACTCCAGACTCCTAACTCCAGACTCCAGACTTCTAATACACCGCCTGCCACACCAGCGCTGCGAGGATGCCGCCGATGATGGGGCCGATAACGGGGATCCAGCTATAGCTCCAGTCGCTGCCACCCTTGTTTTTTATGGGAAGAATGGCATGCATGATACGCGGGCCGAGGTCACGGGCGGGGTTGATGGCGTAGCCGGTCGGTCCGCCAAGACCCAGTCCGATACCGAGTACGAGCAGGGCCACGGGCAATGCATCCAGTGCGCCCAATGAGCTCTGCGATTTTGTAATGAAGAGCACCCCGAATACCAGGATAAAAGTGCCTACCACTTCGGAAATGATATTGTCGGCCGGCTTACTGATGGCCGGCGAGGTGCAGAATACACCGAGTTTCGCGGCGGCATCATCTGTTGCATTGAAATGCTGGCGATAGCTCAGCCATACCACAAAGGCGCCGATCATCGCCCCCAGCATCTGGCCTCCCAGGTAACCGGGAACTACACTCCAGGGCATTTTGCCGATGGATGCCATGGCAAGTGTAACGGCAGGGTTCAGGTGCGCATCGCTCCCGCCCGCCGATGCCACGTACACGCCGAGAAAAACGGCGATGGCCCATCCGAATGTAATGGCGATAAGGCCGCCATTATTGCCTTTGGTTTTGTGCAGGAGAACATTCGCTACTACGCCATCACCCAGGATAACGAGCAGTGCGGTGCCGGTAAGTTCGGCTACAACAGGAGTCATAAGCAATCGGTTTTGATTAGGGGCGAAAGTTAAGCAAGTATGTATTGCTTAGCAAGCGTTTCGAAAGAAAGCAGTTGGTCCTGTCTCCATTGCTCGTCTTTACCCAATTCGCTCATCAGTAAATGGCTTACTGCCGGCGCGAGCGTTACGGCAAGTTTCGCGTCGAGGAAAAGGATCCGGGTGCGGCGTGCAAGGATATCTTCGATGCTCTGCGCCATTTCGAACCGGATGGCATAAAGCACGTCGGCCCAGCGGTACTCGAATCCTGCATGCAGCGGTTTATCAGCATCGATGCTGTTGCGGATAATTACTTCCAGCCTGGATTGCCGCTCTACCCGATTGCCGATTGCAAGGTCTTTTGTGAGGCAATCGCGCTTCTCCTGTTTGGTAACGAATACTGCATTGTCTACGGCGTCCGCTGCCATTTTACGATAAGTGGTCCATTTACCGCCGGTGATGGTAACAAGTCCGCTCGGCGACACGATAAGGGTATGGTCTCTCGACAATAATGCAGTACGCTTAGGACCGCTTACCCTTACCAGCGGACGCAATCCCGCAAAAACAGTTTTCACATCCGACCTGGAAACGGGAATGGTGCTGTAACGATTGATATGCGCCAGGATAAATTCGATTTCCTCTTCCAATGGCTTCGGTTCCGTAGAGACCGTCTCCACCGGCGTATCGGTGGTACCCAATATCACATGTTCATGCCAGGGCACAGCGAACAATACCCGGCCGTCGTCGGTCTTGGGGATGATCATCGCATCGGTACCCGGGAACAGCTGGCGTTCGATCACCAGGTGAATGCCCTGGGAGGGCGAAACGATCTCGTGTTTAATATGATCGTCCATCTGCAGCACCGCATCTGTAAACACACCTGTTGCATTGATGACCGCTTTAACGGAGACTGTATAATTAGTGCCGGTCAGGGTATCGACCAATTTTACGGCATTGATCTTTTTTTTGGCGTTCTTTTCAAAACCTGTTGCCGCACAATAATTGAGCAGGGTGCCTCCCTGCCGGGTGGCAGTGATCGCAAGGTCTATACAAAGCCGGCTATCGTCGAACTGACCATCGAAATACAGCACGCTTCCGGCCAGCCTGTCTTGCTGCACAGAGGCCAATCTTTCCAATGTCTCCTTTTTGGAAAGCACACGGGTTTTGCCCAGCGACAATTTACCGGCAAGCAGATCGTACAATTTGAGCCCGACGGCGTAATACCATTTCTGCCACCAGCTGTACAAAGGAAGAATGAAAGGTTGAACCCGCGTAAGATGGGGTGCATTGCGCAGCAGGTAACCTCTTTCGCGCAATGCTTCTTTTACCAGTTTAAGATTACCCTGCTCCAGGTACCGCACGCCGCCGTGCACCAGCTTGGTTGATCTGCTCGACGTGCCCTTGCCGAAATCATGTTGCTCAATTAATAAGGTCTTATAGCCTCTTGAGGCCGCATCTACTGCTGCGCCCAGCCCGGTAGCGCCGCCGCCTATGATCAGGATATCCCATTGTGAGGTCTGCTGAAGCTGCCGGAGCATCGATTCCCTGTTCATGCGGCAAATTAGTCAATCTCGCGGATTGATATGATATCAGGGAACGATATCGGCAAACGGTATATGAATGATATGAGGTTCTACTCCAAGCGGGATCTATTGGCTCCAGCTTACAGCTGCGTTTACCGCGCGTTTCCAGCCATCGGCGAGTTGGGTCCGCTCCTGTTGCTCCATGGCGGGCTCGAAGCTTCTTTCCATCTGCCATTGGCGGCCGATGTCTTCGAGACTGGACCAATAACCGACAGCAAGTCCTGCAAGGTATGCCGCGCCGAGCGCTGTGGTTTCAATAATGGTAGGACGGATCACTTTTGTATTCAGCAGATCACTTTGAAATTGCATCAGCAGGTTATTGGCAGTGGCTCCTCCATCCACGCGAAGTTCTTTGATGGCAATGCCTGAATCGGCTTCCATCGCTTTCAGCACATCCATGGTCTGGTAAGCGATACTGTCCAGCGCAGCCCTGGCGATATGCGCGCGGCCCGTACCCCTGGTGATGCCCACGATGGTGCCCCTGGCATGCTGGTTCCAATAAGGCGCACCCAGCCCGGCGAATGCAGGCACCACATACACTCCCTCACTATCTTTCACCTGCGCGGCCAGCGCTTCCACTTCAGCAGAACTGCGGATGATCTGCAGGCCGTCACGCATCCATTGAACAACGGCTCCGGCAATAAATACGCTGCCTTCGAGCGCATATTGGGTAACGCCATTTATTTTCCAGGCAACGGTGGTGAGCAGGTTGTTGACCGAGGGCACGGCTTTCTCGCCGGTATTCATCAGCATAAAACAACCGGTACCGTAGGTATTCTTGACCATGCCGGGTTGTGTACACATCTGCCCGAAAAGCGCAGCCTGCTGATCTCCTGCAATACCGGCGATAGGGATATTGTGGGCAGTAAGTATATTCTGGCTATGACCGTACACTTCGCTGCTGCTTCTTACTTCGGGAAGAACGGAAGCAGGTACGTCCATAATGCGCAGCAGATCCTCGTCCCATTGCAGCGTATGGATATTGAACAGCATGGTGCGTGATGCATTCGACACATCGGTTGCGTGCACCTGTCCGTTGGTAAGTTTCCATAACAGCCAGCTGTCGATGGTGCCGAAGCATAATTCGCCGCGCGCCGCTTTTTCGCGCGCGCCCGGCACGTTATCCAGGATCCATTTTACTTTAGTGCCCGAAAAATAGGCGTCTACCACCAGACCTGTTTTCTGCTGGATGGATGTATGAAGACCCTGTGACCTGAGTTCGTCGCAAAATGCGGCTGTTCTCCTGTCCTGCCATACAATAGCGTTATGAATGGGCTGACCGCTGGTCTTGTCCCAGACAACTGTCGTTTCGCGCTGGTTGGTGATACCGATGGCCGCGATGTCTTTCGCGCCAAGTCCCGCTTTGGTGATGGCTTCGGCAGCTACACCTAGTTGCGTACTCCAGATCTCGTTGGCATTGTGCTCTACCCAGCCCGGTTTGGGAAACAACTGTTCAAATTCTTTCTGTGCAACAGAAATAATAGCGCCTTTTTTATCGAACACAATGGCGCGGCTGCTGGTAGTTCCCTGGTCGAATGCTAAAATGTACTGGCTCATGGCGAATGGTTACAGCAGTTAAAGTAGGCAAAAAAATCAAAAGGGTTGAAGAACCATGCAAGCTCTTCAACCCTTTTTATCTGCAGCAATAAATATCATCGCCGCGGTTTAAGCCAGGGCTCCGGATTCAGCGGTACGCTTTTATCGTTCATGATCATGAGCAGCAGCAATCCGTCGCCGTCGATACCTGTACCCGATTTGCCGAGTACCGATCCTGCTTTCACTTCCTGCCCTGCGGATACACTTATCGATGACAGATGATTGTAGCCGCTGAAATATTTACCATGCTGTACCACCAGCATCTGCTCGCCGTCTACCTCTCCCGCCCAGGATACTTTTCCGTCGGCGATAGATCTTACCGCAGACCCTACCGGCAATGAGATCTCTATCCCATCGGTACGGCGTGTGAGTTTGGTGCCCGGAATATTTTCAATCCCGAAATGAGCGGTGATCTGTCCTGTTGATACCGGCCAGGGAAGGTTACCCTTGTTATTCTCAAAGTTCAATGACATTTCCATGCCTCCAGGCGTAGACTCAAGCGGTGTGTATGCGCGATCGCCGCGCGGGGCGGATGCCACACCGGTTACCGGATCGTTTAATTTTGGCCTTGGCGCTCCGGTCGTCGGATTTTTAGCGGCAGCATCGGCGGGATTTTTCTTAGCCGCAGCCTCACGCCGTTTGGCCTCATCGATCTCCCTTCTGATGATGGCGTTGAATGCCTGCTGGGTTTTCTGACGCTGCTTTTCCTTTTCGCGGATCTGTGCGCTCAGTTCTTTTTCGCGGCCCTGCAGTTGTTTCACTACCTGGTCCTGTTCGCTGCGGTCTACCTGCAGCACTTTCAATTGCTCGCTCTGGGTCTGCAATGTTACCAGCCTGTCTTTCTTGTTTGAGCTCAGCAGGCCGATCTTCTGCTGCAGCAACTGGTCGGACTTGATAATGGTATTGGCCTGGGTTTCGCGGTTCTGGCGGTAGCTTTTCAGATAGGTGATGCGTTTGACCGCGTCATTGAAGCTATTGGCGGAGAACAGGAAATTGAGGTATTCGTAACTGCCGCGATTCTTGTACGCGAATACGATGCTCTTGGCGTATTTGACCTTCAGGGTATCGAGTTCCCGGCGCAGCCGGTAGATATCCCTCTCATTCTGGAAGATCGTTTCATCCAGCTGACGTACCTGTTTGTTGATACCGTTGATGAGCTCCTGCCGCTTATTGATCTTGCTTTTGATGATCGCCAGTTGTTTCAGCGATACTTTCTTATTCTTCTGGGTTTCGCTGTACTGGCGGTTCAGTTCCTGCAGTTCGGCCCTGAGATCCTGTTCCTTTTTTTTAAGTTCTTCGCTGGTTTGGGCAGACGCAACGGTCCCGATCGTCATGCAGATCAGAAATATGGTCAGGATCCTTTTCAGCGCGGATGGAGATTTATATGGGTTGAACGGACGCATGATCGGCTAAGTTGCGGCTAATTTATTTACGCTTCAGGTTTTTAGGTATGTCGAAATTGTATTTTAACGGATCGTTTAGGGTATACTCCTTGAAATCGAGGTAGATATCGAGCTTGGATTTTTCTGCAACCGAAATGCGGCGATAGGTGGCAAACTGATAATTGCCAAGGGGCTGGTAATTGCTGAATGTGATATCGCCTGTCCGGTTGCGCTGCAGGTCAACATCATCGAGTTTGCTGTGCAGTACCCGGTATCCGCTGTTATCGAGGGTGATCAGATGCTTGAACAGATCGCCCACCATCAGAACCAGGAGCTGCGTAGCACTGGCTTTATAAGAAACAACGTTATTGTCGAGGAAAACGGGATTGCCGATGATAAGATCCTGCAGGGTGGCGAAGTCGAAAGGTATCTGGGTCATTTCCTGGAGATAGCTGATGGAACGATAGGTAACCGATTTTTGTCCTACAAGCTGCACCACCGTTACGCTGTCTTTCCTGATCTTGGCTTCCAGGCCCACTGCAGAGATTCCCAGAAAGCTGCCCTTGATCTTGATCAGGATGATGCTATCCTTTTTCATGCTGATATAAGCGGTATAGTTATCGCTTTTCTCAGGGCCTTCATAGTCCACACGCACTTTTGCATTGAACGTGGTAAAATCGATCTTGCTGCTCATTACTTTTCCGAGGATATCCCGTACGATGGCCGCCGAATCTACCTTGGGTGTTTCCTTGATCACGATTGTCTGTGCTGTATCTTTTTTGGTGATCGCTTCCTGGATCACCTGGGTTTTTTTCACCGTTTTGCAGGAAAAAATTAAAAATGCGGCACTTAAAATGAGCAGGGTCTGTTTCATATATTATTGTTTGCCTGTGTGGCCGAACCCGCCGGCCCCTCTTTGCGTTTCGTCGATCCGGTCTGCAGCAACCCAGCTTATTTTTTCTACCTGCTGGAAAACCATCTGCGCAATGCGGTCGCCGTTGTGGATGATTTGCTTTTCGAGGGACAGGTTGATCAAAATTACTTTTATTTCCCCACGATAATCTGCATCAATCGTGCCGGGGCTGTTAAGGCAGGTAATCCCATGTTTGATGGCCAGGCCGCTTCGGGGCCGGATCTGCGCTTCGTATCCTTCAGGCAACTGAATACTCAGGCCTGTGGGCACCAATACCCTTTCCATCGGTCCGATCTCAAGTGATTCGGGGAGGAACGCCCGGATATCCATACCGGATGAACCAGCCGTTGCATATTCGGGTAAAGAATTCCCTGAATTGTTGATGATGTGTACGGCAATAGCTGGTGTTTGCATCCCGGCAAATGTAGGAAATTCATTGCACGGGTTTCCGGAATTCAGCGGGCAGACCGGCGCATGATCATGCTGATCCCGATAATTTTATTCTCCCGCCCGGGCTTATTTTTTCCGATCCTCGCTGAATGGGTTATTTTGCAGCCCGAGATCTATTCTCACAGATTTAAAGCCGTCTGCATGTTCCTGTTCCCCATGGTCTATATACTCTCATTCCTGTATGGACTGAGTCTATTATGGAAAAAACAGGTAACGGGATTCCTTATTTTTTGCATCGTCGGCCTGCCGATCTACACGCATGCCTTATCGGTAAGTTTCATGTATGGTTTTGAGAAGATCATTCCCTTGTTACAGGCGATGAAAGAAATGCTGGTGCTGGCGGCTTTGTACGTGGTGATATCCGGGTTGAAGGAAAAACCCAGGCTGCATAAGGTAGACAAACTGCTGGCAGTTTTTTTTGCCGGTTGTTTCGTTTATCTCATCCTGCCGATCGGCGCGTATGGTTTTCATGACCGGCTGCTGGCATTTAAAACGCTTTGCACTTTTCCCGTGATCTATTTCCTGGGACGATTCTGCCAGTCGGAAACAATTAATCTCAACCGGATCTTCGGCTATATCGCGATCATGTCTGTGATAGCCGCACTAATTGTGCTGTCTGAAGTGATCACCGACCGGCACCTTCATTCCCGTACGGGCTTTATCGATTTCCAGATCTTGTATTTCAATGGTGAGGTATCCGGTAATTACGGACTTTCCTGGACTTTTGAGGCAGAGAACGGCATGAAACGTTTCGGGAGCATTTTCAACAACCCGCTTGAGTTGGCCAATGCGGCGGTTATATCGCTCGTAGCTTTTCTGTCTATTTCCTCTTACCGGAAATACCGGTTGGAAATGGTGAACTTTTACACGATCGCATTTCTGGCTTCGCTGATCTGCATCATTTTTGCGATCTCAAGGGCCGCTTTTGCCAATTATTTCGTCGTGATCTATTGTTTTGCATGGCTTACCCGCGACAGGAAACTGGTGCGGTATTTTCATATTCTTTTTCTGGCAGCGGTAGTGTATGTCGTCTTTTTCTTAAGAGGAGGACTATTCGAGATCATCGTTACCACTCTCAGTTTCGAAAGCTCCTCCAGCATGGGGCATGTAATAGAATGGGTGAAAGGTATCAATGCGATGGTCACCAATCCGCTGGGGCTGGGGCTGGGTGCATCGGGATATGTTGCAGCTGCCACCAATGATAATGTGGGTGGTGAAAATCAACTGATCATCGTGGGCGTGCAGGTAGGTGTCATATTGATGGCCATCTACGCCTGGGCTTATGCGCAGACCATTATTTCGGGAGTTAAAGCTTTCAGGGCTTCACGGGGGAAAAAGCGGAGGATCATCATGTTCGTGGTGCTGGTAAAGATCGGCCTCTTATTGCCGCTTTTCACATCCTACCTGGATTCGTCCATTTATCTCACCTACCTGGTATACTTTATGGGCGGCCTTATGATCAACATCATGATGAAAAGCGCACAACCTTCTGTCTACGCCAGGAAAGTATATACCACACTGCCCCTTCCGCAGGACTAAATGAATCATGGGCCAGGCTGGCAACCTGATCAAATAACTCATTCAGAAGACGAGATATGTATCCGCAAGCGTACTGTCCGTTCGAAAAGCCAGGCCGCCCAAACAATAATTGCCGGTACTATCACACCGAGATATCGCTGCAATGCGCTCACAGCTATCGATGCACCCAGGTAAAAGAATATCAATGCGGTTATAAACCAGATAACGAAGGGCAGCTGTTTCAGGTTTACCGCGCTTACTATAATACTGAACACAAGCAGCATCAGTACTGCGGCCCCGGGTGGTATCCGCAAAAGATTCTGGAAGCGTTGGGGCTGATAAGAACAAGGCAGGTTGAAAAAAAGCCGGCCAGCATTGGCTATACTGTTCTTTAAATACTTCACGGGATAGCGTCTGATGTTTGATAAAGCTTTTTGTTTAAAAGCATCGTCGCGGGCCATGCCGGAATACCTGTAAATACTATCATAGTCCGCCCGGTGATTTCGCGCGAATAAAGCTGAATCGCAGGGTGTATTCTCGTCATAACCGCAATAAGCCGTAAAATGCGCATCGTTCCAATCGCCCAGCTCTCCTTCTACCGGGCTGCTTGCCCAGTACAATGACATGCCGCCGGCATTGCTCCAGTAAAACAGGCGGTGGGTAAGGCTCCAGGTATAGAAGAGATAAGGCAGTGTTACCAGTAATGCAAGGAACAGTATCCTTAGAGCAGTTGCCTTCGCGGCATTTCTTTTTATCAGGTAGGCGACCAGGCACAACACGAGCATGGCAATCAGTATATAACCAAAGATCACTTTGGTCAGCACCAGGCAGCCGAAGATCAAGCCAGCCAATACCGCTTTTTTCTTCTCTCCCTGAAATGCCCGGAATGTGTAATAAAGGAAAAGAGAAGCCAGCATATTTGCCAGTGGTTCGGTAAGAAGCGCCGGCAGTTCCTTAAAAGCTACATAATAACATCCCCAGATGAGGGCAAAGCAAAGGGCTATTTTTTGCCGGGCAAACAGTTGAATTGTTTTATACAGGAACACTACCGAGAGGTATTGAAAAAAAGCATTCAGGATCACCGGCAGTATCATCGGCAAACCCAGACCAACAAAAGGCATAAGCAGGATGGGATAGCCGGGACCGTTCCACAATAACAGTTCCTGCTTCGGTGAATAATACCCGTGAAGAAGGTTTTGTGCATACATGATATACCTTCCTTCATCGCCTTCAAGGGTTGCTTTATGACCTACTATCGCAGCCAGTGCGTATACCAACAGCAGGGGCAGAAATAAGAGAAACGGTCTGTTGGCTATTGATTTCATGGTGTGGTACTAGATAGTCGCCTCCTGGCGTAACAATGCATCCTGCGCCATTGCTGCAACGATCTGTTCGAGGTTATAACTGGCCTTCCATTGCAGTTTGTTCAGCGCTTTGGATGCATCGGCGCGCCCGGCATGAAGATCTGCAGGCCGCATCAGGCCGGGGTCACTCACAACATGATCGCGCCAGTCGAGTTTAAAAAATTTGAACGCCAGGTCGATAAAATACTTCAGCGGGTTAGATGCCCCGGTTGCAATCACATAATCTTCCGCTTCCGGTTGCTGCAGCATCAGCCACATGGCTTCAACATAGTCGGGCGCCCAGCCCCAGTCGCGCAAAATTTCAATATTCCCCAGCTGGAGTTTTTCTTTACTGCCGGCGGCAATGCGACATGCTGCGTTGATGATCTTCTTGGTAACAAACCGGTCTGAACGCAGCGGCGATTCGTGATTGAACAGGATACCGGTACAGGCAAACAGGTTATAAGCCTGCCGGTAGATAGCCACCTGCCAATGGGCCGCAGCTTTTGCAACGGCATAAGGGCTTACCGGCTTAAACGGGGTCTGCTCATTGGCAGGCTGCGGACCGGTCTCACCAAAACATTCGCTCGAACCGGAATTATACAGTTTAACAGGCAGTCCGCTGAACCGGATGGCTTCGAGCAGGTTCAATGCGCCGATACTGACGCTTTCGAAAGTTTCTACCGGCTGTTCAAAAGACAATCCTACCGAACTTTGCCCGGAAAGATTATAGACCTCATCCGGGGCAACTTTAATGATGGTCTGCAGTGTGCTTCTGAAATCCGTGAGACTGATAGAAACAGGCTCCACCCCGGCTTTGATACCGATGCGCTGAAGGTTATCGAACTTATTGGTAGAGGCATCGCGCGAACCGCCCACAACCCTGTAGCCTTTGTCCAAAAGCAACTTTGACAAATAAGCGCCATCCTGACCGGAAACACCGCAGATCAAAGCCGTTTTCATATTACAATGTTAGTAAATAGTCGTTATAAATCTCTTTGCGGTCCGGGTCCATAAGATCTGTCTTCATTCCGATCCCTGCCATCTGGTTATTTTGATTAGCTTTGATCAGGGCTAAACGGATCTTCCTTTATGATTGTACGCTTTTCCTGTATCGGCGCTTGCCTTTTATTACTTGGAGTGGTATGGATTCCCCTTTCCTGCACTAAAAACCTTACCCAGCAGCAGGTATTGTTCCAAAGTAACTTCGAAAATAACAAGCGGGATCCGCTTGAGGTGGTTAGCTGGAACAGTACAGGTACCGCCGTACTTCCGGTGCCAGACCTTAGGATCAGCAGTTTCAACGGCACCCATGTACTTGGTAAGCTGAATAACGGCTACATCAAGTTAACGCTTGAAGGAATTGCTTCGCACCAGGTATTACAGACCGAATTCGATCTTTATCTCCACGACACCTGGAAAAACGATCTCTGGCGGTTTGCCATTAACGACGTGAACGTATTACTCACGGGCTTCTCTAATGATACCACGGTAAAGCAATCTTACCCCAACTGGCTGGGTAACGGCAGCGCGTTGAGTCCTGCCGGAAAGAATGCCATAGAAGTCAATTTACCGGGTGCCTGCGCACTTGCCAGCTCCAGCCGCGGCACGAGCAGGTACCGCATCATTTCCACGATCGAACATACCGGCAACAGTGTTACACTGATCTGGGGAGATGCCGGCGGTTTTTTTAATGATACCTGCAAACGCAGCTGGTCGATAGACAATGTGAAGGTGACTGCCATTACAAATTACTGATATCCTGGTTACCTAACCCTGAACGATCTGAGTACACGTCTGAATACCATTAATTTTCTCAGGTACGACCTGTGTTTCAACTGCAGCAATGTATTGACCGCGTGAAGCTGCTGGTGGTTAAGCGATCGCTCATACTGCCCGAGGAATATTTCCACGAGACGAATTTCCCGCTCGAGAAAATTGTTTTTGGAAACAGAATTCCGCAGATGATCGACGATGCGCTCCATTCTGCTCTTCTTACGGTAGGCATTTCGTGAAAAGATGGTATTGGCCGCATGGCTGCGGTATAATACCAGCGGCTCCGCGATTCTGTCCGCCCTTCCTACCGAAAACGCAACAAGCGAAAGCCAGGCATCATGCATCACCACATCTGCGGGCATTTTCATGAAATGATCCCGCATGCTTTTGTTCATGAGTACCGTGCAGCCCGTAACGAAATTCCCGAAGACAAGGGTCTCGAAACAGTGAGTATAGATATCCTGACCCAGTTCGTTCCAGAAAGATGGGTTCCGTGTTTTTCCATGTTCATCAGCAAGCGTAAGATCTGAATATACAAGGGCCGGCCGTTGCCGGTCATCGAGAGCCGAAAGTTTAGCGGCAGATTTTTCCAGCTTATCCGGCAGCCAGATATCATCCTGGTCGGAAAGCGCGATAAAATCGGCATCGCCTGTAAGCGATACCGCCTTCCTGAAATTCTCCACCACGCCCAGCCGGCGTTCATTCACTGCATATCTGATCAATGGGTATTTCTCCTGAAGCTGTTGTATGATACCGGCGGTATTATCTGTTGACCGGTCGTCGCAGATGACGATCTCAAAAGGCGGATGGGTTTGCGAGAGTATGGACAATAACTGGTCTTCCAGGTAACCCGACCCGTTATAAGTGGTCATTGCAACAGAGATCTTTTTGCCGGTCTGTAATGCTATCATTGATTATTCCGCAACTTTCTTTAACCCAATACGCGTCAGGCCAAAATTAAAAACTTTCACCACAAAGACATTCTTAAATACAAAGTACTGTACCAGAAAATAAACTGCGGCACATGATGCTACGGACAGGCCGAGGGTTAAAACGGCGTTGATATGAAGTAGTCGTATGCCAAGTACCAGCGGAATAAAAGAGAGGGAACAAACAACCGAACGGAAGAAAAATAACCAATCGTAGGTATAGTTAAAATGCTTTCGCGCAAAGTATAAAAACAGGCCGGTTACCGCCAGTTCGCAGACGGCATTGGCTATCGATGCTCCATTGTGCCGGTAAAAAGGCACGAGCAGGAAATTAAGGGCAAAAGAAAGGAACATACCGATAAGTGCCGAGACCAGCATCTGTTTATGTTTGCCTCCGGGCACCAATACAAGGAACGAAAAAAAATAACCAAACCCGATCACAACAGGAAGGATGCCTACCAGCTGCATGCTCAATGTGGCTTCTGCAAATTGATCTCCCGAAAACACATAAATGCATTCAGGAGCGAGCAATATCAATCCCATTGCGATAGGAACGGAAAAAAAAGCGATAAACTGGTAAGCTTTATCAAGCAGCCCCTGTACGGCAGTATGGTCATTCTCTTCCATTTTTTTTGAGATCTGGGGGATCAGTATCAGCCCTGCCGAGGTAATAAAGGGAATAGCCACTTTCGAAACCTTTACCGCAGCCGAATAAAGCCCTACCGATCTTTCATTCGATAAAAACCCCAGCAGAACCGTATCCAATATGGCGTACATACAGGCCGCAGTTGTGGTACTGAAAATATACAGCAGGGGTTTCAGATGTCGTACGATCTGCCGGCCCGGCATCACGAAACCTGTTTTGGTACCCACCATGATAAAATTGATGACATTGTTCCCTAGCATCGAAAAGATGGTGACAAAAAGATAGTATTTGTAGTCAGACGCGTTTTTCACAAAGCAATACAGCAGCACCAGCGATACCAGTTTAATGCATACCGTGCGCACGGCAATGGTCTTAAAATCTTCCATACCCGAATAGAACCAATCGATGGCGGAAAATCCCAGCACGATGATCAATCCGCCATAACAGAATAATTCGATATTGGGTTTGAAATAGGGTACGGTAAAGATGACAATAAGATAAAGTGCCGAAACAACTATACTTGTAACAAAATAGATCACCGACAGCTCAGAGAAAACCGTGTCGAGTTTCTTTTTATTATGCCTTATTTTCGCTATTTCCTGTATGCCATAAATGGGTATACCCAGTGCGGCCATAAAAGCGAAATATTGGGCGAAAGAAACGGCCAGCTGCACCTTACCGATACCATGTGGCCCGAGTATGCGTGAAGCGTAGGGAAAACTGAGTAACGGGAACAGGATATTGGTAATAGATAAGGCTACATTATAGAAATAATTTTTTTTAAGCATAACTGTCGCCCCGGTTATTCCTTTGACCAGCAAAGCTGCTGTAGCCTTTGATAGAATCAGACGTCAAAAATAACATAGTAAGACGAAAATCAAATACCGGCATGCCTGCGAATGCAATAGTAGCCATAATACTGATAAACTGGAACAATTATCCTGTTACGGCCGATTGTATCAGATCGTTACAGGAAACTGACGGATCATTGCGGGATATCATTGTAGTGGATAATATTTCAGCCGACGATTCGCTGCGCCGGCTGCGGGAGGAATTTCCGGAGGTTATTTTCATCGCTTCCGACACCAACCGTGGCTTCGCAGGCGGTAATAACCTTGGCATGGAATACGCCATCAGGGAAGGTTATCGATATGTGCTGGTATTAAATAATGACACTTTTGTAAAAAAGGATTTTCTTCAGCCGCTGATCAGTTATATGGACCGGCATCCCGCCACAGGTGTTATCCAGCCGCTGATCTATTTTCATCATGACCGCTCGCTTGTATGGAATGGCGGCTCCTATTTCAACCGCTGGTTCAGCAATACTTATACCACCAATTACAATAAACCGCTGCACCCGTCCAGCACGAAGTTGAAAGAAGTAGATTGGGTAACCGGCTGCGCCTTTTTTACCAGGACCTCCATTCTGAAACAGACCGGGCTATTTGCCGAAAATCTTTTCATGTACTATGAAGATGTTGACCTTTCATTCCGCATCAAAAAAGCCGGTTACGGGCTTATCTACGAGCCGGCATCGGTGATCTATCATATTGCGGGCGTATCTAACAAGACCGCCGAAAAGGGCAAAGAGGGTTATCTGAATCCTTTCGTCCATTATATGAACCTGAGAAACCGGATCTGGATCGTTAAAAAGTATACCCGGTTCCCTTATGCTCTCACGGCTTTCCTCTATAATTTTTTTTACATACTTGCACTTATGGGCTATTTTGTGGCGCGTTCACGCTTTGCCAAATTCAGGGCAGTGATCAAGGCCGTTCGTGACGGGCTAAACGGCAGAATCAACTATCAATAGCTATGAAAAGTGTTCTAATTACAGGTGTTGCAGGGCTGATAGGCTCACGGATGGCTGAATGGATTCGTTCAAATCGACCTGAATACCAGGTGATCGGGGTTGATGACCTCAGCGGAGGGTACCGCGACCATGTACGGGAAGACGTTGTTTTCCACCAGCGCGACCTTTCAAAGGATACGATCGATGATCTGTTTTCTGCAAACGATATTCGCTATGTTTTCCATTTTTCCGCTTATGCCGCAGAGGGGCTGAGTCCTTTTATCCGCATGTTCAATTATAACAGCAACCTGGTTGCCACGGCCAATGTGGTGAACAACTGTATCCAGCATGGGATTGAAAGGCTGGTATTCACTTCCAGTATGGCAGTTTACGGCATTGGTGAACCGCCCTTTGACGAGGCCGATCTTCCCAATCCGATCGACCCCTATGGCGTAGCGAAATATGCCTGCGAAATGGATATCAGGATAGCGGGTGAGCAGCACCAGCTCGACTGGTGTATTATAAGGCCGCACAATGTGTATGGCTGTAACCAGAATATCTGGGATAAATACCGGAATGTATTGGGGATCTGGATGTATAAAAAACTCAACAACGAGCCCTTTACCATTTTTGGCGACGGCTTGCAAAAGCGCGCATTTTCATATGTTGACGATTGCCTCGAGCCGCTCTGGAATGCCGCTACCCGCGCCAGCTGTTCCAGGCAGATCATTAACCTCGGCGGTATAACGCACACAAGTCTCAAAGATGCAGCCGCGCTTTTAAGCGAAGTGGTGGGTGGCGCCGAGATCGTTTATCTCGAACAACGGCACGAGGTAAAGAATGCGTTGCCCAGCTACCAGAAATCCATAGACCTTCTTGACTATGTTGATAAAACCGGTCTGAAAGACGGGCTCACCCAAATGTGGAACTGGGCCCGGCAGCAACCCGACCGCCCCAGGATGCATTGGGAAAAATACGAAGTGGAAAAAGGGGTATATACTTTCTGGAAATAAAACTTCGTTTCAGTACACGCTTTTCACAATCATCTGCCTTGCCGTATCTTAGCTAAATTGTTTACACAAACTGCCTGCCCCGAAGCAACAATTGACGTTCATGAGCTTTTTTAAACTATTTATCGATCATTCCAAAAAGGACTCATTTGTAAACAGGCTTCGGAAAAAGCGTTTCAGCCTGCTTCAGCAGCGCATTGAATCGCTCATCGAACATAAAAAGCCCTTTAAAATACTTGATATTGGCGGCGATATCCGGTATTGGAAACATATCGGGTGGAAAAACAGTGATTGCCATATCTATCTCCTGAACCTGTTCGAGAATAAAATAGACGAAGCCGACGTCGGCAATTTTCACGCAGTAGTAGGCAATGCGGTTAATCTCCCTTTCGGGCCCGGCGAATTCGACCTGGTTTACTCCAATTCCGTGATCGAGCACGTGGGCAGCTATGAAAACCAGGAAAAATTTGCCGCCGAAGTTAAACGTGTCTGTGATCGCTATATCATCCAGACGCCTTCACAGTGGTTCCCAATGGAACCGCACAGCATGATACCGCTGTTCCAGTTCATTCCCCATAAAATTCGGGCGCTGCTCATCATGGCCTTCAACATTAACTACTTCCCGAAAGCTAAAACTTATAAGGAGGCAGTCGCCGTATCCAGGACCACTATGATGTTTACCCTGAAAAGGTTCCGTAAACTATTCCCGGATGCAGAGATCTATGTTGAAAAACTATTCGGTATTCCGAAATCGTATACGGCGATCAAACTATAGCACCGTTCCGTTGGGCCTTACCTGATCTTTCTCAGCCAGAATGAGCCAGGCTGATCCTTTTCTTTTACGTTTCTAAGTATTTTCCGGGTTTCGTCGAACGCATCGTTTTTGAGATGGTTCAATGAATACATGATTTCGAAAGACTCGTTGTAATACAGGAAAGCTTCCAGCAGGTACTGCTCATTCCAGAACCGGAATTCCTGCTGCAGCCAGTCGGGGCGATAATGACGGGGTGAGAAAATATCATGGATATGGATGATCACGCCTTTATTAAGCTGCGGCAAAAGTTCAAGGTATTCGAACAGTACATCGTTCTCAGGCCGGATAATATGCGAGGAATCGACAAACAGGATATCGTTTTCCTGCAATGATGCAAAAACCTCCGGCGATACTTTCTCCACACTCTCCCTGATCAGCTGGATCCCTTCCGTCCTTTCAAGCCAGTTGAGTTCATAGGGCTCGATACATGTCATTTGCGTATGCGCGCCCTCCGCTTTGTTCTTTTTCAATGCTTCGAGACAGACCAACGTGCTGAATCCCGAACCGATCTCAATGATCCGCGCCGGCCGGATATTCCTCACCAGCAGGTAATAGAGATCGCTGTCGCCCGGCCCGAAAGCGGGATTGTTAACATAGAACCGGCCTTCCTCTACTTTCCCATCTAAAGCAAGATCGGAAAGCTCTTCACTGTATCTCAGCTGCGACAGCTGCGCAATTTGTCTGCCGAGATTGAAATCGATATGAAGCTTTCTCTTTTTTTCCGCATCGAACTCTTTCGAGTACGTTAACTGCGGCTCGTAATAGTGATCCCTGATCGGGAATACGCCCATCGATAAAAAATTCTTCAGGTTAAAAGGAAAATTATGAACCCCATGCCGGCGAATAGCCCGCAATGCCGGAAGTGTTAAAAAAATAAACGGCGCCGACAGCAGATCAAATATTCTGAAAATCGGCTTTTTGATGGAATCTTTCATAAACGGAACGCCTAAATCGCTTACAATGATAAAGAATCTTCGACAGCAATTTTCATAGCTGTTACCGAAGTAACAATGATGGAAGAATTAATCTTATTTTAGCCGGTATGACAAAACCGGTCGTTATAGGCGTGGATATACGCGATCTGCGGATTGCCACCACAGGTACCAGGACTTTTCTCGAAGAGCTGTGCCGGCAGTTCAGGCAGACAGATGACCCCGGAGCCCGTTTTGTTTTTTTTGATACATCCATTCCTGTATACACCGGCAGGAACAAGCTGCTGAAACTGACAGAGCATCTTCGTTACCAGCTGTGGAAGCAATGCATCCTGCCTTTAAAAGCGTTGTTGTCCGGCTGCGATATTCTTTTCTGCACCGATTATTATGTACCCCTGGTGCGGCTGGGGTATCATACCATTCCTATGTTTCACGATGCTTTCTTTCTTGAATACCCGAGTCACTATAACCAGGTCTGGCTGCAGCTTTTTAAAAAACTCGCTGTGCCCGCTGCCAGGCGATCTCCGGCGGTGATCGTACCCAGCCATTACGCAAAAGGCCGCGTACAGCATTTTACGGGTATCGATCCGCAGAAATTATGCGTAGTATACGAAGCGCCCAAAACCCTGAGGAGAAACAACGGTCCCTCCCACCCGGTTATCCGGCAGATGATAGAGGGGAAAAAGAACGGGCTATCCTATCTGCTGCATGTGGGTTCATTCGATAAAAGAAAAAACCTCGGCGTACTGATCGAAGCTTTCGCGCAGCTTGTCGGCAACGGTTACGGTCATCTCCGGCTGGTACTGGCAGGTAAACCGAGCTCCAAGGAATTTGTTGACGGAAGTTCCGGCATACACGAACTGATCAGGCGGCGCGGGCTGGAAGAACTGGTGATGCTTCCCGGTTATATTGCCGATCCAGACCTGCCATGGCTCTATGAAAATGCTTTGTTGTATGTGTTTCCGTCACTGAACGAGGGTTTCGGTTTGCCGGTGCTGGAATCGTTCCTGATGAGGGTTCCTGTGATAGCGGCAGATAATACCTGTTTGCCCGAGATAGGCGGCGACGCGATCCTCGGTTTCGATCCCACAGACCCGGCCGCATTGGCCCGATCCATCCAAATGCTCGCCGATAACGAACCGCTGCGCGCCGATATGATCCGTAAAGGCAGCCTGCGCCTGCAGTTGTTTTCCTGGGAAAAAGCTGCCGCACAGTTATCAAGCATTTTTAAAGACACTGCTTCCGGTGTGCACAGCTGATGCGGCCTGTCTGCAGGTCAAATCCTTAATCTTTTTAGCCGTATTTTGTCGCCAAATGCTTTCCGCGCTGCATGAACATCCTGATATTAAATAGTGCTTCCTTAATATACGGCTCCACGAAAATCCTGATCACCGTTGTGCAGGAATTCCGGAAAAAAGGACACCATGTACTGGTGGTTGTTTCGGAACCCGGCCCTTTGGTAGATGAATTGGAAAAGATGGGCATCGAAACGAAGATCATCCGGCTTGGGATTATCCGGCGCAAATACGTATCGGTGCCGGGCATCTTTAACCGGATCTGGGTGATGACAAAAGCTTTTTTTGCTTTACGCAAACTGGTCAGGCAACAGAAAACAGATCTTATCTTTTCCAATACCACGGCGGTTCTGATCGGCGCCATCGTGGCCAGGGCAAGCGGCAAACGGCATATCTGGCATATCCATGAAACCATCATGAAACCGGTGATCATCTGCAGAATCATTGCCTGGCTGATCAGGCACTGCACCGAAAAAGCGATCGTGGTATCGGAAACGGTATTGCAGCACTGGATGCGCTATGTGAAGGATGCTTCCAAATTCGCCCTTATATATAATGGGATCGATACCGCGCCTTTCGCAAATAAGGAGTCGGCATTCCGCGCAGAATACGGGATAGGCAACGGCGAACTGCTGATCGGTGTCATTGGAATGATCCATTACCTGAAAGGGCAGGACTATTTTTTACAGATCGCCGGTATCATTGCTAAGGAACATCCCGATGCCAGGTTCGTGATCGTGGGTGATGCATTTCCGGGCTATGAATATCTGTTCAAAAAACTCGAAACCCTGGCCGCTGAAGAAAACATCCAGGACCGGGTGATCTATACCGGTTACCGTACTGATATTATAAATGTTTTAAATGCGCTTGATATCTTAGTTTTGCCATCCGTATTACCAGACTCGTTCCCAACGGTAATCCTCGAAGCAATGGCTGCAGCCAAACCCGTGGTTGCAACCCGGCAGGGAGGCGCCATTGAAATGATCATACCAGGTGTAACAGGCTTGTTGATACCAATTGCCGATCCTGCAGCTGCTGCGGCGGAAATGCAGCAGTTACTGCGCAACGGCAATCTCCGGGCGGAAATGGGTATGCGGGCAAGGAAACATTTAGCTGAAGCGTTCTCGTTCGAATCCTTCAGTAATAAGATAACAAGTGCTATATGACCATTGCAATTATTGGTTCAAGGGGCTACCCTCATGTGTACAGCGGCTACGAGACTTTTGTAAAAGAACTGGCGGAAAGAATGGTAAAGAAGAATGTAAAAGTGATCGTCTATTGTCATAAAAACCTTTTCGAATCTTATCCAAAACAGGTCAACGGGATCGACCTGGTATACCTGCCTACTATCGAAACCAAGATACTCAGCCAGTTTATCCATTCATTCTTATCGATGCTCCATGCCTGCACGCATAAAAATGATGTGATACTTGCCGTTAACGCTGCGAACGGGCCCTGGGGACTGATCTCCAGGATCTTCAGGCGGCCCACCTTTATCAATGTAGACGGCATCGAATGGCTGCGCCCTAAATGGAAAGGATTAGGTGCAAAATATTTCCGGTTTGCGGCAAGGATGGCCACTAAGTTTTATGACCGGATCGTTACCGACGCAGACGAAATGCGGGCCGTTTATCTCGAAGAATTCAATACGGATTCAACAGTGATCATGTACGGTTCTGAACCGGCCTACTCCAAAGATCCGTCTTTACTGGATCAGTTCCAGCTGAAACCGCGGGAGTACTACCTGATCGTAGGCCGCCTGATACCCGATAATAATGCCAACCTGCTGCTCGACGGGTTCCTTGCCTCCAATTCGTCCAAAAAACTGGTGATCGCCGGCGATGTACCTTATAAAGACGCTTATGCCCAGCACATGAAATCCCAGGCTTCTGACCGGGTCATTTTCCTGGGCCGGGTTACCGACCGTAATATCATTCACGAGTTGTTCTGCAACTGTTTTGCCTATCTCCACGGCCATGAGTTCGGCGGCACCAACCCCACCATGATCGAAGCCATCGCCCATGGCTGTGCGATCCTGGCGCTGAATACCCGGTTCAACCGTGAAATGCTCTCCAACGGCCAGTTCGGCTACTATTTCGAGAAACAGACCCGTTCCATTGCCCAGGCCATAAAAGATGCTGAAAGTCAACCCCTTAAACTCGAGGAACTTCGCAGCAAGGTGCGAACTGCCTTGACCGCTAAATATGACTGGGATCATATTACAGATGCTTATATTGCGTTGGCAAATGAATTGGCTGCCCTGAAGTAAATTTGACCTATGGCTAAAGCCTATAACCGATACACAACGATCCGGTATGTGATAGATGCACCCATTGTGGTTATCTGTTATTTACTGGCCGCTCGATTTTCGGGGCAAACTCTCAATACCTATGGGTACGCTTTTACGCTGGCTTCCCTGGTTGTCTGGTATATCGCCACTTCCTTTTCCAGGCTTTATGCAGACCGGCGGTCGAACAAGTATTCGGAAGAAGTGGTGTTCATCGTGTATACCATCATTTTGTTCACGATCCTGTTGAGCTCGGTATCATTTTTCCTGAGGACCTTCATCGTGTTCGGACCGAATTTCTTCACCTATTTTCTTGGACTGTTGTTTTTCCTGATCACGCTCACCAAGTACATTATCCGTAAATACCTCCACTCTGCGATCTTCCAGGGAAAATTGTTCGATAATATTTTGATCGTTGGATCATCGCCGGCTGCGCTGGACTTCTACGAAACGATCAACAAATACTACTACTACGGTTACAAATGCGTTGGATTTCTCGACAAGAACGGCAGTAAGATGAACGGTTGCGTGTACCAGGGAAATATCGACAACCTCGGCACCATCCTGCGCGAACGGACCATAGATGAAGTGGTGATCGCGCTGCCCGATTCGCAGAACCACCAGATCCAGCGTTGTATAGAGGTCTGCGATGCCTATTCAACCAAAGCCCGTATCCTGCCCGATTTCTACCAGTATACATCCTCTACGATCCAGGTAAACAATATCGGCCTGATGCCGGTGATCAGCGTGAGGGCGCTGCCGCTTGACAAATGGGAGAATAAAATGCTCAAGCGCGTTTTCGATGTGCTTTTCGCCTTATTCTTTTTCATTGTTCTTGGCTGGTGGTTATTACCCCTGATCGCGCTGGCCATTAAGTTGACTTCCCGCGGACCGGTCATATTCCGCCAGGAACGGTGGGGCCTCAATAATGAAAAAATCATCTGCTACAAATTCCGCACGATGGTGGCCGATAGTTCCGATATCGATGAACACGGATTTTACAAACAGGCAAGCAAGGATGATCCGAGGGTAACACGCCTGGGCGCATTCCTCCGCCGCACGAATATGGACGAATTGCCACAGTTCTGGAATGTGCTGCTTGGAAACATGTCGGTGGTAGGACCACGCCCCCATCCCACACCGCTTAACCTGGAGTCGATGCATAAAGTGGAGAACTATATGCTGCGCCATGTGGTGAAGCCCGGTATTACGGGCTGGGCCCAGGTGAACGGCTCCAGAGGCGAAACCAAAATGCCCGGTTCCATGCAACACCGCGTTAACTTCGACCTCTATTATATTCACCGTTGGACCTTTTGGCTCGATAGCCAGATTATCCTTCAAACCGCTATCAATGTTGTCAGGGGAGATCAAAATGCCTACTAAATTTCTGCTCCAAAAATCCGCTTCCCTTCTGTTGATCCTCTGCTTGCTTGGCCCTGTAAAACATGGGGCTGCACAGGTGGTATGGGAATACCATGGTAAGGAGATATATAACTACCTGACGCGCATGGCCCAGAAAGGATTGGTAGTGTTCGATGATAATATCCGTCCCCTCAGCAGAAAATACCTGGCCGATTGTCTTGATTCGCTTTCGCTGAAAAGCACCCGGCTCTCTGCTGTTGAACAAAAAGAGCTTGCTTTCTACCTGCAGGAATATGGTCTTGAAAAAGCGACGCCCGGCGTATCGGATACGATCCGCCCGCGTTTTTTGAAATTCGATCCTTATCACCGCTGGCGGAGTTTTTATGCGGTCGGACAAGGCATCGTGCTGATGGCCGACCCGGTTTTCACCGCTTCCACCGTTCATGGAACCGGAAAAAGTTTTAATAGATCAAGCTCGGGTCTGCATTTCTGGGGCCAGGCCGGCAGGCACTGGGGATTCCAGTTTTTTTACCACGATATCACCGAATCGGGAACAGGCATCGATTTTCTCAAACAAGGTACCTCCGAACCTGGTTATGACAGGCGCGATACTACCCGCAGAAAAAGCTTGAACTATACCCCTTTCCGCGGTAATATCTCTTATGCTTTCAGGAACGGTTCGCTGAGTGTTGGACAGGATCACCTACTCTGGGGCTATGGTGAGAACGGAAGGATCGTTCTATCCGACAAAGCGCCTGCATATCCTTATATCCGTTTCGATTATCATCCATTTCCCTGGCTGCGTTTCAACTATGTGCATGCCTGGCTGAATTCGAATATGGTGGATTCTGCAAATACGATCATCAATCCTTCCGGCGCCGGGGTTTTTGGGGGAGTTCGCGAATCTTATATTCCGAAGTTCATGGCTACACATAGCCTCAGCGTTAAGCCGTTCAAAGGTATAGAGCTGGCATTGGGCGAATCGATCGTGTACAGCGACAGATTGGATGTGGGTTATTTGTTTCCCCTGATGTTCTTTAAAGTATATGACAATATCGTCAACAACGGCAATATCAATGCAGGATCCAATGGCCAGTTGTTTGCGCAGATCAGCTCGAGGAACAATCTGCCGAAGACACATCTCTATGGAAGTTTATTTATCGATGAGATCAGACTTAGCGCGCTTTTCGACCGGGCCAAAAGCCGTAACCAGGTTGGCATTACCCTGGGCGGTTCCGTTACCGATGTGATCGTTCCTTATCTGACCCTCGGACTTGAATATACGCGGATACAGCCTTTTGTTTACCGCAACCTGATCCCAACGCAAAATTACACCAGCCATGACTACTCCCTCGGCGATTGGATGGGTATGAATAGCGACCGTTTGATCTATACCGTGAAGTACACGCCTATACCAAAGCTGAAATGCATTTTCCGGTACCAGTCAACTCGCAAAGGCGGCGACGGAACCATCGCCCAGCAATACCTTATTCAGCCGCAACCTCCTTTTCTTTTTGATCTGCAGCGTCTGCAAAAGGAAATTTACTGGCAGGTATCGTACGAATGGCTGAATAACCTAAGCCTGAATGCATACTTCAGCACGCAGAAAAACGACGATCGCATCACTCTTCAAAAGACAACAGTTACTACCGCAAGCATCGGATTTACATATGGACTGTAGGACCAGCTTGTATTGGGCCCAGCGATCGCCCGGATTTCCTGGCCCGGCATAAAGCTTTCTGCCATTAGATGCCTGAATTTTTCGATATTTGCCATAGCCAATTTTTCATAATGAACTTATATTCAATCAAGAAGCTCGCTTATAGGATCGTGTTTGCGGGGATACTGCTGGCTGCTGTGGAAGCGGGGGCGCAGGTGGGCACAATGGGATTGCCCGGTACAAAAGTGAGCCAGATGTCGGATCCGCAAATACTTCAGCTTTGGCAACAGGCGCAGCGGTCAGGCCTTTCCGAAAATGAAACAATGAGTTTGCTGGTGAAACGCGGGTTACCCAGTTCGGAAGTGAACAATTTCAAACGCAGGCTGCTCAGCCTGCAGTCGAGATCAAAATCGGGTGGAGAGCAAAAACTGGTGAGCGACTCGGCCAACTTTATAAGGGACTCAAGCTGGATAACTGAGATCCCGCAGCTTAAAAGAAAAAGTACTTATTACGGCTTTGATTTTTTCAATAATCCTACGGCCACTTTCGAGCCTAATCTTCGGCTGACCACACCAAAAACCTATGTGCTGGGACCGGACGATCAGCTAACGATCAATTATACGGGCGTCAATGAAGCATCGGCGGAAGCTACGGTTTCTGCCGACGGTACTATACAGATCCCCTATGCCGGCGTGATCAATGTGAACGGTCTTACACTTGACCAGGCTACCGAGAAGATCAAAAGCCGGATGCGGCTCGCCTACCCCGCCATCGCCAGCGGGCGAACACAGGTTTTTATTACGCTGAATAATTTCAAGACCATCCGCGTGACGATTGTTGGTGAAGCGGAACGGCCGGGTATGTATTATGTATCATCCCTTGCCACCCTTTTTAATGTTCTGTACAAAGCCAATGGTCCCTCAGAAAACGGATCGCTCAGGAAAATTGAACTGATCAGGAATAACCAGGTGATTGAAACAGTGGATTTTTACGCATTCCTTCAGAAAGGTTTACTGGGAAGGGATATCAGGCTGGAAGACCAGGACATCATCCGGTTTCCACTATTCACCAAACGGGTATCGCTTGCCGGGCAGGTGCGCAGGCCGGCAGTATACGAGTTGCTGGAAAAAGAGACGCTGGCCGACCTGCTACAACTCGGTGGCGGTTTGCAGACAGATGCCATTGCGGATGTTGCCAAAGTGGTGCAGATGGGCAACCGTGACATGCACATGCGGGATATTGCGGCAGCGGACTTCAGTTATTTTATACCGCGGAACGGGGATTCTGTTTTCTTCGACAGGATCCTGTCGCGCTTCTCCAACCGGGTGGTGCTGAGCGGCGCTGTGTACCGTCCCGGGAGTTATGAGTTAACGGATAATCTCTCGCTTGCCAGGTTAATAAAGAAAGCCGACGGCCTGAAGGAAGATGCATATGATCGCGGCTATATCAAAAGGCGCGATGGCGGAGCCCAGCGCAGCCTGATCACTTTCAACAGCTTTGATATACTCGGCGGACGACAGGCCGATATCCCGCTGCTGAAAGATGATTCTGTATTCGTATTATCCAAGGACAGTCTTGTGGATGTTCCCACCATCACCGTTGGCGGTAATGTGCGGATGCCGGGCAATTTCCAGTATAGGGAAGGAATGACAGTAGAAGATGCCGTATTGATGGCCGGCGGTTTTACGCTGGATGCAGCTTCCCATAAAATTGAGATCTCGAGACTCGAAAAGAACCGCGCAGATACACTGGCAAATAAACTGGTCGATCTGATCACGGTGGATGTAGACTCCAGTCTTACAGGCCCCGGCAGCAAAACACTATTGCGTCCATTGGATATTATCTTTGTGCCGCGACTTCTCAACTACCGTACCCTGGGCAGCGTCAAGATCCGGGGCGAGGTACTGTATGCCGGAGACTATGCGTTGGAACGCCGGGACGAAACCGTGCAGGAAGTGATCGCGCGTTCGGGCGGCATCTCACCTTTTGCTTCCCTCTCCGATGTGCAGGTATTCAGAAAAGGAGTGCGCGTAGCCACCAACTTACTGGAACCCGGCGGCGGCAGGAAGGAGCGTTTCCTGCTATTGCCGGACGATAGTATTTTCATCCCCCGCAGAGATCCGTTTGTGGAGGTACAGGGATTTGTTTTCAATCCGCAGATCCTCAGTTATAGTTCTGATAATTTCCTTTCTTATATTTCTGATGTGGGCGGAGTAACTGAAAAAGGCAACCTGAAAAAAGCCTATGTGCAATACAGCAACGGTATCAGCAGAAAGATCCGGCATTTTTTATTTTTCCGGAGTTATCCGCGGGTATTGCCCGGCAGCAAGATTATCGTTCCTGAAAAAGTAGACACCGGCAGGCATGGCCTTTCGGTTGTTGAAATTTCGGCGCTGGTGAGTGCAATGGCGGCACTCGTGGGCATCATTAATGTTTTGAAATAAGTTAAACTCAAATTATGGACCAGCATTCCGGTCAGTCAGCCCAGTTTTACGAATTGGAAGAGGAGCAGTTCTCTTTCCGAAAATTGGTTAACGACTGGGCCATCAACCTGCGTTGGGCGCTTCGCAGATGGAAATTCATCCTCTTTTTCGCACTTGCAGGCGCTTTGCTGGCCCTAGCATATTGCTGGATCAAAAAAACAACTTACACAGCCCGTCTTACATTCGTTGTTGAAGAGGCAAAGTCGGGCGGATCGCTGGCTTCGGCGCTTGGCGGGCAGTTAGGCATCGACCTGGGCGGGATAACGGGAGGGAGCGGGATCTTGTCAGGCGACAATGTACTTGAGCTGCTCAAAAGCAACACGTTTATCAAACAAACATTGTTGAGCGGTTATGGAGACTCGGCATCGGGGTATTCATTGGCCGATCAATACATAACTGTATACGGCTGGAAGGAGCAATGGAAAAAAAATGAGAAGGTGGGCAAGGAGATCAGCTTCCCTGCCGGGCAGGTAAAATTTTCACGCCTGGAGGATAGCCTGCTGCAGGTGGTCATCAAAAGGATCAAAGAGAAGGAACTGAGCATTAACAAGCTGGATAAAAAACT
>JAFBAN010000207.1 GCA_019247775.1 Chitinophagaceae bacterium | reverse complement strand
TGTCATGAGCTCGCATTCATGGAAGAGATGGATTATGCTTCTTATTTTTTGACGGTTTATGATCTTGTTCGGTTTGCGCGCGAACAGGGAATACTCTGCCAGGGAAGAGGGTCCGCTGCCAACTCAACGGTGTGTTTTTGTCTCGGTATCACATCTGTTGATCCCACCAAATTCGATCTGCTTTTCGAGCGTTTTATTTCATCGGCACGCAATGAGCCGCCCGATATCGACGTGGATTTCGAACATGAACGTCGCGAGGAAGTGATCCAGTATATCTACCGGAAATATGGCCGCGACAGGGCTGCAATCGTTGCTACCGTAACACAGGAACGGTACAAGGGAGCGATCCGTGATGTGGGTAAGGCCATGGGCTTATCGGTGGATACGATCGGGCTTTTATCCGCTTCAGTATGGGAATTCAATGAGGAATGGATCGAAGGCAGACGGATAGAAGAACAGGGATTGAACCCCAAAGATCCGCAATTGAAAAAAGTATTGCAACTGACGGCAGAACTGATGGGATTTCCGAGACAGCTCGGGCAACATACCGGCGGTTTTGTGATCACGGAAGGAAAACTGACCGATCTCTGCCCGGTAATGAATGCGCGCATGGAAGACCGTACCTGTATTGAATGGAATAAGGATGATATCGATGCGCTGGGTTTTCTGAAGATCGATGTGCTGGCGCTGGGCATGCTCACCTGTATCCGCAAAGCATTCGATCTGGCGGCATTGCATTATGGATTGGAGTTGACGCTGGCGAATATCCCGCCCGATGATGCAGCCGTGTATGAAATGATCGGCCATGCAGAAACGATCGGCGTATTCCAGATCGAAAGCAGGGCGCAGCAGGCGATGCTGCCGCGACTGAAGCCGAAAAACTTTTATGACCTGGTGATCGAAGTGGCGATTGTTCGTCCCGGACCTATCCAGGGAGATATGGTGCATCCTTACCTGCGCCGCCGTAATGGGGAAGAGAAGCCCGAATATCCTTCCAAAGAATTGGAAGAGATATTAAGCAAAACACTCGGTGTGCCCCTGTTCCAGGAGCAGGCCATGAAGATCGCCATCGTGGCTGCGGGATTTACGCCTGCGGAAGCTGATGCCCTTCGTCGAAGCATGGCCACTTTTAAAGCGCAGGGACTGGTAGCGAAGTTCGAAGAAAAGCTGATGAACGGGATGATGGCCAAAGGTTATCCGAAAGACTATGCCCAGCGCATTTTCCGGCAACTCGAAGGATTCGGCAGTTACGGTTTTCCTGAAAGTCATGCCGCCAGTTTTGCCCAGCTGGTGTATGTATCCTCCTGGCTCAAGCATTATTATCCAGAAGTCTTTGCCTGCGCCCTGCTTAACAGTATGCCAATGGGTTTTTACCAGCCGGCGCAGATCATCATCGATGCACAGAAGAATAATGTGGAGGTAAAGCCTGTTGATATTAATTATTCGTGTTGGGATAATATTTTGGAAGCGGTGGATCAGGCACCAGGTAGCGAAAGTTCTGTTTCTGGTTTCGCGTTTCGCGTTGATTCCATTCCTGCATACCAAACATCCGGTATCCGGCATCCCACATCCAAAAACACCCTCCGGCTCGGCTTTCGCCAGGTAAAAGGATTGCGTGAAGAAGATATACAACAATTTATTGCCGCCCGGACGCAGCCCTTCCGTTCCGTCAATGAGCTGCGCGATATCGGCGTTACCCAGGCTGTACTTGAAAGGCTCGCCGATGCCGATGCATTCCGTTCCATCGGGCTCGACAGGAGGGAAGCCTTGTGGGAGATATCCTGCCAGGATAAACCGAAAGGATTGTTCAATGGACAGGTAACGGCATCGGTGAATGAATTGCAGATAAAGATCCCGGGCATGACAGAGCCCGAGCATGTGGTACAGGATTATGCGGCGATGGCTTTGTCGTTGAAAGCGCATCCGGTGAGTTTTGTGCGGGAGAAGCTGGAACAGTTACATATCATTTCAGCCAAAGCTTTGCAGGATCGTAAAGACGGAGATACCATTCAGATCGCCGGATTGGTACTGGTGAGGCAGCGTCCTGGTACTGCAGGCGGCGTTTGTTTTATCACGATCGAGGATGAGACCGGTTATGCCAACCTGGTGGTATTCGAAAAACTGTTCGATACATTCCGTAAAGAGATCCTGCAGTCGCGGCTGCTGATGGTACAGGGCAAGGTACAGCGTGAGGGCGAAGTGATCCATGTGATCGTAAAACGCTGTTATGATCTTACGGGTTTGCTTCGGGCGCTGAGCCCGAGAGCAGGTACGGACAAATTGCCTCTGCTTACTTTATCCCGTGCAGATGAAAGATCGGAACCACCGCCCGCAGGGCAGAATCATAAAGTGCAGGGAAGAATAGGGAAGGAGGTGTTTCCGAAGGGGAGGAATTTTAAATGAAACCTGCAAACAGGAGTGTCTCAGCGCATCTCTTCCGAAATCACCAATTGCATAATTGCAACCGATTGTATATCTTGAAGCTGATCCCACAATTCTGCGATTGCCATGGTATATGTTCTTTCTAAAAAGCTTGTACATTCCTTTAAATGCATGGCATTCGCAAGCATTTCCCTGTTTTCTTCTTCGTATTTGTTTTCGCAACAGCTCCCTGTTTCCATTAAGGTAGATGCTTCGAAGCCCATCGGAGATATGAAGCCTTTCTGGGCATTCTTTGGCTACGATGAGCCAAACTTCACTACGCGAAAAGACGGGCAGAAACTCCTGACGGAACTGCAGCAATTGAGTCAGGTTCCGGTATATATCCGCACTCACAACCTGCTCACCTCAAGGGGCAATAGCGCCGGGCCCGATCTCAAATGGGGATTTACCGATGCGTACCACGAAGATGCGGGCGGCAACCCTGTGTACAACTGGAAGATACTGGACAGCATTGTTGACAGTTATGTTCAACGCCGCATGAAGCCGTTAATGGAGATCGGGTTTATGCCCAAAGATCTTTCCACAGGCCCGTTGCCATACGAACATAGCTGGAGCAAAGACGGCAAGATCTGGACAGGCTGGACCTATCCGCCCAAAGATTATAATAAATGGCGCGGCCTGGTTTACGAGTGGGTCAAACATTCGATTGAACGCTATGGAAAAAATGAGGTTGTTTCCTGGCTGTGGGAAGTCTGGAACGAGCCGGATATCGGTTACTGGTCAGGATCGTTCGAAGAATACTGCAGGTTGTACGACTATGCTGCCGACGGGCTGAAGCAGGCCTGCCCGGAATGCACGATCGGCGGGCCGCACAGCACCAGTCCGAGAAGCGACAAGGCTTACAGCTTCCTCACCAGATTCATCGAACACTGTTTGCGCGGAAAGAACGAAGCAACAGGGCAGACCGGTACACCACTCCAGTACATCGGTTTCCATGCCAAAGGTTCGCCCGAATTTGCAGATGGTCATATCCGGATGAATATGGGTGTTCAGTTGAAAGATATCCAGCGCGCATTCGAAGCGGTCAATTCATTTCCGGAATTAAAAAATATCCCGGTCATCATCGGCGAATGCGATCCGGAGGGATGTGCTGCCTGTTCTGAGAAGCGTGATCCAAGATACGGTTACCGCAATGGCACCATGTATTCCAGCTATACGGCGGCATCCTTTGCCAGGATCTATGAGCTGGCAGACAAGTACAGGATCAACCTGAAAGGCGCCGTAAGCTGGTCATTCGAGTTTGAGGACCTGGATTGGTTTGCGGGGTTTCGGGAACTGGCCACGCATGGCATCGATAAACCTGTGCTGAATATCTTCCGCATGTTCGGAAAGATGGATGGGCAGCGGGTTTCAGTGAGTACAAATGATGGTCTGAACGCCGCAGACATTATCGCCAGTGGCGTAAAGAACAGGACCGATATCAACGCCATAGCCAGCGCCAATGCCCATTCAGTTGCTGTGATGGTCTGGAATTACCAGGACGATGATCTTGCCGGTGCAGCCTCCCCGGTGGAACTGAGCATCGGCGGCATTGGCGGCAATAAGGTGCAGGTTCAGGAATACCGGGTAGATAACAAGTTCAGCAATGCCTTTGAGAAATGGAAGGAGCTGGGCAGGCCGCAGCAGGTGAATGAAGCGCAGTACAAAATCCTCGAGAAGTCCGGGCAGTTGCAGTTGACCGGTTCGCCGCAATGGAAGGAGATAAAGAACGGGAATGTACTGATGCGGTTTGAATTGCCGAAACAGGGGGTGGTTTTTTTTCAACTGACCTGGCGATAAAATCTGTAAATAAAAACACAAATTTAGATAAGAGAAAAAAACAAAGCTGCTTTTAGTGTTAACTACCAGGTACTTCGCTTATATACTTTCTATATTTATCGGCCATATATAACTCATTTATCCAAGGCATCTCGTTTCTTCTGAAATCTTTTTTAAATTGCTTATACTCTTTGAATTGATCAAAGTTATCGCCTTGAACCGGCTCGCCTATATGCAGGAGAGTTTGAATTATAAACCGGAAAACAAAATGCGATGCTAGGATATACGACAGCGCTGAAAGCCAGAGCTTAATCTCCTGTTCCACCATCTTTGCTGAGTCGGTGTCTTTATTTTGTCGTGCTTTTTTCAAAAGGTATACATAAAGGATAAAACCTGACCTATCTGAAATCTTTTTGTGCAAGAAGAAGTACTTAATCACCATTGCATACCAGTGAGGCGAATGACTTCTCTGATTTATTAAAATTGCCAATTCCTTTTCGAACGTTGTCTGAAATTTCATTGTGTTGCTCTCTATCTTCAGAATCGCGTCCTTTGCAAAATCATTATTCGAAATTATCCGCAGTAGACCATTTATATCAATAGCATTAACATGCATTGAAAACGAAGAAGTGATTTCCTTTTCAATTGCTCTATTCCGGGCTCTATCTAAAATGTCATGTATATTCTTTCTGGTGTCGCTGGAAAAACTTATTATAGACTCAAATTCAACCCGATGATAGGTTTCATTTAGATTAAGGTAGCTTCTTAACTCCTGAATTTCTCCGGTCAATTCGTAATAAAAAAATGACCATCCTAATTTTTCTCTTAGCTCTTCACTGTTGATGGGTAGGCAGATATCTATAGGTTTCATTTCGCCGCTAAAGCTGGTTGAATTACTTTTCTTTTCGAGCTCTATTATTCGTAGTGCGGTCTGATTGCACAAATTCTCGATTTTCAGAGCTTTGTATATTCCGAATAAGGCATATAATGAGGGAAGGTGTGTCGCAGCTCGTTTAAAATAAGCTATGGCATTTTCCCAATCTCCTGTGAAAGAGTAGATTTTGCCTGCGTAGTATGAATCTACATCAAGAACACTTGAACTGTCCGAAACTTGCTGAATTGCAAAATGACTGATGCCGCCTGTATTTTCTCCGAAATCGGCCGCTGATAGTAAAAAATAATATTGGTCTTGTAAGCTTAGTCCCTGTGTTTCCAGTTCGTTATCATATGCGGAGAATGAAAAAATAGAGTCTCCCATCCAAAAATTGACAATAGCCTTAACTCGTTCCAATTCATGTGCCTCAGCGGTGGATTTTTTAATGATGGTTAGGAATTCGAGCAGAAGCATCCAATCGCGACATTGGCGTTCGATATCACCGATGGTCGCTGTTATTGGAAATAGTACGCCTGAATCCAAATGCCTAAGGAGAAGACGTTCAACAAGGAAAGGGCTGCCACTGATCAAATTTAATATTTCTAAGGACTTTTTGGTGTCGATATTTAAATATAGAGCCCTCTTAAGATACTTATTTGCATTAAGAATGTCGTTTGAAAAAAAATAAGCCCGCCCTAAATTGCAATAGGCGTTCGGCCAATCAGGCTTTAATTCGATCGTCTTATGATATAATGGAATTGCCTTTTCATATTCAGACATCATGGAATATGAATTTGCCATATTGTTATAAGCAAGGAAAACGAAAGGATGATTCAATTTAATGGCTATGAGGAAATCAGAAATTGCGTTTCTGTATTCACCGATTTTGTTATAAGCAGAGCCCCGTTGCACAAGTGAGTCAAAGTGTTGCTCGATTTCCAGGCATTTCGAAAATTCTTTTATCGATTGCACGTACTGATGCAAGTTGTAATAAGCGTATCCCAGATTGTACGTAACATCGGTGGTAGATTCACCCAATTCGATTGCCTTTTTTAAATTGACGATTGATTGTTGCAAATTATTTTTTGAATTATAAGCATAGTCTGATGATTCATCTACTATATCGTTTAGATCGTCATATTTGATCTCGGAATACGCATGTTTCATTTCCTTATCGTGTAGTTGGAGCAAAATGCTGCCTAGCGTAGCATAGTAATATCCATTTTCCTGATCAATGTCAATTGCGATATTGATATCTTTTAAAGCTTTGTTTAGCCTGCCCATGATCATTAACAAGCCTGATCTGGATGCATATAGCCCAGCATCTGAGGGTCTGTATGATATGGATTCTGAAATGTCTATGAGTGCCTTCTCAAGTTGATTTGTATGGTAAAATGATCTAAACCTTAAAAAGAAGAAGTAGTAGTTGTTTGAATTGCGAAGAACACCATTGAGCATGTCGATTGCTGCGAAGTGCTCGTCTCGGTGCTGAAGATCTTCTATCGTCGAAATTATTTTCTCAACTTCCATCTATGCCGGCGAAATTTTTTTTAACTTGATAAATGTCGTATGGGGGGTCAGAAAGTTAGCTAGTGCTATCGATATCGCGAAGACTTTTGATCTATTTTTCAATGAACTCGCCACTACCTGCTGGGTCATACAGGCCGGTTGGCGATAAGCGAATGCTTATTGGTGCATATCGAACTGGAGCGGTTATCAGGGAGGTTATTTGGACGGAAAAATTTATAATTTCCATGGTGTTAGGTGCTATTCGAAATGCCCCAATGCACAAATTGACATTGACGTCGGGCCCGACAACCGGTATGATGGATTTGACCTGACCATGCTGATGATTTTTCATTTATCTATGCCCAATAAGGGAACAGCCTTGACAAAACATATTTTGCAAGAGGGTTTTAATATGCTAGTGGCAGATAAAGCGATACTTTAACCCCAAATTGTATCCAAGTGAGCATTTGTATTATTTAACTGCATTAGTCACTCAGTAATGGCCAGTCAGTTACTTGAAAAGGGACCAGAATCCTTTTGCCAATTCTTTTTTCTGTCTTATATTTGCACCCCCGTTACGGGAATGGCTGCGTAGCTCAACTGAATAGAGCATCTGACTACGGATCAGAAGGTTTCAGGTTTGAATCCTGACGCGGTCACAAAAAAGACCGGCTAAAAGCCGGTCTTTATTTTTTCGTTATTCTATCTCATACAATCCCGCCCCCGTCTTCTCCGCCAGGCTCTTCGGCAGTAACCACACAAAAAATGCCCCCAGTTTATTCACAAAACCGGTGATGGATTCGGCTTTGCCGGCATACATGGCGTCCACAGCCAGTTTGGCCACCGCCTCGGGCTTCATATTGAACCGCTCGGCTGCTTTTACTGCTTTCCGGCCCGTGACTTTGGCCCGGCTGGCGAAACCGGTATCGGTGGCGCCGGGGCTCACTACCGTTACCGAAACACCCGCCCGCCGCAGTTCGTAGCGCAGGCCGCGACTGAACATCAGGATAAATGCCTTACTGCCGGCATAAGCGCTTAAACCGGGTACGGCCTGGTAGGCGGCGGCACTGGCAATATTGAGGATATAGCTTTTGGCCACGCTTTTCAGCATGGGCAGAAACAGCGAACAAAGCACCACCGGTACCTCCATATTCACCCGCATCATGTCGCTATGCTCTTTGGCTGAATACTGGTCGAATGGGCCGCTGAGCCCGTATCCCGCATTGTTGATAAGGATATTCACCCGGTAACCGTTCTGCTGCACCCAGGCATGGATCTGTGAAGGTGCGGCAGGATCTGCCAGGTCGATGGCCAGATAATACGCCGCCACCCCGTATTTGGCCGAAAGACCGGCCGCCAGTTCCGCCAGCAGCGCCTCGCTGCGGGCGATCAGCAGCACAGGCGTATGGCGCGAAGCGAGCTCTTCCGCAATGGCTTTGCCGATACCCTTGCTGGCTCCTGTGATCAATGCAAATTCCATAGTAATGCAGCTTGTAAGGCAGGTATCCGCCTATTTAAAAAGGCCAACCGAAGCTGACCTTTTAATTTCTTAGTTATTAATGATGCACTTTCGAGGTAAACCGGTGGTAAAAAGGCGTTTTGCTGTTGGCGTCTTTCGGTTTGTATTTTCCCGTTACGAAAGGGATATACATCACCCGGCGCCTGCTCGCTTCGCCATACAGCGGCGACTGCTTCACACGGTGCCAGAGACGGCCATCATGCACCGACAGATCGCCGGGGAACAGATCGAAGCCTACCTCGCGGTCGTCGTCGTTGTTATCGATGAAATATTTTTTACCGAACAGCAGTTTCAGCACATTCTGCTTATGCGTACCGGGCAGTACACGCAAGCCTCCGTTCTCAAACCTGCACTCATCCAGGTGAATGCCTACATTCAACATAGGCATGATCTTCTGGCCGAGGAACAGATCGCGCGGTGCGTCTGTATGCCAGCCCATCTGGGTGAAAGTGCTATTGGGGGTATTGATATAATTATTGATCACCAGCCCGTCTTTCTCGTTCTCGGCTATCCGACCTTCATAGGGATGCAGAAAGGACATCAGTCCCTTTAACCGGGGCTCTTCCAGCAGTTTGTGCAATTCTTCGCTGTACAAACTGCTGAAACACAGGCGCTGTATCGTCTTATTACCATGCTCATCGCGACCGAATTTGAGGGGGATGCCGTTCACTTTATCACGGTCTTCACTGATCCACTGTTCTTCCAGGCGCTTTAACTCATTGATGTAGACTGCCACTTTATCCCTGCTGATGAAATTCCGGAACACAATAACACCGTGCTGGTCAAAAAAATCAAGCTGCTCCTGTGTTACTGTATCACCTAGCTGAAAATGACTATCCCATTTTTTCATCTTACTCTGTTACGTTAGGAATGTAATGTTAATTAATTATTATGAAAATAGTAAGACCGTACGTCTAAAAACCGGGGCAAATCTAAGCATTTTATCCAAGGATTTTGCCCGTTTAAATCATAAGAAGTTAATTTACAGCTTTGTTATATGGAAAAGCGCAAAAAGACCATTAAATTTTTTTGTATCCTTATGGCTATCAGCCTGCAGCAGCACCCTGCAGTTGCGCAGAACGACTCTACCAAGACCAGACATTTGCTGGTATTGCCTGTTATTTCGCGGTCTATAGAAACCGGCTTTTCATTCGGCTCGGTGGCGGCCTTCACTTTCCGTTTATCCAAACAGGATACCAGCTCGCGCACTTCCAATATGCAGGCCCTGGTGCTGTATTCTACCAAGAAACAATTGGTTACCGCCATCAACGGCTCCCAGTATTTCCATCACGAGAAATATATCCTGAATGAGCAGGTCTCTTTCAGTTCCTTTCCCGATAAGTTCTGGGGGCTGGGGAAGAACACGCAGGACCAGGCCGAGGAGCCCTATAAATACAACCAGTATTATATCTACCTGCACCTGCTCCGCAAACTGGCGCCGCATTTCTTTATCGGTACTGTTTTCGAGAAGCAAAAGGTCTGGAATATCAGCTATGTGCCAGGCGGGGCTTTCGATCTGCAGAATGTGCAGGGGCGCCAGGGTTACCATGTGGCCGGGCTGGGAGGCAGCCTTACCTTCGATAACCGGAATAATGCCTTTGCGCCGGATAAGGGATTTTTCGGGCAGTTATTCGTAAACCATTTTGATAAGTTCTGGGCCTCCGATTTTAACTATACCAATATTGTGGTTGACCTGCGCAAATACGTGACAGTCAGTGCTAGTCAAGTACTTGCCTTCCAGGTTTTCAGCTTCAACAATACCGGCCATGAGGTACCTATCCGAAGCCTGGCTTCTTTTGGCGGCGCCAACCGGATGCGGGGTTACTACGACGGCAGATACAAAGACCTGAATCAGCTGATCTTTCAGACCGAATACCGCTTTCCGGTATACAGGCGTTTTGGGGCGGTATTGTTTGGGGGTACGGGCAGCGTGGGCAGAAATTTCGCTGACTATGCCTGGAATGATCTCAAATATTCCTACGGCGCCGGCATCCGTTTCGCACTCGACAAAAAAGAACGGTTGAACATGCGGGTCGATTATGGGATAGGACAGGGGACGAACAACGGATTTTACCTGCAATTAGGCGAGGCCTTTTAATTTCCGGACAGGCGGGTTGTGCACGGCATTTCAATAAAAGAAGGCCAGAAGCAAAGAAGAGAAGAAGGTCGGAACTCAGAGCGCTGAACATTTTTATCGGAATGCCGCTACGCGAACGCCCTTTTTTATCTTTTTAAACTTCGTTCCTCTTTTACGCAGATCTTTCGTGCCGCATAGCAGATGAAATAAGTACAGACAAAAGCAGCCGCCACATCGATGGTATAGTGCACATGCTGCACCAGCACCAGGGTGCCAATAGAGAGGCTGGACAGCAGTGCCAGCAGTTTATCGCCTTTCTTTTTAAAAGCAAAGAACATCATCAGCTGCATGGATGTGTGTCCGGAGAAGAACAGATCGCGGGTAATGAACACATGCGGACCGCCATAAAAAATACTGCTCAGCGGGTCTTTCAGGGGGATGAGTCCGGGCGGGGGCTCCAACGGCACCAGGCTGATGCTGATCATACGTGTAAGGGTAAGCAGGATAAAGCTGACCAGCGCCACCACGAAGATCCAGGGCTCCTGCACGCAACGCAGCCAGAGGAACAGGGTCATAGACCAGATAATGATAAAAGTGGGCACAGATACATCCCTTGCGGGGATCAGTTGCAGCAGCCGGTCGTTCATGGTGAACCCGGGCCGCTGTTCTATCCAACTGAAAAAGAAAGGCAGACTGGCCAGGATGATCAGCAACAAAATACTTCCCGCCGTGGTAATGGTCCTGAACCGTTTATCGCTCCATGCCTGTTTCCAGGTCAGGGCGATACTGCCCTGCCTGCGCGTCGCGTCCTCCATCTGGCAAAAATAAAATGGTTTGTCCGAGTTTGTACAAGGGTTCTGTTAATAATGCCATCGCACGAATGCTTCCACTGCGGCGTACTTGGTAAGTCCGAGGGCTGCATACAGCTCGGCGGTATTCGCATTGCGGTCTTCGGCGCGCTGCCAGAATTCCCGGCTGTCCGTACCCTGAAAAGGCACCATATCCTTCTGCGACTGGTGAATGAAAATGCCGAAACGCTTTTTCCTTACCTGGTCCGGGCTCATCGGAATAGCCATTTCGATCTCGGAAATATCCCATTCCTGCCAGGCGCCTTTGTACAGCCATACCCAGCAGTCTTTTATCCAGGGCTCGCCTGCGGCCTTGAGGCGGCGCAGGCTTTCGAACACGATCTCCAGGCATACCTTGTGCGTGCCATGCGGATCGGCCAGGTCACCGGCGCAGTACACCTGGTGCGGCTTGATACGGCGCAGCAGATCCATCGTGATCTTCACATCGGCATCACTCATCGGGTTCTTGTCGATGGTGCCCGTTTCGTAAAAAGGCAGGTTCATAAAATGCGCGCGGTCATCGGTTAGCCCCACATACCTGCAGGTCGCTTTCGCCTCGCAGCGCCTGATAAGTCCTTTGATGGACCTGATCTCCCTGGTATCCGTCTGGTCTTTTTGTTTATCGGCGATGTATTTCCGTGCAGCCATCAGTATTTCCTGGCTCTTGTGGTTATCGATGCCGAACATCTCTTCAAAACCTACGGCGAAATCGATGAAACGGGTCACGAACTCATCCGTTACGGCAATATTGCCGCTGGTCTGATAACCTACATGCAGTTCATGCCCCTGGTCGTGCAAACGCATGAACGTGCCGCCCATGCTAATGATATCGTCATCGGGATGCGGCGAAAAGATCAGGCATCGTTTGGGATGCGGCTCGCTGCGTTCAGGATGCGCCGGTATCACCGCATTCGGTTTACCCCCCGGCCAGCCAGTGATGGTGTCGCGAAGCATGTAATACACTTCCAGGTTGATCTCGTACGCATCGCCTTTTTCGACTAGCAGATCGGAAAGGCCGTTCTCCACATAGTCGTCGGCCGAAAGGCTGAGTACCGGCTTGCCGATCTTGAGCGACATCTGTACTACCGCCCGCTTGGTCATTGCGGGCGTCCACACGCAATCTCCCGTTAGCCAGGGTGATTTTATCCTGGTGAGATCGGCCGCAGCGGCTTCGTCGATGACGAAAGTACAGTCATTGTGCTGCTGCAAAATGCTTGCAGGCACCTGCTCGCTTACATTGCCTTCCACCGAACGGGCGATGATGGCATGTTTGGATCCCCAGCCCATCAGCAATATGCGCTTCGACTGCAGGATGGTGCTGATGCCCATGGTTATCGCAAGCCGGGGCACTTTGGAAATATTCTCAAACTCATAGGTATTGGCGATACGGGTCGTATTCTCCAGCGTTACCAGCCTGGTCCTGGAGTAAATGCTCGAGCCCGGCTCATTAAAACCGATATGTCCGTTCAGACCGATACCAAGTATCTGCAGGTCGATACCGCCGGCCTCGGCGAATTTTTTCTCGTATTCGGCACAGTGCTGTTTGATCTCTTCTTTTGGCCAACCGCCATCGGGGATATGGATATTGGCCGGATCGATGTCGATATGATCGAAAAGATGGCGGTGCATAAAAGCCCAGTAACTCTGGTATGCCGTTTTGCTGATGGGATAGTATTCATCCAGGTTAAAGGTGACCACATTCCTGAAGCTCAGGCCTTCCTCGCGATGCATGCGTACCAGTTCGGCATAAAGCAGGACGGGGGTGCCGCCTGTGGCCATGCCAAGCACGCATTTTTCATTGCGCGCAGCTTTTTCCCGGATCGTGCGGGCAATCTCCCCGGCCACGAACCTGGAGCCTTTTTCCGCATCGGGAAAGATCATGACCGGGATTTTTTCAAACGAATCAACCATAGTAGCAGGAGTTTCTATTTTTTTTCAAAAGTACTGGGTCTGCAAGGGATACCGAAATATCACCCTGTCTAATTGCCTAACCGATAGTATCGCAGGGAACGCAAAGGAACGCATGGTTTTCGTCCTCATGCCCGCTCTCCAATGCCTTCGTTCACTGAGATACATGTCAGCCGCCTCAAATCAAAAAATAAAAGCGATCCCTGCACAGGCAGGAACCGCTCTATGATAGTACAGTAAAATATATTTATTCAACGGTCGTGAGTTTGATGATATTGGTAGGGAGGTGCAGGTGTACCGGAGTACTTCCTGTATTCACCACCACATCGCCCGCATTCAGGAACCCGCGTTCTTTCAGGATATCGATCTGGTCCTGGATGATATCGTCGAGACTGTCTTCTTCGGCATAGTAAAAAGCGCGTACGCCCCAGCTCAGGCTGAGTTGGTTTACCAGGGTCCTTTCCTTGGTAAAGATGAACAGGGGAGAAGAAGGCCGGTAACTGCTCAGCATAAAAGCCGTATAACCGCTCTGCGTCATACCGATCAAAGCTTTTGCTTCCACATCCGTTGAGATCTTACATGCATTGTAGCAGATTGCATCGCTGTGGAAGGATGGCGAATGGGGCTGCGGTTTCAGGTCTTCGGCCCGGTTATAGCGGTATTCTTTTTTCTCCACTTCTGCAATGATCTTGCACATGGTCTCCACCACCAGTGAGGGGTGCTGCCCCGTGGCTGTTTCCCCGCTCAGCATTACTGCATCGGCGCCTTCGAGTACGGCATTGGCAACATCGGTGATCTCGCTGCGGTTGGGTTTTACGCGGTCGATCATACTCTCCATCATCTGCGTAGCAACGATCACCGGTTTGGCCCGGTGAATGCATTTGCGGATCAGTTCTTTCTGGATCAGGGGGATCTTCTCCACAGGCAGTTCCACACCCAGATCGCCCCGGGCTACCATGATACCATCG
>JAFBAN010000204.1 GCA_019247775.1 Chitinophagaceae bacterium | reverse complement strand
ATAAAAAATTATCCGGTGAAAGAAGGAGAAACCCAGGCTATCCTGCTTTAGCGTCGCAGCAACATGTCGAGCAGGAGATCCGTTCCCTTTCTGCCGGTTCTATCCGCGTCTGCGAGATAGGAATTGTCTTTATAATTAAAGGCTGCGTACAGCAGCAGTTCATAAGCTTCACCCTTGTTATAATTATTGATCTGCTGGTATTCCCATTTCTTATCTCCGACAGCAAATGGCCGAAGCCAGTCTATCGCTTTCCGGATACCGCTGCCTGCAGCATTGTGATAACTCCACAGGTCCGTACCAGCTTTTTGCGCCAGGGTGGCAAGCTCACTCCAGGCAACAAGGTTAAAAGTGCTGTAACTCAAAGCGGCCGTCCGTTCCAGTTCCAGTTTCATTTGTCCCTGCCCGTTTATCTGGCTGTCGATCCTTTGTTTGGCTTCCTCTGCAAGTGCGTGGGCCTTTGCCATATCGCCGGTAAACAATGCATAATCCACCGCCTGTGCATTGAACCAGGTGCCGTGGTTGTTTTTTGCCCGGTGTTCTTCATTCCCGTTCTTGCTTGTCAGCAGCCAGTTGAGATATTCTTTGTACCATTGCTGCAGGCCCTGGTCGTCTGCCATTGTCCACGCGTTTGATCCCCTGAGTAACCCAATCGCGTCTGCCACATTCATCAGTGAACGCGTTTCAATGATTCCGATACCGCGTCCATCGGTGATGCCGGGGATACCCTGACTGTAATTCAGGTTGGGATTCATCTTCGTTGCATCCTCCAGGAACCAATAGCGGAGTAACTGGGCCGCTTTCTGCGCGTATTTTTCATTTCCGGTGAAATACCAGGCAAGCGATAAAGTCTGCACCGCGTTCTCCAGGTCATCCAGGCTTTTATGATCGATGATCTTGTTGATCTCGGGATTGCGCACGCCATCCCTTCGCATGTATGGAAGGCCATTGGGTTTACTGCTGTCGTACCAGAAATAGGGCGCCTGGCTCATATAGTCATGCTTCGTTCCGCTGACAGGTGTTATTGCCTTGTCCATTACGGAAACCGGTTTCATGGACAGGAGTTTGTCCGCTTTCTTTTGAAGATCTGCTACAAGCGCTGCTGCATCCTTGTCATTCTGGGCATAGCTTGTTTTAAGGCTTGCCAATCGGTCCGCATCCATCAGGAACACCCTGGGTTTTTGCGCGGATAAGGCCACAACAGATAACAACAGCATCAAAGCAGACAGGCATTTAAACATAGCATCAGGTTTGTATGGTTTAGAAAGGCGGTGCTGTCGCAAATAAGGTTAATCAGGCCGATTACCATGGACGCAGGTTGTCCTGTTATTCAACCATTTTAGCATCGGCCTATTTTACATTGAACTCTTTCTGATAACAAAGCGGGCTTTTGCCGGTAATAAGCTTGAAATATTTGTGAAAACTCGTGAAGTTGTTAAAACCGCTCTCATAGCAGAGCTGCTTAATGCTGAGGTTATTTTCGATCAACAGCTTACAGGCGTGGCCTACCCTTATCTCGATGAGGAACTGGGAATAGGTTTTACGGGTGCGCGATTTAAAGTACCTGCAGAACGAGTTGGGACTGATATTGGCCACCCCGGCGATCTCATCCAGCTGTATGGGCCGTTTGAAATTCTTCAGGCTGTATTCGTAGATGGCATTGACGCGATCATTCTCCGCCTCCACAAAATCATGTTTAAACCCTATTGACGAGAGACACTCCAACTGCTTGCAGTTGGCAATGGTAGCCAGGGCTTCCATCAGCAGGGTGATACGTGAACTGCCTTCCTGGTGCAGCAATTCCTCCAGGAGTTCCGCCACTTTCTGTTTGGTGCGGCCCGTAACCTGCACGCCCCTGCGGGCTTTTTCGAGAACCGTTTTCAGGTGAACGTTTTCCGGCAGTTCCATGAACTGGTTGCCCCAGAAATCTGGACAGAAATGTGCCACGCGCACATCGGCGCAACTGCGTGTAGACTCATTGAAATAAGAATCGTCGAAGCGCCAGTAATGGGGCAGACCTGATCCGACCAGCACCACATCCCCCGACTTAAAATGACGGATATTGTCGCCGATGAACTGGGTACCTTCTCCTTTTTTGAAGTGGATCAGCTCCACTTCCACATGATAGTGCCAGCGGTTATTAATATAGGGAACCAGGTCCTGACGGACACTGAAGGAATGGCGGGGTTCTTTCGAAACTTTGAGAAGTTGTGGTCTCATTCAGCTATATATGCTTCGAAATCGGTGCAATCGTGGTTTTCAATGCCAATTTCGCTGAATTTTGAAAAAATAGTTGCATTTTTTACGCAAACGTTCCCGGAGTCGCAACATCGGCTTACACGACCACCCACTGCGATCGTTCCCCGGCCGGCGACCCGGTTTTGGTAACCTGGTATGTATGCTAATATTGTTGAATACTAAGACAATTGCTTTGGTAACGCTCCGCAGGATTAATTGCTTTATTTGAAAAGGAGATTGGGATGCCGGATATGGATCTGTGCACCCTGCAGGGCCTGAACCTGTGATCCCGATCCAAATCTAAAAAATTGCTATGCCCCAGACCCTGCGTCCATCTGTTTTGAAAATTCATCCTGCTGATAATGTGCTGGTGGCTTTGGAAGACCTGCGCCAGGGAATTCCTGTTACCTACGACAATAAGGAATTTGTTCCGCTGGAGAACATTGGCGCCAAACAGAAATTTTTTACCAAAGACATGAAGGCGGGTGATGAGGTGATCATGTATGGCGTACTGGTTGGCAAACTGCAGTCATCCGTTGCCCGTGGCCGGCTGATGACCACCGACAATACCAAACATGCGGCGGGGGATTATGCTTACAGCCAGCGTGCTTATGAATGGAAGCGTCCGGACATTTCGAAATTCAGGGACGCAACATTCAATGGTTACCGCCGCAAAGATGGCAGGGTAGGGACCGCCAATTACTGGCTTTTCATTCCGATGGTGTTCTGCGAGAACCGGAACCTGGATGTGATCAAGGAAGCACTGCTGAATGAACTTGGGTACGCAGTAACTGATAAATACCGGGCGTTTGCCAGGCAATTGTTCGCGGCCCATAAAGAGGGCCTGGATATTGATAACGCTGTTGTAGACCTGCTGCCTTCAATACCTAACAACCGGTATTTCAAAAATGTGGACGGTATAAAATTCCTGAATCATACCGGCGGATGCGGCGGTACCCGCCAGGATGCCGCAACGCTGAGCCGTTTGCTGGCTGCCTATGCGGATCATCCAAATGTAGGCGGTGTAACCGTACTGAGCCTTGGCTGCCAGCACCTGCAGGTGAAGAATTTTATGACCGACCTGCAGCAGCGTAATCCGGCTTTCGATAAGCCCCTGCTGGTTTTTGAACAGCAGCAGTCTGCCAGCGAAGAACAACTGATCTGTGACGCTATCCGCAAAACTTTCAGCGGACTGGTGGAGATCAACAAACAGGAGCGTGAGCCGGCGCCTCTGAGTTCGCTTTGCATTGGCGTTAAATGTGGCGGCAGCGACGGGTTCAGTGGTATATCGGCCAACCCTGCAGTTGGATACGCTTCCGACCTGTTGGTGGCGCTGGGTGGAAAAGTATTGCTGGCTGAATTTCCTGAACTCTGCGGCGCAGAACAAAACCTGCTCGACCGCTGCGTGAATGAGCAGGTAGCCGCTAAGTTTATCGATCTCATGCAGACGTATAACAAGCAGGCTATGGATTCGGGTTCCGGTTTTCACATGAACCCATCACCCGGCAATATCAAAGACGGGCTGATCACGGATGCCATTAAGTCTACCGGCGCGGCCCGTAAAGGCGGCACTTCTCCCGTGGTGTCTGTACTGGATTACACCGAGCCTGCAACCGAGCCCGGCCTTAGTCTGGTATGCACGCCGGGTAACGATGTTGAAGCAACTACAGGTAAGGCCGCTTCAGG
>JAFBAN010000229.1 GCA_019247775.1 Chitinophagaceae bacterium | reverse complement strand
CACAGCAGCAATACCGCCATAGTTCACCGCGTCATCTGCGCCGAAATCGAAGAACGGGAATTGCAGGATGCCGGCAGGGAAAGTGATATCGTTATTAGATGGGTTATAGGAAGCATTGATGGTAGGCGGCGTCATGCTCATCTCTTTCCGGTCAACCGGCTTACCCATCCTCGAGGTATTGTAATTGTATTGCCACGCACTCACGGTGCGCACATTGCTGAAGAAATCGGCTTTATTCACCACTACGCCATCATAGGTTCTCCATTTATCCGGATAAGCGATCTTCTTGGCGATCGCATTTAATTTTTCGAGTGCCTTGGCCTTGGTCTTTTCGCTCATCCAGTCAAGCTGCCTGATACGCGCTGCAAAAGTGCTCTGCAGGTTATCTACCATTTTCACCATATAGTCCTTGGCTTCGGGTTTGAAATATTTGGCTACATAGAGCTCACCTACCATATCACCCAAAGTGCGGTCGATCAGGCCGCTCATGCGCTGCCAGCGGGGAGTCTGTTCGCGCTGACCGGACACTACTTTGTTGAATTCGAAATCGGCGTTCACAAAATCGCTGCTCAGGTAAGGCGCAGCCGATTTGATCACATTCCAGCGCAGGTAGGTCTTCCATTCCTGCACCGGTACCGATGCCAGCATTTCGTTAACGGTTTTCAGAAAAGCGGGATTGGCCACTACCACACTGTCTGCTCCCATGATCTTCGATTCGGTGAGTATCTCGGCCCAGCTCATATTGGGCGTGGTAGCCGTCAGGTCCCTCACTGCAAATTTGTTATACACTGCATTGGGATCGCGCATCTGGATACGCGACATCTGTGCTTTCGCCAGTGCAGTCTCGATCTTCAGGATCACGGCTGCATTCATGCCGGCAGCTGCCGCATCATCGCCGGTGAGGCTGAACATTTTTTCGAGATAGGTTTTATAAGCGTTGCGGATCGTTACGCTCCTGGCATCATTGTTCAGGTAATAGTCGCGGTCGGCAAGCGTGGTACCGCCCTGGCCAATGTTCGGAATATAGCGGCTCACATTTTTTCGATCGGGCGCTACGCCAACATTGAACAATGCTCCGCCAATACCATTACTCCGCTCGAACGCTATTTCATGAAGCACGTCATTGTATGAATTCAATCCGTTGATCCGCGCCAGATCAGCCTTGATCGGCTGGTAACCGCGGGCTTCGATTGCCAGGCTATCCATGCCGCTGCTGTAGAAATCGCCGATCACCTGCGTCTTGCGGTCGCGGTTGGTTTTTCTGGCGGCATCTTCCAGCAGGGTCTGTAATCTTTTTGAGCTCTCTTCACGCAGCACATCGAAACTGCCCCATCTTGTTTTGGATGCGGGGATCGGGTTCTTTTTGATCCAGCCGCCGTTGGCGTACCGGTAAAAATTATCGCCTGGCTTTACCGAGAGGTCCATATTGGCCTTATCGATGTATTTGATCTTTTCCTTGCTTATTTTATCGTCATTTCCGGCAAACGCGATGGCGCAGCAAAGCAAGGCTGCTGCAAGCATCGGGGGTTTAACTGTTACAGGCATAGTAGTATAGTTTGAGGGTACCCAAGTTAATGAAATTGCCGGCTCAAAGCTGAGTTCTTAGGCGAATGGACTAAATTCGGCGTAGTTATAACAGTTCATATGAGAAAATTTATATCTGCAGCGGCTGTATTCTCAGCGCTGCTGTTTTTTTCCGCCTGCAGCCTGCAGAAAAAGATTGCCAAAGAAGCTGGACGGGATATCCTCAACAATCCCGACTTCAGATCTGCACATATCGGCATCACCCTCTATGACCCCGCTTCCGGCCAATACCTGTACGACCACCAGGGAGATAAATTCTTTGTGCCTGCAAGCAATACAAAACTGTTTACCTGTTATGCGGTGATGAAAAATCTGGGGGATAGCCTTCTCAGCATCCGCTATATTGAGAATGGTAATGGATCTGTAACGGTATATCCCAACGGAGATCCAAGCTTCCTGCATCCGGATTTTTCCAGCCAGCGCGTATTCGATTTTTTGAAAAAGCACCGATCGGTGATGATCGGCACTGAGAGCTGGCGCGAAAATGCATTGGGATTCGGCTGGGCCTGGGACGATTACAACAGCGACTACATGGCAGAGCGCAGCCTGATGCCTATCTATGGTAACCTTGTCCGATTCACACACAATACAGCAACACGCGCAATCCCTTCTTATTTCCAAAATTCGCTCAGCGATTCCGGCTGGAATGGCAAAGAGAGTTTCAGTATCCGCCGCGAGCCTGCCTCTAACAGTTTTTATCGCCGTGCCAGCAACAGCAGGTTCGCCACCACCGATATCCCGATCTACACCCGTGATCCGCAACTGCTGGTGAGCCTGCTGGCGGATACGCTTCATACCAGGGTTGGGCTGGCAGGGAGTACCGGGGATCGTCAGGCTGCCGTTAAAATGTATTCGCAGCCAACCGATTCCCTGCTTAAAATAATGATGCACAGAAGTGATAACTTTTTCGCCGAGCAGACCCTGTTGATGGTCAGTAACGAAAAACTCGGGTTCATGAGCGATGCGCGGATCATCGATACCCTGCTTAAAACCGATTTTGTAGGCCTGCCTCAAAAACCTAAATGGGTAGACGGAAGCGGGCTCAGCCGTTATAACCTGATCTCACCGCAGGATTTCGTATGGGTACTTACGCAAATGAAGAATGAATTCAGATGGGAGCGGATCAGCACCATTCTCGCCACCGGCGGCGAAGGCACCATCAGCAGCTATTACAAAAATTATTCAGGCCGTATTTACGCCAAGACAGGCAGCCTTAGCAACCATCTTGCCCTCAGCGGCTATATCACCACCAAAAAAGGAAGACAACTCATTTTTTCCGTCCTCGTCAACGCCGAACTGGCCCCTCCGGCCAATATCCGCAAAGGCGTGGAGAAATTCCTGACCGCGGTGATGGACGGCAATTGAACAGATGAACAAGGAACAAGGAACCGGGAACGGAGGAACATTGAATGTTTTCCCTTCCCCGGTTCCTTGCTCATCTGTTCCTTGTTCATCTGTTCTCATCTTCCGAACATCCTGTCCAGATAATCTTCCTTAAACTCCATGTAAGTTGGATTGCCGGTGGGCGTGGTATTGGGAGTGTTGCAGGCGAACAGTTCTTCGAGCAGCGTCATCATTTCTTTCTGATTGAGTAACTGTCCGGCTTTGATCGCCTGCTGCCTGGCCATGCAGCGCACCAGCTTTTCCCGTTTGCTGAATTTGATATCGCTGCTGAAATGTTTGAACTGCTCGATCAGCAATTCGATCGCATGTTTTTCATTACCGGGCAGCACATCTGCGGGAATGCCCTGGATCACAAAACTGTTGTTCCCGAAAGGATCTACCTGATAACCGATCGTATGCAGATCTGGCAGCAGGTCTGCGAGCAGCACGGCGTCGGCCTGCGGCAGTTCCAGCGTGACCGGGAACATGCTTTTCTGCGTAGCCATCTGTTTGTGATGGGCAGCTATGCTGTACTTATCATACAAGATCCTCTCATGCGCGAACTGCTGGTGCACCAGGATAAAACCGGAATGGGTAGATGCGAGAATATAGGTATTGTGGATCTGGAGCAGCGGCTTTTCAGGGAGAAGGCGGATGGTAGTCTGAAGTCTGGAGTCTGGAGTCTGGAATAAAGCAGCGGGATTTCGCTCAGACTCCAGACTTCTAACTCCAGACTCCAGACTTCCACTCCCCATTCCTTCTTTCCAATGCTTCAGTTCACTGGTCTTGTTTGCTTCAATGAAATGCGCCTGGTTTTTTTGTGTGAAGGTTTTGAACAGGTCTGAAGAGGCGGCGGCTTCTTTTTTATCCGTTGTAAACGGCTTGCTGATGGCTTCCAGGCCCTGGATCTCCGCATTCAGGGTAAAATCCAGTGAAGGAGCGATGCTGAACTGCGCCAGCGCATGTTTAACCGCAGCCTGCACAAAAGCATAGATGATCTTTTCATCCTCGAACTTGATCTCCTGCTTGGTGGGATGCACATTGATATCTACCTGTGAAGGATCCAGGTCGATGTACAACACATAACTGGGGAAACTGTCTTTCGCGATCATATCCTCAAAAGCGCTGTTCACCGCATGGTTGAGATAAGCGCTGCGGATAAAACGGTTGTTCACAAAAAAGTACTGGTCGCCCCGGGTCTTGCGCGCGGTCTCCGGCTTACCCACAAAGCCATGGATATTCATGTAGTCGGTATCCTCTTTTACACTTACCAGTTTTGCATTATAGGGGGCGCCCAGAATATGGATGATGCGCTGTTTAAGGCTGCCGGCTTCCAGGTGAAACAGTTCCTGGCCATTGGCTGTAAGGGAGAAAAAGATGCCGGGGAAAGCCATCGCCACACGGATGAACTCATCCACGATATGCCTCATTTCAGCTGCATTGCTTTTTAAGAAATTGCGCCGGGCGGGCACGCTGAAGAACAGGTTCTTCATGCTTATATTAGTGCCTACCGGGCAGGAACAGGATTCCTGTTTCTGTACCTGGCTGTTGCCGATCTCGATATAAGTGCCCAGCTCATCCTCCGGGCGGCGGGTCCGCAATTCAACCTGGGCTACGGCAGCGATGGACGCCAGTGCCTCGCCCCTGAAACCCATGGTCTTGATCCGGAACAGATCGTCTATCTGACGGATCTTGCTCGTGGCATGCCGCTCAAAAGCCATACGGGCATCCGTTTCACTCATTCCCTTGCCATTGTCTACCACCTGCACCAGTGCCTTACCGGCATCGGCGATGATCAGCCGGATCTCCGTAGCCCCCGCATCGGCTGCATTTTCGAGCAGCTCTTTTACGGCGCTGGCCGGCCGCTGGATCACTTCTCCCGCCGCTATCTGGTTGGCAATATTATCCGGTAATAATTGTATGATATCCGCCACAATCTCTTTTTGGGTCTGTAAAAATAGACCAGCTTTCGGAAAGTGTAAGAACTTTCCAAAAGCACCCGTTGTAGAACGCTTTATAGTAATTTTGAGGTCCGGAATTTGCATAGTAAAAGAACATGAAATCAGAAAAAATGACCCCTAACGCGGATATCAGAAAGCTGGAAAGGCATTTTGTGCCGAACAATTTTGTACTGACAGACTGGGCTGGTCTCGAGCCCTTTTTTAAAGACCTGGCCGACAGGCCATTGAATACCCGTGCCGACCTGGAGCAGTGGATGAAAGACATCAGTGAACTGGAAGCAGTAGTAAGCGAAGATGCCTGCTGGCGCCAGATCAGAATGACCTGCGATACCACAGATAAAGCCCTGGAGGATGCGTTCACTTATTTCTGCATGGAGATCCAGCCCCGGTTGCAGCCTTATGGCGACCTGCTCAACCGTAAACTCATCGACAGTCCTTTATCCAAAGAGCTGGACGACGAAAAATATTACACCTATCTCCGCAATGTCCGCAAAAGCATCGACCTGTTCCGCTAGGAAAACATTCCGCTCCAGGCAGAGCTCAATGTGATGCAGCAACAATACGGCGCCATCGCCGGTAAAATGACCATTGAAGTAAATGGCCAGGAATACACTTTGCAGCAGGCAGGAAAATTCCTTGAGAGCCATGATCGCAAGCTGCGCGAAGAAGTATACCGCAAGATCCAGGAAAGAAGGCTGCAGGATAAGCAGGCTATGAACGACCTGTATACCCAGTTGGTGCATAAACGCGACCAGGTGGCAAAAAATGCCGGGTTCGCCAATTACCGCGATTACAAATTCGTGGAACTTGGCCGCTTCGATTATACCAAGGAAGATTGCTTCCAGTTTCATGAAGCAGTTAAGCTGCATGTGCTGCCGCTGATCGATAAGATCTACGAGAAAAAAAGAAAGAAACTGGGTCTTGACAAATTGCGCCCCTGGGATACCGAAGCGGAGCCCGAGGGTGTTGAGCCGCTCAAGCCTTTCAATAACGGCCAGGAGCTGTATGAGAAATCAGTGCAGGTGTTCCAGCAACTCAATCCTTTTTTTGCCGACTGCCTGCGCAAAATGAAAGAGCTGAACCATTTCGATCTCGAAAGCCGCAAAGGCAAGGCGCCGGGCGGCTATAACTGTCCCTTATCGGAGAGCGGTGCGCCTTTCATCTTTATGAATGCTGCCGGCCAGATGAGCGACGTAACTACCATGGTGCACGAGGGTGGTCATGCCGTACACTCATTCCTGGCGCATGAGCTGGAGCTCAGTGCATTCAAGGAATACCCGATGGAGATCGCTGAAGTGGCGAGCATGGCCATGGAGTTGTTCACCATGGATCACTGGGAAGCTTTTTTTAGCAGCAAAGAAGACCTCACACGTGCCAGGGAACACCAGCTCGAGCGGACCATCACCATCTTTCCATGGATAGCCATCATCGATAAATTCCAGCACTGGGTGTACGAAAACCCGCAGCACACCGTTGAAGCAAGAACGGACAAATGGATGGAGATCCTCAATGAGTTCTCCTCCGGCGCCATCGATTATTCCGGCCTTGATGAGTTCCGCAAGATCGGCTGGCAGCGACAGTTGCATTTATTTGAAGTTCCATTCTACTACATCGAATATGGTATCGCACAACTGGGCGCTATCGGGCTCTGGATGCAGTACAAACAAAATCCTTCAAAGGCTTTAGAAAATTATATCAAAGCGCTGAGCCTCGGCGGAACTAAAACATTACCCGAACTATATAAAGCCGCCGGCCTCAAATTCGATCTCTCGCCGGAACACATTAAAACGTTGATGGAATTTACTGCTGGCGAAATGGAAAAGCTGTAAAGTTTCGCTAAGAGGCAAAGAGAGAAAGAGCCAAGAGAAACCTCCTGTTACCCTCTTTCTCTCTTTCCCCTGCTTAGCGAAACCGCATTCCGCAATAGAGAAGCGCCAAAAAAATAAAACGATGGCGTACGCTCGTAAATCCGTGAAGGCCAGTAAATTCTTTCAAATGGCCACTCTCCGAGCATGTTTTTTATTGCATTTGTAGTGCTGGTTGCGTAAATTTAACTATCCTCGCCCTTATTGATATGGACTTACGTCGGTTGACGATATTGTTCTGTTTGTTTTTGTTCCTGTACAGTTGTACCAAGAACACAGAAGTTATTGATAAACCTGCCAGGCTGGTTAAAGTACTTACCAATGGTGCAGATTCCATTGGCAATTATTCATCAAAACCCCTGATCATTCAGCAGTTTACCTATGATCAGAACGGTGCATTGATTCAACTGGAACAACAGGACCTGGGTTGGCGCAACTGGTATACCGGACCAACCCCGCTCAGGATGCAGATTTTTATTAAGCCCGCGCTGGCATTTGACGCAGACCATCATTTACTGAAGATAGGGGTCGATTCCCTTGCTTATGTAAACGGCAGGGTAACAGAACGCTACACCAAAAGCTATCCATATACAAGCCCCTACTTCCGTATCCGGTCCTACACCTACGATGCCAACGGCCATATATCGGCCGTCGGCTTTTATGGGCAGCAGCAGAACCCCTCAGCCAACGTTAAGATGAATCAATGGGATTTTACCTATAATGCCGATGGCAATATACCTGTTAGCGGGTACACATTCGACAAGGCTGATAACCCTTACCGTTCCCTGGGACTATTGGCTTTTTACATTTATGACAGTCCCGAATTACTCAACCGCAATAACCAGATAACGCCCGGTTTCACGTATAAATATGATGCCGCCGGCAGACTGATCCGTATCAGTAATATCGATCAGGGCAATGAGTATTATCAGGAGTTTTATTACGAATAGCGGGTGCAGGCCAGGAAAGCTACGCATATTTATTTATCCTCCTTGGCTCCTTTGCTCTTATCCACTCTTAGCGAAACCCTTCGGAGTGTTGCACCCCTGTCAATAAAAGAAAAACGAAGAGAAAAAGTAAAAAAAGCATCTGCCTTCTTTTCTTTTTCCCTTCGTTCCTCTTCTATTGCGAAGCGCGTTTTGAAATTAGTTAATCCTGCTTCGGCGGCCCCTGCGGCGGACGCGGGTTCTGCGGTCGTCCGCCCTGGTTCCTCGGCCCCTGATTACCGCCCTGCGGTCTGTTGCCCTGCGGACGCTGACCCTGCCCGCCTTGTTTCGGTCCCTGGTTGCCCTGGGGTCTTTGTCCCTGGCCGCCGCCTTGCTGGCCTTGCTGCCGTTGTCCCTGGTTGCCGCCCTGAGGTCTGTTGCCTTGTTGCCTCGGACCCTGGTTTCCCTGTGGTTTTTGTCCCTGGTTACCGCCCTGCGTTTTATTTCCCTGACCGCCTGGTCCCCTGCGTTCATTCCTTTGCTGGTCTCTTTTCCGGCGGTCGTTTTTCTCCAGTGTACGCAGGCTGATCTGCCCAACCAGGTCCACAAAACCCGATTCGGCTTCCTTTGCCTTGGCAGCACTTACTTCTACCGGCTGCAGTTCATCCGCTTTCTGACCCTGCTGGTTCATCCGCTTGATCTCTTTCACACGCTGGATGCTGAGCGGGAAATGCTTGCTGTTGTTCGGCAGCACATACCACATCAGGTTCTTGAAAATATCTTTTTTGATCAGCTGTGCCGGGCCCATCTGCGTATCCAGCGTTTCAGCATAGTCGGGGAAATGCTGCAATGCATCCAGATAGGTATCGAGTTCATAATTCAGACAGCATTTCAGCCGGCCGCATTGACCGCTGAGCTTGGTCTGGTTAATGGAGAGGTTTTGATAACGCGCCGCCGTCGTATTCACACTTTTGAAATCGGTGAGCCAGGTGCTGCAGCACAGCTCGCGGCCGCAGCTTCCGATACCACCTACTTTGGCTGCCTCCTGGCGGATGCCGATCTGCCGCATTTCCACTTTTACCTTGAAATCGCCGGCGTATACTTTGATCAGTTCCCTGAAGTCTACGCGGTCATCGGCAGTATAGAAGAAAGTGGCTTTTTTGCCATCGGCCTGTATCTCCACCTCGCTGAGTTTCATCTGCACATTCAGCTGCCGCGCGATGGCCCTGCTGCGGGCAAGCGTTTCTTTTTCCCTTGCCTTGCTGATCTTAAAGGTTTCGATATCGCGTTCCGAACTGCGGCGCAGGATCTTTTTCATTTCCGGATTGAATTCATCAACCCCTTTCTTCTTCAGCTGCAATCGCACCAGTTCTCCGCAAAGACTTACTTCGCCCACATCGAATCCGCTCACACCTTCCACCGTTACATAATCGCCTTTTTCAAAATATTGTAAAGTGGTGTTGCGGAAGAATTCTTTCCGGCTGCCCTGCTTAAAACTCACTTCTATCACTTTGCAGGTGCTTTCCGGGTCGCTGAACGGCAGGTTCAGCAGCCAGTCGTGCACATTCATCCGGTTGCACCCGCCCGTGCTGCAGCCGCCATTGCTCTTACAGCCGTTCGGCTTGCCGCTCGATGTACCACATGATCCACAACCCATGGTTCTTTAAATTCAAAGGTTTTAAAATGTAAGTCAAAAATCAAAACCCAAAAGTCAAAACGCAAACAGCAGTCTTTTTGACTTTTTACTTTTCACTTTTGATTTAGTCGGGAGATGGTACCGGCAACAGTACTGCTATGATGCTTCGTTGTGTCACTCACTTCAGCGCCGCTATCGCGGACCGGCTGTTGAGCTTTGAGATATGTTGTTCAGCATCAGTGCCTTCAAGTATATTGATAAGCAGGTAACAGTTCAGGTGCATAGCTGGTCCGTAAACCAATTCTACACGGTAACCCATGTCTCCCATCCTCACCTCCCGCCACCCGGGCAGGATCCCTAATGCATCAAAATTAGGGTTTTGTTCTGAATGATATGATACAGTTTGATCGTCAGGGCCTGGAACAGCATTTTGGCGTTGGCATTGCGTTCCACGTAATAGGCGGCCTTATCCAGCTCCTCTATCACGGCCTGCTGCTGACTTACTGAAGCGATCTTGTTCAGCCGCTGGGCAAAATCCTTTTCATTATCGCCCAGCATTACCTGCTCAGCTCCCAATACCTTAATGCGGATGCTCTGCTCCAGCAGGTGGTTGAAATACCGCAGGAATTGTTTCTGCTTCTCCCGCCCCAGCTTGCTCACTTCTTCCGTAAATTTTACCTGCGCTATCGGACCGCCTTTGAGTGTTGCATTCAGCCAGTCGCGCAGCAGGCTTTGCCAGTCTTCATCCGCATGCTGCAGCAGTTGCAGCGCTTCCCGGTAATTGCCTTCGGCAATGCCGGCGATCTGTCTGGCAGTTTCAGGTGCGGCATTGGCGCGACTCGTCAGTGCCTGTTCTATTTCGCGGTTTTCAGGCGCCGGCACTTTTACCAGCTGGCAGCGGCTGAGTATGGTGGGCAGGATCTGTTCTTCGCTCTCGGCTACCAGCAGGAACAGCGTATCAGGCGGCGGCTCTTCGATCAGCTTCAGTAATTTATTTCCTTCCTTGCCCAGGTATTCGGGCATCCATAGCAGCAAAACCTTGTAAGCGCTTTCGAAACTCTTCAGGTTGAGTTTGCGAATGATATCATTGCATTCATCCGCCGTGATATTCCCCTGCTTGTTTTCTGCGCCGATGAATTGCAGCCAGTCGTACACATTGCCGTAAGGATACAACTGCACAAACTCCCGCCACTCCTGGATATAATCCGCGCTTACCGGCTTATCGCCGCTTTTCTTGGGGATTACCGGGTAGGAAAAATGCAGGTCCGGGTGGATCATTTGCCGCGCCCGCTCAAAAGCAGGCTGGGCGGCGATATCATCGGGACTGATGAAAGCCGGGGCCGGCTCCAGGGCAGACATGCCGCCAAACAGGTCTTCCACTACCGGCGAGGGTTGCGGCAGGCTCACAACATATTCTGCAAAAGCCAGGGCCAGCGGCAGGGCGCCGCTTCCTTCCTTACCCAAAAACAGCAGCGCATGGCTCAGCCTGTTCTGTTCCACCATTTCAGCCAGGTGTTTTTTGGTCGACTCCAGTCCGATCACATCTTTAAACAGCATAGCGTCAAAAATAAAAAGGGATACGGACTTTGCGGTCTGTATCCCGGGAATATATTTTGGTTTGGGGTTTATAGTTCTCGCGTCAACGACACGACGCCAACTCCAAACCCCAAACCCCAAACTCCAAACCTCAACTATCGCTACTTCAGGTACTTCAGTATCTCCTCACTATCCGGCGTAACCTTGCTTGGGAAATAAGCGATCAGTTTGCCATTCTCATCGAGCAGGAACTTATTGAAGTTCCAGGTGATGGTGGCATCCAGTACGCCATTCTGTTCCTTGCTGGTAAGCCATTTGTAGATCGGCGCCGTATCGTCGCCTTTAACGCTGATCTTGCTGGCCAGCGGGAATTTCACGCCGAAACGGGCTTTGCAGAATTCCTGGATCTCGGTATCCGCGCCGGGCTCCTGTCCGCCGAAATTATTGGCCGGGAAACCAACGATCACCAGTTTGTCTTTGTATTCTTCATACACTTTTTCCAGCGCCTCATACTGTGGCGTATAACCGCATTTGGAAGCGGTGTTCACCACCAGTATCTTTTTGCCTTTGAACTGGGAGAAATCGATGGTGCCGCCTTCAATGGATTTAACCTTGAAGCTGTGGATGGTGGGATCGCCTTTCAGGGTAAATGCGCTGAGCAGGGCAACCGCCAGAAGTGTGAACAGGTATTTCATTGCTGTATTTTTTAGGAACCGTAAGATAGTTAAGAGTTATGAATTCAGGGTAATGAGTTGGACAAACGGATGAGCAGGGCCGATAACCATTGATTGTAGGCCATAACCGTATCATACGGTATAAGCTGCTGCTGCAATACTCAGCTGCGTGCCGGGCGCCTGCAGAATGGCGGCGCCGCAGGCTTCGAGCGTGGCGCCGGTGGTGATCACATCGTCTACCAGCAGAACATGTCGCCCCTGCAGCGCCGATGCATCGCTTACACCGAATACCTGTTCCATGTTTTTCCAGCGGCTCAGCCGGTCCTTCCGGGTTTGGGTATCGGTGAACCGGATCCGCTCGAGGGCCGACCCCCCAGTACCGGTTTATGCCAGGTTTCGCTTATGCCCCGGCAGAGCAGGGAGGCCTGGTTATAACCCCGCTCAAATTCGCGGCGGGGATTCAGCGGCAGGGGCACTAAAAGGTCTACTGCATCGAACCGGCCCGAAGCGGCGAGCACTCTTCCCATCATGCGCCCTAAAAAATAGCCGGCCTCGCGATTGCCCCGGTATTTCAGCTGCATCAGCAGGTGCTGCAGCAGGGAATGCTTGGTGAAATAAAATGCCGCTCCCGCTGCCGTCACATCGCATCGCCCGTAAAAAAGTTTTTCTACCGGATTGCCTGCTGCGGCAAAGAATTTCGTCTCCGGCAACCGGTGCACGCACCGCGAACACAGGAACTGGTGCTCGTAAAGGGTATCCGTACCACATCCTTCACAAACATGCGGATAGAACAAATGCGGGAACGACTGAAGCCATTGTCTGATCATCCTGCAAATTCCGCAACGTTGGGATCGGAAGATCAGGTGTTTTCCGGGGGGTAATGGTGAATCGTGAGGCGTGAGACGTCAAACGTGAGAGGAAGCCGTAAAAACAAGAACGCGAAACACGAAACGAGCCGTGGCCATTCACCATTCACGTCTCACGTCTCACGCCTCACGCCTCACGCCTCACGCCTCACGTCACGCCTCACGCCCCCGATCAAAACAGCTGCCGGTACACCTCATCCACCCTGCTCAACGCCACTACATTGATCTTATAGGCTTTTGGGTCGAAACTTTTTTTATTGTAGCGGGATACGATGATCTTTTCAAAACCCAGTTTCTCCGCCTCGGCAATGCGCTGTTCGATGCGGTTCACGGCACGGATCTCGCCGTTCAGTCCCACTTCACCCGCAAAACAGATATGGGCGGGCAGCGGAACATCTTCGTAAGACGAGAGCAGGGCGCAGATCACCGCGAGGTCGATAGACGGATCCTCTACCTTGATGCCGCCTGCAATGTTTACGAACACATCTTTCGCACCGAAATGGAAGCCGCCCCGTTTTTCGAGTACGGCGAGTAATAGTTGTAAGCGCCGCAGATCGAAACCCGTAACCGTTCGCTGCGGGGTGCCATACACGCTTTGTGTTACCAGGGCCTGTACTTCTATCAGCAGGGGCCGCATGCCTTCCAGCGTAGCGGCGATGGCGCTGCCGCTGAGTTGCTCCTCGCGTTGCGCGATCAGGATCTCCGAGGGGTTGGATACGATCCGCATACCATCGCCCGTCATTTCATAAATGCCCAGCTCGGCCGTACTGCCAAAACGGTTCTTCAGCGTTCTGAGGATCCGGTATGCATAATGCCGGTCGCCCTCGAACTGCAGCACCGTATCTACCATATGCTCCAGTATTTTCGGACCCGCTATGGCGCCGTCTTTCGTAATATGGCCGATCAGGAATACCGGCGTACCGGTGTCCTTGGCAAAGCGCTGGAACTCGGCCGCGCATTCGCGGATCTGCGATACGCTGCCGGCCGACGACTCGATCATGTTCGACTGGAGCGTCTGCACCGAATCAACGATCACCAGCTGCGGTTTCAGTTTTTTGATCTCTTTAAAAATAACCTGCGTTGCCGTTTCGGTAAGCAGGAAGAACTGATCGTTGCTGATCTTTAAACGGTCGGCGCGCATCTTTATCTGCTGTTCGCTTTCCTCACCGCTGATATAAAGTACTTTCAGGTTACCGAGCTGTAAACCGTTCTGCAGGAACAGCGTGCTCTTGCCGATGCCGGGCTCGCCGGCTACCAATACAATACTGCCCGGAACAATCCCTCCGCCCAATACACGATTCAGTTCAGGGTCTTTGCTGAGGATCCTTTTTTCCGGATGGCCGGCTACATCGCTTAGTGCAACTGTTTTGGAATTTCTTTTATCGGCGCTGTAATCATCCCAGCTTTCTTCCTGTCCGCCTTTATCCAGCACTTCCTCGGTGAAAGTGTTCCAGGATGCGCAGGCCGGACATTTGCCCAGCCATTTGGCGCTTTCATAACCACAGTTGCTGCAAAAAAAAGCTGTTTTAACCTTGCTCATAGATTAAAGATAGAAATGGAAAAACCGATTCGGGAACATACATACTAAAAGGAAAAGCGAAGCGTTGCCGGCGGAAATTAGGATAGATTACAGGCATGTAAAAGGGCCAACATTGCTGTTGACCCGTTTTACTTACTAACCCATTAAATTCTGACACTAAGTTACAAGAATGGGGCAGATTCCCAAATAAATTTTGACCGTTGTGCATAATTTATGAGGGCTTAAATATGAGAATTAATTAATGTAATTCGGGGTAAATGCAGCAACGCATTTTTTAATAATCATTTGATAATCAATGAATTAATTTGAACAACCTAGCTAGACGGAGTTTTTCACTTTGATAATGAGCCGTTAAGGACTGGTCGATGAGCGGCTAACGCATTAGGTAAAATAACATATGTTTTGTTTGGTTTTTGGTTTGATCCGTCTGAGCCGAAGACCTGCGTTTGGCAACCGCCGGCATAAAAACAGCGTAACTTTAAAGACTTCTTTTTATGCGACCACCGATCGTCTTTTTTTTGCTCTGCCTGGTTCCGGCCCTGTATTCCGGGATGCCTGCAAACAGGGCGATAGTCCCGATCTTTTCCGGTAATAGGCCGGTATTCAGCGGCAGCCCTTATTTTGACGAGAACTATAAATACGCAGATATCTTTCTCAGCAAAACCCGCAAGTTCACCAGCGTAAAAACACGCATCGATCTGGAGACCCAGAGTGTGCAATTTATTTCAGAAGGGGTAGAGGGGATGTTGCAGCCCGGCTGGGTGAAAGAAGTGTCTTATGCAGATACCACATCGGACGGTATATTGTTTTATAAATTCCGAACAGGTTATCCGCCATTTGAAAACAAAACGGCTCAACAGTTCTATATCGTAATGGCCGACGGCAACTGCAGCATGTTGCGCGCCGTTGAAAAGCGGGTGATCAACCGCAAGAACGCGATCACCGGCGATGTGGTGAAGGACTATGAGACCTATGATAACTTTTACCTGTTCGTCAAAGGAGAAATGAAGCGCCTGAAACGAGACCGGGAATACATCATGGCCGAACTGGCAGACCGCAAAGTGCAGGTCGACGAATTTGTAGACAAGAACAGGATCAATTTCAGGAATACGGACCAGGTGGCGAAGCTGATCAACTATTACAATACGCTTTGAGTATATCAACTCCGCGCAAACTCCGCTGGCTCATGTTCTCTGCGGTAAAGCAAACCTTGAATGGGCGCGGGCGGGCGTTCACCGCTGAGAACATGAGTTGCCAGAGATCACCGCAGAGGTATCATTTCAAAAAAACCGGCGGTTGGCCGGTTCCTTATCAGAATTTTATTTCTTCCTCATGTTCATTAAAGAACCTGAATTCGATCATATGGTAATTCGTGTTTGCCTGCGCTTTCAGATTGATCTTGAACTTGCGCTTCCATTTTTTGATCCTGGAATTGAACAGGCCCTTGGTCAGGTAAGAGAACACGATAGGATGCACCGTTAGGGTCAGGTCCTTGTGTCCGTGCGTGGCCAGATAGTACAGGCGTTTCTCCATCTCATCTTCCAGCAATAAGGTAGACGTGATCTTGCCGGTGCCGTTGCATACAGGGCAGGTTTCGCTGGTATTGATGTTCACTTCCGGGCGCATGCGCTGCCGGGTGATCTGCGTGATGCCGAATTTGGAGATGGGCAGCACCGAATGCTTGGCCCGGTCCGTCTTCATAAAACCTTCCAGCGCATCATGCACTTTGCGTTTGTTATCGGGCAGTTTCATGTCGATGAAATCGATCACGATAATGCCGCCGATATCGCGCAGCCTTAACTGGCGGGCGATCTCTTCAGCCGCTTCCAGGTTTGTTTCGAGGGCATTGTCTTCCTGGTTATTGCTCACGCTTTTATAACCGCTGTTCACATCGATCACATGCATCGCTTCCGTATGCTCGATGATCAGGTAAGCGCCGCTGGGCAGGTTAACTGTTTTGCCGAAAGAAGATTTTACCTGCTTGGTAACGCCATACTGGTCGAAGATGGGCAGGCCGTTCTGGTAAAGCGTTACGATATCCCGCTTGTCAGGAGCGATACGCTCGATATAATTCTGCGTCAGCGAGAACAGGCTCTTGTCGTTAACGATCACTTTATTGAAATCTGCATTCAGCAGGTCGCGGAGTATGCTCGTGGTCTTGTTCTCCTCGCTCATGATGCGCACAGGAGCAACAGCGCCTTTCAGATTCGTCTTGATACTTTTCCAGGTATCGATCAATGCCAGCAGGTCCTGGTGCAGTTCGGCTGTTGTTTTTCCTTCTGCAGCTGTACGAACGATCACCCCGAAATTTTTAGGACGGATCGCTTCCACGATCTTATGCAGTCGCTTACGCTCTTCAGAAGAATGGATCTTTTTGGAAACGGCCACGATCTCGTTGAAGGGCGTCAATACCACGAACCGTCCCGGTAAAGACAGTTCGCAACTGAGACGCGGCCCCTTGGCGGCGATCGGTTCTTTCAGGATCTGTACCAGTACCTGCGGTTTGCCATTAAGCACCTCGGTAATCTTACCGGTCTTCACGATCTCGGGTTCCGACTGGAATTTTGAAAAATCGAATCCCCCCTCATTCTTGTCGTTCATCGCCAGCTGGGTGAACTTGAGGATGGAGCGGACATAAGGGCTGAGATCGGTGTAATGGAGGAAGGCATCCTTTTCGAAGCCGACATCTACAAACGCGGCATTGAGACCGGGTATCAGTTTTTTTACCTTACCCAGGTAAAGGTCTCCCACGGCAAAAATGGCATCGGTCTTCTCGTTATGAAGCTCCACCAGTTTTTTGTCCTCCAGGAAAGCGATCTCAACGCCTGAAGGGCCGGCATTAATAATTAATTCTTTGTTCACAAACAAGCAACTTTTAAATAAAAATCACGGGCCGGTATGCGGCAGTCTACACCACACTTGTTCTGTAACGCTCGCCACCAGATCAGGAAGGATAAGGTAAAAGTTGCAGCGGGAGAGATAATGGCGAAATCCAGTAAGTGTTTTTGAAGGTCCCGCTCATCCGCAGCAAACGAATGAACGGGACGCTATACATCAGTTAAGAACTATTTCTTCTTCTTATGACGGTTCTTTCTTAAGCGCTTCTTGCGTTTATGGGTCGCAATTTTATGACGCTTTCTCTTCTTACCACAAGGCATACTCAGAGCAATTTTTAAAGTGAGTTAAATAATTTATTTTCTTAATTCCGTTATGCGTTTCTCGATTTCTTTCCGCGCTTCGGGCAGTTTCACCAGTTCTTTGCCCTGCTCATACCATTTGATCGCGCTGGCTTTATCTCCTTTGATCTCGTAACATTCAGCCAGGTTGAACACCGCTTCCATATTGGCCGGATCCTTCTGCGCCACTATCCTGAACCGCTCGATCGCCTTATCATACTGACCGCTTTTCCGGCCGCCGAGGCCCAGGATCAGCTGGCCATACAGGTTGTCGGGATTGCGCTGTACGATCTCTCGGATGGGCAGGATACCTTCCATCGGGTTATCGGACAGATTGCCGAAAATATAGCAGGCGCCCAGCCCGATCCTGCTCGAATCATTGGCGGGGTTGATGGCTAAAGCTTTCTCGAAAAGAACTTTTGCGTTACCGGCCAGCCAGGTTTGCATGGCGGGCTGGTCTTCGCGCATCAGTCCGTCTAAAAACTGATGGGCGGCAAAGGTGAGGCTTTTCTCGGAATTTTCCAATTTCGCAGCCTCCCCCGTGTACCAGGCATAGGTCTCGAAAACATGCGCCGAATCGGCCCAGAAACGGGCCAGTTGATGGTAAACATGGATCTGTTGCTCTTTTACATCGCCCCGGCTGATGGAATTTTCAAGTCTGGTAAGGCGTAGAGCCTGTTCCGGACTGATCTTCTGCCTGGCCTGGGTAAGGATGGCATCGAAACTAATGGCCTGATGTTCATGGTCTTGAGATGAGACTGCGGGTGTAGCGGGCTTATTGGGCGGAACGGTCCTGCCAAAAAATAACAGTAGCAGGCAGGCGATGACGCCGCTACTTACTAAAATCCATTGCTGTTTCTTCACTGACCGGGAATTTCCGCAAAGTTACTCCGGCTTGCGCTTGGTTTTTACCTCGCTCACAAATTCTTTTGCGGGTTTGAAGGCGGGAATAAAATGTTCGGGTATTTCCACCGCTACATTTTTCTTGATATTACGGCCGATCTTGGCCGCCCGTTTCTTGGTGATGAAGCTGCCGAAGCCCCTGATATAGATATTCTGCCCGTTGGACAGGCTTTCTTTTACTTCTTTGAACATAGTTTCCAGGGTAACCAATACATCCACTTTTGGAATACCGGTTTTGTCCGAAATCTGGTTGATGAGATCTGATTTTCTCATTTTTTTTGGATTTATGTACTTACTCTGAAAATTAAAGTAAACTAAAAAGATTGAATAATGCAAGAAAGATGGAACAAATATTATAGGCGTTATTGATTGATAGATAAAAGGTTCAACCGATGAAAATTTTCGAAAAACAGGCCATTTTGCGGAAAATACGCGCTAAAAACACTTGCCGTAGAAGCTTTTATTGAATATTTGCCTTGATGGAAGCCCAATTTACCCGGATCCTGATGGACTGGAACCGCCGGAAGAATACCCGGGAAATGCCCTGGAAAGGTGAAAAAGATCCCTACCGGATCTGGCTCAGCGAGATCATCCTGCAGCAGACCCGGGTGGAGCAGGGCTGGAACTACTACCAGAATTTCATCAGTAAATACCCCAACATCAGCCAACTGGCCGCGGCCCCCGACCAGGAAGTGTTTAAGCTTTGGGAGGGACTGGGCTACTATAACCGTTGCCGCAACCTGCTGCATACCGCCCGCCAGATCCTGCAGGAGCGGGAAGGAAAATTCCCTGATCGCTATGAGGAGATATTGGAACTGAAAGGCGTAGGTCCTTATACCGCCGCAGCCATCTCGTCGTTTGCATTCGATCTTCCGCATGCCGTAGTGGATGGGAATGTATTTCGCGTACTGGCCCGGTTTTTCGGTATCAGCGAACCTACAGATTCTGCCAGGGGTAAGCAGGTGTTTACAGAGATCGCGGGCCGGGTGCTCGACAAAAAACATCCGGGTCTCTATAACCAGGCGATCATGGATTTTGGGGCGGTGATCTGCAGGCCGGTGGCGCCGGTTTGCGGTTCCTGTCCGCTGCAACCCCATTGCCGCGCATATGCCGAAGGCACCGTGAACCAGTTGCCGGTAAAAGAAAAGAACCTGCTGCGCAAAAAACGTTGGTTCTATTATTTCCTTTTTGAAGTGAATGGCCGGATCTGTGTGCATCAACGCATCGGCAAAGATATCTGGCAAGGGCTTTTTGAATTTTACCTGTTCGAGTCGCCGGAACAGTTGGCCTGGGATGATCTAAAAGTACAGGGCTGGTTAAAGGAGCAGATGGGGATCCGTTATGCAGGCAAGCCGACCATAAGCGGGCTCCAGGCGCAGCAGCTTACACATCAGCAGATCAAAGGACAGTTCATCCGTGTTGTGTTGACTGAGCGTCCGGCCTTTCTGCGCAAATACCAGTGGCAGCCGGTTGCGAAGCTTCGGGAACTGCCTTTTCCGAGGTTCATTACGCAGTATCTTGAGGGGTCGTGAAGCGTGAGACGTGAGGCGGGAGTCGTTAAACGTGGATCTTGAGTGCGGGTCCATGGTCAATAGTCGATAGTCGATAGTCCATGATCCATCCGCCGCTACTATGGACCATGGACTATCGACTATGGACCCGATCAGCAAGACTGCAACCACTCGCGCCGCCTCTCACGCCTCACGCCTCACGTGTCACGTCTCACGCCTTACACCGCCGATCGCCCGTTAAAATTTACCCTGCTATTCTTTTGTTGCTTAAAAAAAAGTATTTTTAAGAGTGATTCAATGCTAGGAACGTAAAATCTATCGTATGAGAGGTGTTAATAGAGTAATGCTGATCGGAAACCTGGGTAAAGATCCCGACGTTCAGCACCTGGAAGGGAACATTGCGGTGGCCAAATTTCCTTTAGCTACCACGGAAACATACAAAGACCGCTCGGGCAAGCTGATCTCTCAAACAGAATGGCATACCGTTGTGCTGTGGCGCGGTCTGGCCGAACTGGCCCAGAAATACCTGCATAAAGGCAGTCTGATCTATGTGGAGGGGCGCCTCAGGACACGCAGTTGGGAAGACAAGGAAGGCAATAAAAAATTTGCCACCGAAGTGGTTGGCGATAACCTGATCATGCTCGACAAACGCGGTGACGGTCATGGCACGCATGGCAGCGATCCGCTGGAAGGTTACTCGGGCGATGATACCCCGCCGCTTCCGGACCCGGGCGAAACCTTACCTTTCTGATCCAATTCCTGAAATCTTAATTTTGCGTTTCCGATCGTTCATCAAAACCTCCAGCTTTGGATTATCACACGGTTTGGCAGTTCGTTCCTGATCTTACATTGCTGTCCGCTATCCAGGCCCAGGGTACCACTGTGCTTGTGATGGTATTGTTCATCCTGCTTTTCCTCTCTTTTGTGTTATCGGGTTCGGAAGTGGCGTTCTTTTCACTCACCTACAAAGACATCAACCTGCTGAAAGGAAAACAGCAGCCCGCTTATAAACGGATCGTCGACCTGCTCGAGGAACCTAAGATCCTGCTTGCCTCTTTGCTGATCGCCAACAGTTTTATCAATATCTCCATCATCATCATCTCCAACCTGCTGATAGACGATATGTTCAATTTTGAACAGTTCAATGCCGGCTGGGTAGAATTCCTGATCAAGGTAGTGGCCGTGTCTTTTCTGTTGCTGCTCTTCGGTGAAGTAATGCCGAAAGTGCTGGCTACCCAGAACAATGTTCGTTTTGCCAAGGATTTCGGTGGCATTGTGCAGGCGGTTTCGCTGGCAGTGCACGGGCTCAGCAAGTGGCTGGTGAAGTATTCGGATATCATCGAAAAAAAACTCGCCAACCGTTCGAATGGCGCGTATAGCCTGGAAGAGCTGGACCATGCCATCGATCTTACCACGCAGAATACCGCTTCGGAAAACGAAAAGAACATACTGAAAGGGATCGTCAAGTTCGGGAATATCACTGTAAAGCAGATCATGAAGACCAGGGTAGACGTGCATGGCGTTGATGAGAATACCAGTTTCGGAGAACTTATAACCACAGTGAAAGACCTGCAGTACAGCAGGCTGCCGGTATACCGCGACGATCTGGATAATGTGCTCGGCATCATTCATACAAAAGACCTGGTGCCCTTTCTGCAGGAGCCGGATGACTACCACTGGCAGGGTTTAATGCGTCCGCCTTATTTTGTGCATGAGCAAAAATTTATTGAAGACCTTCTGAAAGAATTCCAGTCGAAGCGGATCCATTTTGCAGTAGTGGTGGATGAGTTCGGCGGCACCAGCGGCATCGTAACGCTGGAAGATATACTCGAGGAAGTGATCGGCGAGATCAAGGACGAATTCGATGAGGAAGAATCCGGTTACCGCAAGCTGGATGAGAACAACTATATTTTCGAAGGCCGGATCATGATCAACGATGTATGCAAGATCATGAACCTGCCTGCGGAAACATTCGATACGATCAAAGGAGAAAGCGATTCGCTTGCCGGACTGGTGCTGGAACTCGCGGGCGAAATACCGGTTCCCGGCAAAGTATTGCAGTCCGGCGATTTCGAATTCGGCGTACTGGAAGTGGAGAAGAACAGGATACAGCGGGTGAAGGTGACGATAAAGGAGAGTGCGGGGGAATAGTTTGGAGTCTGGAGTCTGGAGTTAGGAGTCTGGAGTCCGGTCAATACTGCATGTCTGTAAAAAAACTATCGACTTGGACCATGGACCATGGACCATGGACCATGGACTATAGACCGCGCAGCTGATGGTTACAACTAATGAACAATTATGAAATTCAGTGCCTTTATAGTTCTGTTGGCTTCCCTGGTGATCCTTTCGTGCAACAGCGACTATACGCCGCGGCCGAAGGGATATTTTAAGATCGATTTTCCGGAGAGAAAGTACCAGGTTTTCGACCAGGCGGGGTATCCCTATTCGTTCGAGTATCCGGTGTATGCGAAGATCGTGAAGGACAGCACTTATTTTGGGGAGGCTACGGAGAATCCGTGGTGGATCAATGTGGACTTTCCGCAGTTTGCCGGACGGATCTATATCAGCTATAAAGAGATCGGCCGTAACAAATTCGATACGCTGATCAAACATTCCTACCTGCTTACGGGCAAGCATTCGTCCAAAGCCTATTCGATAGATGATTCGGCGCTGGCGACAAAGAATGGCGTTCACGGGATGTTCTTTACGGTGGGCGGGGATGTTGCTACTGCCAACCAGTTCTTCCTTACCGATACTACCAGGCATTTTCTGCGGGGAGCTTTGTATTTCGACGCCACGCCCAATGCCGATTCGCTGGGCATAGTTAACCAGTTTTTGCTGGAAGACCTGAAACACCTGATCAATACGTTCAGGTGGAAGAATTAAAAAGGCCGCTCCGAAGAGCGGCCAGGCAAACACTGACCATCACCCAGACGCCAGCGCTATCAATCAGACGGTTCTCACAGGCTTTAGTTACGTTATGATTTGTTAATATCCTGACCGCTTTATGCTATGAATCTGCTGCTGCAGCTTTTTAAAGCCGCAGATTCGCAGATTAGGGCGAATTCTGGAGGTGTTCGGTTATCTTTGAGCCCATGATAGCTATCGATAATGTGCTGGTGAGTGATGAAGTGGTGCAGGAACAGTTTGTATGCGATCTCAGTAAATGCAAAGGCGGTTGCTGCGAAGACGGCGATGCCGGCGCGCCCATGGAAAAATGGGAACTGGAAAAACTGAAGGAGTATTACGAAGTGATCAAACCCTATATGACGCCGGAAGGCATCAGGGAAGTGGAGCGCCAGGGAAAATACCTGTACGATAAAGAATTCGGCTGGGTAACGCCGACCATCAATGGCGGGATCTGTGCGTATGGCTACCGGGATAAGCAAGGTGTCATCAAATGCGGCATCGAGCATGCGTACAATGAGGGTAAGCTCGACTGGAAAAAGCCGCTGAGTTGTCACCTGTTCCCGATCAAGATCCAGAAAAGCAAGCGGGACCCGGATGTGGAATATGTAAATTATGAACCGCGGGAAGATCTTTGTCGCGCGGCATGCAGTCTCGGAAAGAAATTAAAAGTGCCTGTCTATGTTTTCCTGAAAGATTCGCTGATCAGGAAATACGGTCAGGAATTTTATGAGCGGCTCGTTGCTACTGCGGAGCATATGAAGAATAACGGGTAACGAATACTGCCATATCGATCCAATGCGATAGTAAACCGATTGATCAAACATGAAAGAAACAGCCGCTTCCTTTATCGCCAAGAGCACTATTAAAGCTGCCGATCTTGAGCACCGGCGCAAGATCAATTTCAATATCGGCAAATATAATGCGGTGGTGCCGATGGGCAAGAGCCAGTTCTCCGATGTAATGACGGCGCGCGAACGCGCCAAGAACCGGAAATGGGATGCGATCGAACATATGGACCGCTACCTGGAAGAATTTGAGCGAAAGATCACCGCCCGCGGCGCCAAAGTGATCTGGGCGGAGAATGCGGAACAGGCTTTGGAAGCGGTTGGAAAGATCTGCAAAGAGAAGAACTGTAAAACCCTGGTCAAAAGCAAGAGCATGGTAACGGAGGAGATCCATCTCAACCATTTTCTCGAAGAGAATGGTATCGAGAGTGTGGAGACCGATCTCGGTGAGTACATCCAGCAGCTCGACGGTGAAGCTCCCTATCATATCGTAACGCCGGCAATGCACAAAAGCAAGGAGGATGTGGCCCGCCTTTTCGCCGAAAAACTGGGCACGCCTTATGGGCTTACTCCGGAAGAACTCACGCTTGTTGCGCGCAAACTGCTGCGCGAGAAATATGTGCAGGCAGAGGTGGGCGTTACCGGAGCCAATTTTATCGTGGCGGATATCGGCGGGATAGCGGTAACGGAGAATGAAGGCAATGGCCGCCTGAGCTGTGCCTGGCCGAAAACGCATATCGCTATCGTTGGTATTGAGAAACTGATCCCTTCTATTCACGACCTGCCTTTGTTTTGGCCGCTGCTCGCTACTTATGGAACCGGTCAGCAGATCACGGTTTACAATACGATCATTTCCGGACCGAGGCAGCGGGATGAAGTTGATGGCCCGGAAGAAATGTATGTGATCCTCCTGGATAACGGCCGTACCAACCTGCTGATGAATCCAACGGCCCGTGAAGCGTTGTACTGCATCCGCTGCGGCGCCTGTCTCAATGCCTGTCCCGTGTACAAGAATATCGGCGGCCATGCATATGAAACAACCTACAGCGGTCCGATCGGCAGTGTGATCACGCCTTACCTGAGCGGGATGTCGGAATACAAACACCTGAGTTATGCTTCTTCACTCTGCGGAAATTGCACGGAAGTATGCCCCGTGCGCATCAACCTGCATGAGCTGTTGCTCGATAACCGGCATGAAGCCGTTACGCACGGCGCCAGCGCGATGTCGGAACGGGTTGCCTGGAAGGTCTGGAAGACCGCCAGTCTCAACCGGAGCATGATGAATATGGGCAATGGTAAAATGAAGAACTGGGTGGTGAATAAGGTATTCAAAGGTTGGACAGCGCATAGGGCTGAACTGGATTTCAGTCAGAAAACTTTCAATGAATTATGGAAGGAGCGGAAAGGCGGCAATTGATAATTAATAATTAGTAATTAATAATTGGATAGAGCAATTACTAATGAGCTGTTGATCTATACGCCGGAGGTTTCGCCGCGGCTGGGTTATATCGCAAATACCCTTTCGGGCGGGAAGGTCCGGATCAGTTCGGATAAGGCAGAGATCGAAGCACATGCCGGACCTGTTATTAATTATTCTCCCGATCCAATAACCGGCGCCCTGCATATACAGCCACATGGATTGCTGACTGAGAACGCGATCAAACCGCAATCGCCTGATTGTTTCGAATGGAATGGTTTGAAGGTTTTTTTCAGAACGGCGGGAGATATCCCTTTCGATCTTTTCGCCGCCGCTTTTTACCTGATCTCCCGCTATGAAGAATATCTGCCCCATTCAGTGGATGCTTATGGGCGGTACGCGCATGAGAACAGCCTGGCTTACCGGAATGAATTCCTCAACCAGCCTCTGGTAAATCTATGGATGCAGCGATTAGATGTGGAATTATCCGCAAAATTTCCGCAGCCCACATTCAAAATGCAGCATTCCAAGTTCCGTTTCCTTCCTACCTATGATATTGATATTGCCTATGCTTATGCTGCGCAGCCGGTATGGAAAAATGTAGCCGGTTTTTTCCGCGACCTGCTGCAGGGTAAGATCGATAAAGTGATCGAGCGGGGTAATAGCTATACCGGAAGGCATGCAGATCCCTTCGATACATTCGGCTGGCTGGATGAACTGCATGCCCGCTACCGGCTGAAGCCGGCCTATTTTTTTCTGACGCTTATCAAACGCGGATTGTATGACAAGAATTTGCCTGCCGCCAGTGCTGCCTTGCAAAGATTATATAAGAAACTAGCCGCTGTGTATGTGACCGGGCTACATCCTTCCTGGAGGAGCGGGGATGAGGAAGGCTTATTGCTGCAGGAAAAAGAAAAACTGGAAGCGATTGTAGGACATAGGATATTCGTTTCCCGGAACCATTACCTGCGTTTTACACTGCCGCATTCTTACCGCCGGCTGAGTGCCGCGGGTATTACGGATGATCATTCAATGGCCTATGGCACGGTTAACGGTTTCCGGGCTTCTTATGCCCTGCCTTTTCGCTGGTACGACCTGGAAAAAGAGCAGGTGACGCAACTAGTGGTGCATCCTTTCTGTTTCATGGAAGCGAACTCTTTCTTTCAGCAGCACTATTCTGCCGAGCAGGCCGGGGCGGAGATACAGTATTATTACGATACGGTAAAAAATGTGGAAGGAGAACTGATCACCCTGTTTCACAATCATTTCCTGACCTTGCAGCCTGAATGGGTTGAGTGGAGGCGGATGTATGAGCAATTCCTGCAATCCAATTTCGGGTAAAGACGCCGTTAAAAATTAGCCGCAGATTCGCAGATTTTTTAAGCACTCTGCGGATCTGCGGCTAAACTTCCCAAAAGTTGTCAATGTTTGAAATGGCGCATGCCGGTCATGACCATGGCGAGGTTGTTGGCGACACAGTATTCAACGCTGTCTTTATCGCGAACAGAACCGCCCGGTTGTATGAATGCTTCGATGCCCGCGGTATGGGCGATCTGCACACAGTCGTTGAAGGGAAAGAAGGCATCCGAAGCCAGTACCGCGCCTTTCAGGTCGAAATTGAACTGTTTCGCTTTTTCGATGGCCTGGCGCAATGAATCGATACGGCTTGTTTGTCCGCAGCCTTTGCCTACCAGCTGCCTGTTCTTCACGAGTGCAATGGCATTACTCTTTAAATGTTTGCAGACGATGTTTGCAAAAACTAGTTCTTCTTTCTCAAGCGCAGAAGTTTCGCGGCCGCCCACCTCATCCCATTTGGTAAAATTGCCGATATCCGAATCCTGTTCCAGTGTTCCGTTGAGGATGGAGCGCGAAGGCGATCTGAGCTGCCCGCTATGATCGTGCAGTTGTAAAAGGATGCGGTTCTTTTTGCTTTTGAGCACGTCCAATGCATCCGCGTCGAACTGCGGAGCGATAAGCACTTCGAAGAAGATCTCATTGATGGCATTGGCAGTTTCTTTATCGATTGAGTTGCTGCAGACCAGTACGCCGCCGAATGCGCTTTCAGGATCGCCAGCCAGAGCGGCATCCCAGGCTTCTTTCACCGTATCCCTTGAAGCGATGCCGCAGACATTGGTGTGCTTGATGATCGCAAACACCGCTTCATCACTCTGACGGGCAGAGCGGAATTCATTGATGAGTTGCACGGCAGCATCTACATCTACCAGGTTATTGTACGAAAGCTCTTTGCCATTGAGCTGGTTGAATAACTGGTCGAGATCGCCCTTGAAAACCGCCTGCTGGTGCGGGTTTTCACCATAACGCAACGATTGCTGTGTGCCGGGGTTGAAATAATCGCTGATGGCGATATCATAATGCATTACCACTTCGAAAGCTTTTGCTGCAAAAGTCTTTCGCTGTTCGATGGAGGTTTCGCCTTTTTGTTCCGTGAGCAATTTTTCGAGCGCAGCATAATCATCTTTGGCGGCGATCACTACCAGGTCGCGGAAATTTTTGGCCGCTGCACGGATCATAGATGGTCCCCCGATGTCTATTTTTTCAATGATCAGCTTTTCTTCGGTGGTGGTGCGCAATGTTTCCTCGAAGGGATAGAGGTCAACGATCACCAGGTCTATCTCCGGAATTGCGTATTGTTTCATTTCCGCCAGATCCTGTGCTTCATAACGCCTGCCGAGAATGCCGCCGAATACAGCAGGGTGCAGGGTTTTGACCCGGCCGCCTAAAATAGAAGGATAGGTTGTAAGGCTCTCCACGGGTACACAGCCCACACCGAGATCTTCCAGGAATTTCTGGGTACCGCCGGTGGAATAAATGGTAATACCGAGTTCATGTAATTTCCGGGCAATAGGTTCGAGGCCGTCTTTATAAAAAACGGAAATAAGAGCAGATTGAATTTTTTTTTGCATGTTGGTTGCTTTGCCGGCATTGGCCGTTAGAGTGCCATTTGAAATGCGCCCTGTTCTGGCACGGAGTGATGGCGCAAATGTAGGCTGTCGGCCTGTTTTTTCCATTCCCGGATTTTCCACAATGGATTACTGCTGTCGAATACATATTGTGGACAATCGATCACTGCTGCCAGCTGCGGAACTGAAAGTCGTGGCCTGTGACTGAAAACGACGAGGTCTGCATGCAGCCTTGTCCGGGGCAGATGAAATGCCGGGTCAACCAATAGGATAGTGGTGTGGCCGGTTCGCAAGGGCCGGGATGGAGGGACAGATGCGGCTGAACACCGGCCGGCAACCCCATACAGGATGCGGGCCGGCTGCAGGTGAAAGTTCTGGAGCGATCTGTTCCGGAGCAGGCCGGTATCACCATAAAAATTGTATTGTTTTCCTTCGATGATATCCATGGCGCTTTGTTTCGGGATATTGTAAACAAGCAGCAGGCGCTGCCTTTTTTGTTGAATAGTGGTGACGCTGTGTGTAGCGATGAGCAACAAAATAATGAAGCAGCCACCCAGCAACGCGGGTTTGTTTTTCTGAAAGATCCACCAGGCCAGCAGGCTGATACCGGCGTAAAGCAGGATGGCCTGGCTGAGTATAAAGGGAATATTTACGGTAGCGCCAAACGGTAACCGATCGGTCCGTTCGATCACACCGTCCATCTGCCTGATCAGGAAGGCGGAGCACATGCCGGCCAGGTTGTTGATGAATGGGATCTGCGTTACCAGCAGCAGGATCAGTTCACCGTACAGAATAAATCCGGAGAGCGGCACGGCGATAAAATTGGTGAACAGGAACAGGTTGGGGAACTGGTGAAAATAAAAAAGAAGCAATGGAAGGGTAAGGATCTGCGCAGCCAGTGTGATGGAATTGAGCTCCCACACCATATTCAATATCTTATTACGGCAATAGATCTGACGGTAGATTGGTTTCATAAAAATGATGATGCTGAGTACGGCGGCATAGGATAATTGAAAGCCCACATCCCAAAGCATCCCGGGATCATATACCAAAAGACAAAATGCGGATGCAGCCAGTGTATTGTAGATACGGGTCTTCCGTCCCAGGCTTTCGCCAATAACGATGAAGGAGAACATCACTGCCGAACGCAGAATGGAGGCGGCAGCGCCGGTTAATAGCGAAAAGCCCCAAAGTACGGCGAGAATGAATACCGGTTTAACCAGCTTTGAGCCCCTGAACCGGCGGAAAGGCTTGAATAGAGCAACCAGCAGGCCATAGATCATCCCCAGATGTAACCCACTGATGGCAATGATATGCACCACGCCGGTGTTGCTGTATGCCTGCACCAGCTCCTTGTCCAGGTCGTTCCGGTAACCGATCAGCAAGGCCTCGGCAACCCCGGCTTCTTTTTCACCGGGGATGAACTGTCTCAGCGTTGATAACACCCTGTCGCGTACGTTCAACAGGCCGGCGGTAAAATTATTTGCATCGGGGCCGGGGAGCAGCAAATAATCTTTCGGCTGCAGGTACACCTGGTGATAGATATTTTGTGCCGCGCAATATTTCCCGTAGTCAAAAGCGCCCGGATTGCCTGGGCCGAGGATCTGCTGCAGCGGCTTGCGGATCACAAGCCTCGACCCATATTGAACTAAGGGAAAGGTGTCTGAATGCAGGCGGCCTGATACCGACGGCCTGGCGAAATAAACAAGCAGCGTCCCTGTTACCGGTTCCCATTTCCTGTTTACGTACACTGCTTTTACAAGGGCCGTTGTTTTAAACGATCTTGCTTTTGCAGTCAGAGGTTCGTTCACTGTTACCAGTAAGAGGTTGGCGTTTAGCTGGTATCCTATCCATGCGCTGCGATGGCGGATGTCTTTCGTATACACCAGTACTGCTCCTGCGGCAAACAGGCAGAGAAAAATGCTGATCCCGCCTATCCATCGCCAGCGGAATTTGTGCTGTATCGTTGCGAAGCGAATGAAAAGCCAGCCGGCTATAGCGATCAGCAAAATGATAGCGATGAGTGCAAGCGGAAGATCGATGTATCGCTGCACCAGTATCCCGACAACCAATGCCACCAGCAGACGGATAAACGGATGCGATCGCCTGAAATTTGGTCCATAACTGCGCATGAACAAACTTAACAAGGGCTGTAGCCCGTAAATCAGGAGTTAGTACGGGCGTGAAGATGTATCAATCGCTGGTTTTCCGCAGATAGGCTGCAACAAGATCCGCACTGCTTTCCGGATCAACCGGTTTGAATTCAAGAGTGGCATTGGGGAGCACGAAGATGAGATTATGGCAATGATAGCATTGGTAAAACGATTCGAAATAAGGCGCTGCCAGCCAGTAGGCATCGGCCGGTTTTGCTATGATCTGCTCCATCATTTTTTCAAAATCCTTGTCCGCAATGATCCTGGCTTTGTTCGCCTCGCTGTTGTCGGAGAGCATTTCGCCGCAGGAGCAATAGATCTTTCCCATGAGCTCAATCTTTATTGGCTGGCCTCAGCGACTGCAGAAGGCTTCTGCATTGCATCAGGTCCTTTCCAAGATAAGGAATATGATTATCGGGCCGCAATAAAATATAGAAGTCCGGTTCATTCCCGAACAGGTGCTGCGGCGTGACGAACCGTGAGGCGTGAAACATCAGCCGAAAGTGATCAAACTAAGCGGCTATTGTATTATTTGGCCTCCTCATCCACCTGGAAGATGCCGAAAGTATTGTTATCAGGATCGATAAAATAGCCTTGCCAGCATTTTCCGGGCACAGCGAATTTTGGCATGGCTATTTTTCCGCCCTGTTGCAGGATCAGCCCGCTTGTTTTATCGTAATCCTTAACCTCTACCGAGCAGACAAAAGCATTAGTGCCGGTTCTGATGGGTGGGAGCGGCGCAGGACGTTTCAGCAGGCCGCCCCAAATATTGTCGGTCTCGATCAGGTAATATTCTATAGGCACAGCTTCCTGCCTGGTAAATTTCCAGCCGAAAACAGCCTGGTAAAAAGCCAGATCGCGTGCCGGATCGGAGGACTGGATCTCAAAAAAACCGATCGTATTCATAAGGAGTGGGTTGGTCAATGATTTTAGCGGCCGGTCGGTACCGACACATTTTTGCCCAGGGTCTTGAACCGTATGCCGTTCTTTTGTTCAACGGTGATGGTGATATGGCCGGTCTTGCTGGTATTGATATCCCGCACTGTTCCGGATTTACCGGCATGGGTACCGCCCACCACTGTGCATTGATCGCCGTCTTTCAGTTCGGCTGGTGTTTTGATTTTCATAAGGGGCGCTTTATTTTTTCTGACAGTTGATCATCCAGGTCATGCCGAACTTGTCTTTGAACATCCCGAAATAATCGCCCCATGGCGCTTTGCTCATCGGCATGATAACGGTTCCACCGGCCGAAAGATTATTGAAGAATTTATCTGAGAGTTCTTCGCTGTCGGGATGAAGCGATAAAGAGAAATTGTTGCCCGGATTGAATGGTCCGCTCATCGATTCCTGGTGGTCAGTACCCATCAGCCTGATACCGCCGGGCGCTTCGAGGGCAATATGCATGATCTTGTTCCTTTCAGCTTCCGGCAGCTGACCACCCTGTGGCGAATCGCTGAAGCGCTGCACATTAACGATCTGGCCGCCGAGCCCGGAGGCGTAGAAATTAAAAACTTCTTCCGTGTTGCCGTTGAAATTTACATAGGCTACTAACATGAGCTGGGGTTTTAGGTCTATAAAAATAGAAAATGATTTGCTACCGCGTGGTTAAGGATTTATGTTCCGTCTTCATGCTGCGGCCGGCCGAAAAAAAGGATATAGCCATCGGCATCCGCCAGTTCGAACCCACGCAGCCTGTCCTCATCATTGCGCAGCGGTTGATGGAATTCGATACCTGCAGCCCGGTATTCTTCGTACAGCGCATCGGGGTCTTCTGCGGAAATATAGGCATCCAGGCGCGCCCAGTCATGCCGGGTATGGTTGGGAACCGGCAGGATATCCGAAGCGATCTGTTTGAGCATGATGGAGATCTTATCGCGGCCAACGATCGCAAAGAATGGGTCTTCTCCCTCCGGGCCGATATAGCGGACCTCAAATCCCAGCCTGTCTTTATAAAATGCAATGGAAACCCGCAGGTCCTTAACGATGAACAGGGGAGCTATGTAGCTAAGATTTGGCATTGAACCTGCGTGGTATTGAAGCTCGTGAAATTACAGAATCTCCCTCAGACCTTATGTGAACTTGTGTCCCTATGTTCCTATGTGTTAAACGTCCGAAAGCCCGTAACAGCGGGAGGCTTCAAACGCGAATATTTAACACATAGGAACATAGGGATATGAGGTCACATAGTCAGAGCGCCGGAAATGAAGCATGCTGCTTTACCCTGATCGCCTGGTTGATATGACGGTGCTCGTGCTGAACCAGGAACTGCAATGCATCCCGCAGACTGTAGGTAACGATCGGGATCGTGGGTGAGGTCAATATTATTTTGTCGGGATCCGCATGCGCGCAGTTCTCAATATAGGCCAGGAACCTTGACAGGTTATCAAGGTATTCACTGATAAAACCATCCAGCTTATGCTGAAACGCAGGCCTGATCTTTTTGGGAGCGATCATTTTCCGCTTCACTTCTTCGCGGAGCTGGTTTTTCAGCAGCCGGCCGCAGAGCGCAGTGAACGGACTGTATTTTTCCCAAAACGAGATTTTGTAATGGCCTGCCATGATCTTTTCAAAGACCGGGAAATAGCAGGCGTCTGCGATCATCAGGTGTTCCAGGCATTGTGCGATGCTCCACGAGTCTGCCGAAGGTTTCCAGTTGATCTGCGTTTCAGATAATCCCGAAAATGCTGTCGCAGCTTTCTGTTTGGCTGATTGGCCGCTGGCAAGGATTTTCTGTATGTAGACTGTGTCCTGCATGTTACGCGGCGCCCGCATCGATGAGGATCTTTTCAATTTTGTCATGCCCTTTTTTCCTTGCCCATGCAATCGGTGTTGACCATGCTGCGCCTGCTTTACTTGGGTCGGCGCCTTTGGAAAGGAGGTAGCTGACCATTTCGGTCTGTCCCCACCTGGATGCAAGGCCCAGCGGGGTTGACTGATAAGCTTCATCAACCGGGTCGAGGGCTGCGCCATGGGTTAGCAACAGGTCAGCCTTATCGATAAAGCCTTTTTGGGCCATATCATGAAGCAGCGTTACATGCTGCCAGCTCATCGTATTTGGATCCATGCCTTTTTTCATCATGTAGGTGGCGCCGTCCAGTCTCTCGAAATAATAGAACTGCGCCCATTTCAGCAGGCGTGGAACTTTTGCGCCAAAGCTCATCAGCAGATCGATCATCGGCCTGTTATTCGATTTGGCGGCAAAGAGTAAAATCCCTTCGCTCCAGAAATAGCTTTCGTCGAGCGCGAAATCGGGATGATGCTCCAGCAGTTGCTTTGTTTTGGACAGATCGTTGTTCGAAACCGCTTTCTCAAATTCAATCTGTTCCGGACTGCGGTTGTATAGTATCTCGCCGTTATCGCCTTTGGATCTGTGTCTGGAAGTATCCGCTACATATTCATCGAGCAGGTTTTCTATTTCAGTATAGCCGCGGTCATTGGCCACAGTTTGAAGGCTTTCCTGGAATGGGTAGAAGCGATAGGCTGGATCATGAGCGCCGTGGTCCAGCAGGTATTTCACCAGTTGTACATGTCCTTCACGAACAGCAAAATGAATGGGTGGCGCATAGTTGTATTGGGCGTAGAGGAGTTCGGGACAATCGGCAGCCAGTTTCTGAACGGACTCCAGATCACCGTTGAAACTGGCCAGCAAGATCTCCCAGACCGCTGTGGTAGTGGACATAGCGCCGTTGGTAAGCTTAGCGGGCAGGGTTTGTTTGAGTTCGGGTGGTTGGATCATGGTTGAAACCCTATGTGAATTTATACCCCTATGTTCCTATGTGTTAAGCCTCGCGAGCCTGGAACTTTCCGATGGTACTGACTGGTGCATTTTAACACATAGGAACATAGGGATATAAGGGCACATTAGCAAGATCAGAATTATTTCTCGAGAATTCCTTTCAAGGTCACCAAACTCGTATCGATCCCCTTCGCGATGTTCTTTTCCACGAACAGCAGCATCGCATTCAGGGGATACTTCAGCGTGCTGGCGTTGCTGAAGCTTACTTTGGTTTGCGTATCGGATAAAGCTTCCGTGCTCATATTGGTCTGGCCAACTACGGCAAAAGGTTTGATGAAACGGATCTCGGTCTCCACCGCTTTTCCTTCGGTAATGCCTTTGATCTCCTTTTCGCCCTCACCCACTTTGCTGTTGCCGCTCCATGCATAGATGAAACCGACTGTTCCATCCGTACCCCTGAATTCATTTTTCTTGCTGGGATCGGCCATGGCGGGCTCATTGAAATTGTCCCAGTTCTTCAGGTATCGGATATAATCGAAGACCACGGGCAGCGGTGCGTTGATAACAACATCCCGCTGGATATGATAACCTTTTTTTGAAAAAGCGGCAATGATCAGGAACAGCACGATGATAGCTGCGAGAACAAGCAGAATGGTAATGAAGACACTCATGTTTTGGTTTTTTGCAGTAAGCCTGATTGGCTACCTACAAAATAGGCAAGTTCCACCGAAATCCAAAGCTTGATTGACAGGCGGCCGGCAACTGTCTGGCGCTTGTTCTAGCCTGCTGTCAATAGCTGTTCGAAGAAGGCGCCGATCTTATTTTTCCTGTCAACAAAATGCAGTTCCAGAATCCAGTGTCTTGGATTGCCATGCCTGTCGGGTTGCAGTATGTCCTGATGATTGTCCGGATGCACATCGAGACATGGATCGTTCGGATCATCGGGCTGTTCATGTGGGAACCTGCCAAGGATATGCCCGGCAATGGCATTGCCAAATTCGTAACCATATTTTCTTGCCAGGCCGACTGCGTAATTGAAAAATTCTGCGCCGGTGAGTCTGGTCTGTTTGAAATACCAGGCATTCCCTTCCTGCCAGGCTTGTTCAATGTCTTTTTTTAGTTCGATCTTCAGCGGATCATTGCCCAGCACATAAGTCCTTCCGAGATCTGCTTCCCAGCCGTCAAACACTGGATGGAAATCGAAAAACAATATATCGCCATCCTGGATCGTCAGATCCGGCGGGTTTGAGCTATATGGCTGCAGCGTATTGATGCCGGTTCTCACGATCTTTTTGCCCCAATGGGTTTCTGTGCCAAACGCTTCCTTTGCCACCTGCACTATTTCATCGGAGAGCTGCTGCTCTGTTTTACCGGCAATTATCAGTCCCCGGTCTTCGATGGATTGGAACAATAGTTTTGCTTTTTGTTCTGAAGTGAAGAGTTGTTGCAGGGTGTCATTCATGAGTTTGGGATTGTTTTTAAAAGGAATGGCTTGAGCAGTATAGCTAAGACTGATCGTCTTCCCACATCACCGAACTTATCTGCCAGCCTTTGGATGTTTTTATCAGGTGAAAGAGTTTCGTGCCGGATTCTGTAAACTGTACATTTTTTAAATAGCCTGTTTTCTGATACCGGCTTTTACGCTGGGCGATGTTGTTGATGATTACAGTTTCTTCCTCTGTTTCGTATTCTTCAAAGTTGGAAATAGTGCCGTCTGTCAGTATTTTTTTTCTGGGCTCGATAAAGTCTTTTAGGTTGTATACTGTTTGTTCGAGTCCGTTTTTCTTGACAATTATTGTTTCGGGTATGCAGATGCTGAAAATAAGTTCCCAGTTATGTTCCGAGTTGGCTTTATTATTGAAGATGCCGAAGAATTGGCTGATCAGGTTGTCAATGCTTGCTTTTTCTGGTTCGTTCAACTGTGGCATTTATCTTAATTTATTTTATAGCCTAACGCCCATTGGCGCGCTGGTTCATCACTTTGTCATAAAGGTGTTTTACCTGGGTATCGCCGAACCCATAAATACTTTCCCTGTTCCAAAACTCTTTACACACTTTATGAAAGTCGGTCGATATATTTTCTGTAATGTTTTCGATAACTTTTTCAGGTCTTCCATTCGTGCCGTCTTTCGGAAACCGGTCAATATGCGCGTTTACTACTTCCTGCAAATATGGAAAAGCCGCAGACCGGTTTTTTGCGAGGCGGGTTAATTCTTCAAAGTTATCGTTTTTATAGGCTGTCCATAGTTCCTGTCCTAATTGCAGGTCGGCATTATTTAAAAGTATCCTATCCTTAAAACAAACCTGGAGCTGGCTTACCTCAGCTGGTCCGAATCCATTCCAGAAATGCTTATCATTCCTGTCTAAATAAGACGTATAAACGGCGTACACCTTTTTCTTTACTGGCAAATTGTTAATGATCGAAATGGTGAACCACATATTTACCTGGCAAAATAAGTCATACTCAAACCAAAGATTGAATTCTGAACCGTCTGGCGCGTTCATTATTTTTTCAAACTCGCTTACAACTTTGTGGCGATATTCGGCATCTGTTAATTCCAGGTATCTAGCTCGTGAATGCCAGAAAGCCTGGAGATCATTGCCCGATACGTCTCCGTCGATAAGGGCTTCTCTGACTACGATGATGTCTCCTTCGATTTTAGCGTCTGAAAAACTATGGGCGAGAGAATCTCCGTTTAAAATGTTATAGATCATCAGTTTGACGTCTTATGTGACTAATAAAACCTCGGGCCTAAATTCGGGTTGTTGGTCAGACGACCAATAGCTGCGAAGAATTTCACTTACTGCCTCGCACATTAATCGGTGTCTACCTTCACATTCCTGAACATGTACGGATTGTCACTGACCCTTAGTTTATTTCCGCTGGCAGTGGTTACATTCCTGAGAATGACTTCCCTGGTTATGATGTACGGGAACTTCTCCCGGTAGGAATCGTCCACCATTTGCGGATTGAAATTTGCGAAAATGGCAGGGCCTTTGTAATTCTCCGGATGAATGGAATCATCGATACGCAGGTTTTCAATAGTGATGCGGTAAGGCATATAGCAGGTGTAGCCGAAATCATGCTGTCCCGAATTGGAGCCGCCGATCAGGCTGACATTTGTTGCCCTGCCTCCGGCAGGCACGAAAATGCAGTTCCGTATAATGAATTCTCCCTCCCAGGTGCTGCCGTAGTCGGAGCGCAGGTTGATGAGATTCCCGCCCCGGATGGTGCAGTTCTCAACGGTCAAGGTGCCGCTGCCGATGGCATTGATGCCCATATGCCCCATAGTCGAATTCCGGATGTTGGCATTGGCAACTCCCATATGCGCGTCGAACCGTGAAAAAATGCAGCTGTCGTAAAGCAGGTTTTTGCTATAGTTGGAGCCCATGATCCCCCAGAACGTTCTATCGTTGATATCATTTGTCTGCCTGCAGTTAACGAATGATACATTCAAAGCACGGTTAACCGAAATATCATAAGTGCCCATAGAAACGCGGACTCCTGCCGAGCCAATGGTTTCGTAAGTTTTGTGCCCGGTCAGCGTGGTATTCCTGACAGTTACATAAGAGCAATCGCCAATAGAGATAAAGCCGCCATACGGCGCACCATGGTCGCCTTCGCCTTGCACATAGTGTTGCAGTCCGTTAACAACAACATGGGAACGCCTGATGGCAATGTTCCGGTTATAGTACGTATACTTCGATTCCGCTTTATTGGCGCTGGTGGTAAAACGTCCTCCGGTGATGGTCAGTGTTTTCTCGTCCAGGGGAAGCGCGGTGATGTCCGTAACCTGGTCGAAGTCCCAGATGATCGGGGCGTTCATATCTACCTGGCCGTTCTTATCAACAACAAAGATATCTGTCTGCGAAGCGCCGTTATTCTGGTTGGGGCCAAAACGGATATACCGTTTAATGTTGGAATTGGTAACAGCGATCAAACAGTTTCCTGGTAAGGAGAAGGATCCATCGATTTTCTGCTGGTTACGCTTAAGTGAAGAGATGCCTTCCAGTTTAAACGGCTGCAGCCCGGAACTGACCATAAAAACAGCTGCATTAATATTCTGGACTTCCGTATCGTCAATGATGAAGGCGGCCGTGCCAAAATCGGTGTCGGTGCGGATAACCGCGGTGCGCTGTTTTCCGCCAATGTAGTAGGTGGCCCCATCATCGGCTTTCACCGGAAGGTTATGCTGGTTAGCGAATGCATGTGCCGCAGCGATAGCGTCGATATCATCTGCCTTGCCATCGCCTTTGGCTCCGAAGTCGCTATAGTGAACCAGGCCTCTTGCTTTAAATTTGCGGACATCCGCTGGAGAAACATTTACCAGTAATTCTCCTTTTTCATTGGTGTGTACCTCGGTTTTATTCTTGTCGGATGTGATCACTACATTTTCAGCCGGGGCTTTGGGCTGGGCCTGCGTTAAAACAGCAAAGGT
>JAFBAN010000111.1 GCA_019247775.1 Chitinophagaceae bacterium | reverse complement strand
GCATTACGGCAGGCGCAACGGGGCACAATGGCGCACAACACGGTCTGCGTAAACAATGCCGACCAGTTTGAAGTCTGGGGCAGTTTCAGAGTAGGCAGGCGGGCTCATTTGCAGATCCTGGAAGAAGGCAAGGATCATATTGCCGCGATGCACAACGGATATCTTCAAAGGTTCGGTGTGAAGCATGTCCGTAAATTAACCTGCCAGCCAAACGGATTTTTACTTACTGACGAGCTGACAAGAAAGCGCGGACCGGTAGCAGCGCAGGCTATGTTCCATTTTGATCATTCACTGCAAATTTCACATAATGCAGGCGAACCGTTTTTAAGAGTGGCCGATACGCTTATGCGCTTTGAAGGCCATGAAAAAATAGATATAATTGTTTACGACCAGGCTTTGGCGTTCAATAAACTTGTAAAAAGCAGCGCGGTAAGGGTCGCTTTTAAAGACCATTTGAGAACTACAATAGAACTGATTTGAAAAACATCATTTTTTTTACTTTTTACTATAAGCCTGATCTATGCGCGGGGTCGTTTCGGAACACATCCTTGTCACGTGAACTGGCTGCGCAGCTGGGACCCGACAATCATCTTACGATCATCACCACCAGTCCCAACAGATATAACACATTTAAGGTAGAGGCGCCGGCTTTTGAAACTTTCGGGAACGTAAGTATTTACCGCATTAAAGTGCCTGAGCATCAAAGCGGCTTTTTTGATCAGATACTTACATTTTACGCTTTTTACAAGGGCAGCCTGAAAGTAATAAAACGCCAGAAATTCGACCTCGTGTATGCCTCTTCCAGCCGGATGTTTACCGCATACCTGGGTTATGTTGCTTCGAGAAAAGGGAAGGTACCCCTGTACATCGATGTCCGTGATATTTTCCTGGATACCATGCGGGATGTACTTAAATCGCGCCTGTTGAAATTCTTTGTGCTGCCGGTGATGGCCTATATCGAAAAAAAAGTGTTTAATCATGCTACGCATATAAACCTTATTTCGGGCGGGTTTGCCGGATATTTCAGGAAATTCAAAGGCCCGGACATTTCTTACTTCTTCAACGGGGTCGATGACGATTTCCTGGCGCTTGACAGAACGGGAGCGCCGCCCGGTTCCGATGGTATAAAACGTATTACCTATGCGGGCAATATCGGAGAGGGGCAGGGTCTGGATATCATTATCCCTGCAGCGGCAAAAGCATTGGGCCCTCAATATGAGTTTATTGTAGTTGGCGACGGTGGAACCAAAAGCCTGCTCGTTAACAAGATCAAGGAACTCGGCGTTACCAACGTAGTGTTGTTAAACCCCGTTCAACGTGCCGAATTAATAGAACTCTACCGAAAAAGCGATTTTCTGTTCATTCACCTCAACAGGTACCGGGCATTCGAAAAAGTGTTGCCTTCGAAGTTATTTGAGCTGGCTGCCTTTGATAAGCCTTTGATTGCGGGTGTAGGCGGCTATGCCAGGAATTTTATAGAAGAAAATATTACAAATGTGATTATTTTTGACCCCGGCGATACAAACACATTTATTGAAAAGCTTCGCCAGTACAAATATCATCTGGAAGATCGGGCAGAGTTTATAGCGAAATTCCAGAGGTCCAATGTCAATCAGAAAATGGCCCAGTCCATCTTGTCGTACCTTGATTAAAGTTATCTTACCACATCTAACGTAGACACCAGCCAGTGAAAAAGATATTGTTAACGGGCGCATCCGGATTTGTGGGAAGCAGGTACCTGGCATATTCGGCGGATAAATATCAGATAACGCCCGTTTCAGTGAAAGAGCGGCTGCCATCTGCGGATGAATTGCACGGGGTAGATGTTGTGCTGCACGCAGGTGGGCTGGCACACCAGATGCAATGGACTGCTCCCGAACGATACTTCTCCGCCAATTATGATACCACCCGCGCCCTCGCAGACCTGGCAAAGCAATGTGGTGTAGGCCATTTTATTTTCATTAGCACCATAAAAGTATTTGGAGAGGCGAACACTGGTCCTCTTAATGAAAATTCTCCCTGCCTGCCGGTCAACGATCCGTATGGCGAGAGCAAGCTCCAGGCAGAAAAATATCTTCAGACAATAGCCAGCGATAGTTTCGTGGTAACGATCATTCGCCCGCCTCTTATTTATGGCCCTGGGGTGAAAGGCAACCTGGATCGTCTGCTGCATCTGGCGGATACGGGATATTGGTTACCTTTTGGAGGTATACACAACAGGCGAACGATGATCTATCTCGATAATCTTGTTGAGCTTATCAATGCAGCAATAGACAGGAAAGCCGGCGGAATATTCCTGGCAGCTGATGCAAAACCCCTGGCTACTTCAGACCTTATATCGCAGATCAGGCAATGTCTCGGCAGACCGCTAAGATTATTCAGCCTGCCGGGATTGTTTAAAAAGGCATTATTGCGCTTTAAACCAGAGCTCGGACAGCGTTTATTCGGATCATTCGAAATGGATGCAACGCAGTCTTACCGCAGGTTGGCTTTTTATCCCCCTTACCCGGTTGAACAGGGTATCCGGGATATGGTGGAAGCCTATCAGTCAAAAAAATTGAACAGGTAAATATGGATAAGTATTCAAAGGACGGAATTACGAACGAGTTGTATGAAATTCCTGCAAATGCAGATGATAAAGCAGGCATAGACGCTTTCCTGGCCATGCATCCGGGGAAAAAAGTCATTGTGGTGCAGGGCCTGGGTTTTGTTGGCGCCGTTATGTCACTGGTATGTGCAAACGCTTTGACCGAAGAATATGCGGTGATAGGAATCGATCTGCTGTCAAAGCATAGTTTCTGGAAAATCCGCAGCATCAATGCCGGACGGTTCCCTATTACGGCATCCGATCCCCAGATCGAGATCTTTTACAGGAATGCACTTGCAAAAGGCAACCTGTATGCGACATATGATCCGTATTGCTTTTCCAAAGCGGATGTGGTTATCGTTGATATTAACCTCGATGTGGCTAAGGTTTCCACAGGCGCAAATGATTTGGGATCATATGACGTATCGCTGGAAAATTTCAAGAAAGCGATCGCTTCTATCGGGGACCAGTGCAAGGAAGACATACTGATACTTGTTGAAACAACTGTTCCTCCCGGAACCTGCCAGCACGTGGTGCGTCCGATCATCGATGACTGTCTTGCAAAACGCGGGGCCGGTTCACAGCGCTATTATCTTGGCCACTCATACGAGCGAGTAATGCCAGGACCTGATTATATCGATTCGATCCAGAATTTCTACCGGGTTTATTCGGGCATTGACGATCAGAGCGCTGACCGTACAGAACAGTTCCTCAAAACCATCATCAGCTCAGAAAAGTATCCGCTTACACGCCTTGGAAATACCACGGCCACTGAAATGTCCAAAGTACTCGAAAACTCCTACCGCGCCATGAACATTGCTTTTATGGTTGAATGGTCACGGTTTGCAGAAGAGGCAGGAGTTAATATATACGAAGTGGTAGATGCGATAAGGATGAGGCCTACACATAAGAACCTGATGTATCCGGGCATCGGTGTGGGCGGGTACTGCCTCACAAAAGATCCGTTGCTTGCATCCTGGGCCCGCCAGAACCTGTTTATGTCGCCGCACAGCCTTGCGCAGAGCGAAACAGGAGTTCGCATCAACGATAAGATGCCCTATTATGCCTTTGAATTCCTGAACCGGGAATATGGCGGATCGTTGAAGGACAGAAAACTCCTTATGCTGGGTGTGTCTTACCGGAGTAATGTTGCCGACACCCGCTATTCGCCGGTGGAATACCTGTATGACTACCTTTTGGATGCTGGCGCCCGCATCAGTCTTCACGATCCCTATGTTTCCTTCTGGGAAGAAAAGCAAATGCCGATCAATCAGGACCTCGATTCATTTTTCTCCGAAAACTGGGACATTATCATAATTTCTACGGGCCATGTTGAGTATAAAAATAATAAGCAGTTGATCCAACGCTTACTCGATCTCAAAGAAACATTTATTTTAGACACGATAGGATTGCTTGACAATAACGAAATTTGCGAACTTCAGCAAAAGCACAGGGTCAGGGTAATTGGCCGGGGTGATATTAAATAATACATATGAGTAAAAAAGTTTTGTTACTGGGAGGGGCTGGGTTCATTGGCCTCAATATCGCCAGGTATCTTAAAGAGCAGACCGACTATCAGATAACAATAGCCGACAATTTCTCGCGCGGTAAAAAGGACGAATACCTCCGGGAATTGTTAGAAGGCCAGAAAGTGTCTTTGATAGAAGGCGATTTTACACAGCCGTCAGCCTATGATACGCTGGAAAAGGATTACGACCAGGTTTATATGCTTGCCTCCGTTGTAGGCGTGAACAATACCCTTGAGATCCCCCATGAGATCATTCGGATCAATACCGCGCTCATTTTTAATACACTTGAGTGGCTTAAGGCCTCATCGGTAAAGAAGGTCCTCTTTACATCTACAAGCGAATGTTATGCTGGCACCATCGACGCGTTCGGATATAAAGTGCCCACGCCCGAAGAGATACCATTAACGATTCAGGATATCGGTCATCCAAGATTCACCTATGCAGTAACAAAAATGCTTGGAGAGTCGGGATTCCTTAACTATTCCCGGAAATGCGGCTTCGAATGCACCATCGTTCGTTACCACAACGTTTTCGGGCCGAGGATGGGCTTTAAACACGTTATCCCGCATCTGGCGCAACGATTCCTGGCCGGCGAATCGCCGTTTCTGGTATACGGCCATGACCAGACCAGGTCGTTCTGTTATATCACCGATGCGGTTGAGGGAACCTTTCTGGCAATGGAAGCGCCAGGTTCCAATGGCGAGATTTACCATATCGGCACCATGGACGAAATAACGATCGAAGAGCTGATTACGGAAGCAGGCAGATTTTTCGGGTATACAGGACCTTATGAAAATGCACCCACTTATCCGGGGTCGGTACAAAGAAGATGTCCCGATATCTCAAAAGCAAGGAAGCAACTCGGGTTTACGCCGAAAATTAGGTGGCAAGAAGGACTTAAACTGACGCTGGAGTGGTACAAAGAGTTTTTTAATTCCGGGAAAGAATCGTTTGAAACATCTTTTGAAAAGCCGAAGGTCAATGTATAAGACAATAAAACGCGTTTTCGATATTCTGATTGCTATTGTAGCGCTGGTCATATGTATCCCGATCTTTATCCCGGTTATGCTTATTCTGCGATTTTCAGGAGAAGGCGAAGTATTTTATCTGCAGGAACGCGTTGGGTATGGAAACGAACTATTCCCGATCTGGAAATTCGCCACCATGCTGAAGAATAGTCCTAGTCTTGGTACCGGCGATGTAACGGTCAAGAATGATCCGCGGGTACTTCCTATCGGTAAATTCCTGCGCAAATCGAAGATCAATGAACTTCCACAGATCATAAATGTGCTTAATGGGTCAATGAGCATAGTAGGCGCCCGGCCGCTTATGCCACAAAGCTTTAACCAGTACTCCGATCAGGTAAAAGCCGTGATATATCAAACGCCTCCGGGTATCACCGGCATCGGTTCATTGATTTTCCGCGACGAAGAGTCAATTATTGACAAATCGGCCATGGATCCGCGGTTTTTTTATGAGAACTATATTCTGCCGTACAAAGGCAATCTTGAAGTCTGGTATCAGGCGCGAAAGAGCTTGATGCTGGATATGAAGATCATTTTTCTGACCGCATGGCTGATCGTATTTCCCAAATCCGATATTGTTCAGAAAACATTTAAAGGGCTGCCGCAAAGGACGTTTTAACGTGAAGATACCAGGGAGGGTCTGCTAGCTTCCCCATTTTTGCTCCTCTATCAGCTTTTCTCCCTGCTGTATAGATTTCACTTCTCCCGCTGTTTTGTCTTTTTTGGATAAATTCCAGAAGAAGAAATTGATCATTATAGCGAGAAATACCATGAAGCTGATCAGCTGCGCATTTCCTATTCCCTGGAGCAGAAAACCTGTAGCGATAAAAGCCGCATTTGTGCCCACGAGAACGGCCGTCGTTTGCATATGCGTATATCCGTTGTTGAGGAACCGGTGATGCAGGTGATTGCTGTCGGCCACAAAAGGAGAACGGCCCCGCAATATCCTGAAGATAAAAACGCGAACTGTGTCAACAACCGGCACAAGGATGGTTGAGAAAGCGATCGCCGGCGCGGCATTGAAAAGATGTGAAGCGCCTTTGTTCAGCTCAACGAACCTGGTACAGAAGACTGAAAGAATAAAACCGGTGAAGAGCGAGCCCGTGTCGCCCATGAAAGTTTTCGCCGGAGAAACATTGTAGTAGAGAAAACCGATCATAGCACCGGAAAAAGCGATCGCCAGAAAACAGTCCCCGATACTGCCCATCAGGTAAAAACAGATCGCAAAAGTAGCACTGCCAAGCAAGCCGAGCATCCCGGCCAGGCCATCGATGCCATCTATCAGATTGATGGCGTTATAGATGAAGATATTGATAAGGATGGTTACAAGTATGCTCAGCGGATAACTGATCTCACCAACGCCGAACAAACCATGAAAGCTTGTAAGCCTTATGTCTCCCAGGAAGGCGACAATGCCAGCTGCTGCAATCTGGGCCAGGAATTTTTTGGTTGGCCCCAAACCAACAAGATCATCTTTCAACCCGATGGCGAAAATGATCAGGCTTCCTGAAACAAAACTGTGGAAATAAGGAAGGGTTTTAACCGGGATGACCAGTGCCGCAGCAAACAGGAAAGCGCAATAAATTCCTACACCGCCAAGATTGGGCGTTTTAAAAATGTGGATTTTTCTTTCTTCTGAAGGTTCATCAAATAAATGTTTAACCCGAGCTACAGAAATTACAGATCGAATACAGATCATGGTCCCCAGTAATGCGGTCAGGAACAAGATAATAGCGATGATCAACATAGATTCAGATTTGCCGTTTAGCTCTTTGGAAAGGGGGTACGTTAATCGGGGAGACAAATATATTAAAAATGTTTTAACATTTCGCCACATTATTAGGATTCCCCTACTTTTACATTAATAATTTTTTAATCTGACCTTTTTTATCCGATATTTCCTTGCTGTTTGCATTCTGTCGAGCTCCTGCTTTGCAGGCGCCCAGAACATCTCCGTGGGCAGTTTTCAGGAAACCCGGTTCCGCGACGAACAGTTACTCGGCCTTACAGACTCCTCCGTGTCTTTTACTGTTCGCCCCCTGAATTCAATGACGTTAAAAACAGGAGCAGATTCGGTTGGCCGGTTGTCACAATCCAAAAGAAAAATCCAGCTTAAAATCCTTCCGCTCAGGTTAATTCAGCAATTCAACTCTCATCATCCTTATGGCTGGAATGATGGGGCGATGATAGCCGCAAAAGGCTGGCAAAGCCTGATCAGCGCGGGCATCTACACCCGGATCGGCCCTCTCGAGTTACAGCTTCAGCCTGAGTATGTGTATGCTGCCAATCCTCAATATGAGCATACTCCATCGTACGGCAGTCACACGGCGGCTTATCATAAATTGTTCCCGGGTCAGTCTGCCATACAGTTATCGCTGCTCTCACTTACCGGCGGATTGTCCACGCAAAATCTCTGGTGGGGACCGGGCCGGTTCAGTTCATTACTGATGAGCAATAATGCCCCGGGGTTCCTGCACGCATTCTTTCGCAGTGAAAAACCCATTGCATCGCCTGTCGGAAGTTTCGAATGGCAGCTAATTGGCGCCAAGCTGAAAGCCAGCACCGAACTGCCTTACGAAAATGCACACCTTACCAGTCAGCCGCAATCCGGTTCCCGATACCTCAGCGCCGTCATACTGACCTACCATCCCAAGTGGATCCCAGGGATATTCTTAGGCGTTACCAGAGCGCTGCAGCGATACCGTGCGGATATTGATAAGTCGGGCAGTTCCATCATCGACCGGTATTTCCCTGTGTTTACCAAAGCAGTGCAGAAACAGGGGGCCTTTTCGGATGATACAATGCGAACAGATCAACTGGCATCGTTCTTCGTGCGCTGGGCTTTCTTTAAAGCCAGGGCGGAATTATACGCCGAGTATGGACTCAATGATTATGCGGTAAACACAAGGGATTATATCCAGACACCTACACATTCCGCGGCCTATATCGTGGGGTTTAAAAAAATAGTACCACTGACTGGTCCAGATTATGTTGACCTCGGTATAGAGTTAACGCAAATGAGCCAATCACCGGACTACCTTGTCAGAGATGCCGGTAACTGGTATATCCATTCGCAGGTAGTGGAAGGGTATACCAATGAGAACCAGATACTGGGTGCCGGCGCCGGTCTCGGCGCCAATGTACAGACCCTTACAGTAAACTGGGTAAGGAATGAACGGCAATTAGGGTTTTTGGTGGAGCGGATCGACAGAGATCCTGTCGGACATACTTATAAATGGATAGATCTGAGTTTCGGGCTACAGCCGCAATGGAAATTTGGTAAGGCTATGGTCTCAGGCAAGATCCAGTTCATCAACAGCAGTCAGTACGCCTGGCAAAAAGACGTAAACAGGTTTAACCTTCACAGCCGGATCGCTGTACAGTATTTCTTTTAACCGATATCATGATCAGAAAAACTGCGGCTTACTATTTTCTTTTTTCACTGGCGTTTGTCTGTATGCAACGGGCGAATGGACAGAATGCCTCGCTGCTGGGGGATGGCACCGACGATTATATCCGCCGCAGCCAGCTGCTCGGCCGTATTTCACTTGAGTCCGGACTGATGAACCGCTCTTTCAGTTCCAATTTGTCTGCGCTTGATTCGGTGCTCGACTGGAAACCCAAGTTACAGATTAAGACAAAGTATGCCATCCGGTTCGATATCCTGCCGGTCAGTGTTACAGGGCAGTTCAACAGCCACCATCCCTGGGGCGGGAACGACGGCAGCATGATACCTGCAAAAGGATTTCAGACAGCTGTTTCTGCCGGTTTTGCCCTCCATACGAACCATTTCTCCATTCAGGTCCGACCTGAATTCATAGCTGCGCAGAACAGCGATTTCCAGACCTTTCCTACTGATATGGCCGACCAGTATTGGACGCAGTATTATCGATGGCTCAACAGTTCGGATCTTCCTGAAAAATTTGGAAATGGAGCGTATACCAAAGTATTGGCGGGTCAATCCAGCATTCGCTTCAATACACATAACCTGTCGCTCGGACTCTCCACTGAAAACATGTGGTGGGGTCCCGGTTATTTCAACGCCCTGGTTATGAGCAATAATGCGCCGGGCTTTCTTCATGGCACGCTGAATACCATAAAACCTTTTGTGACGGGCATCGGAACCTTCGAAGGACAGATTATCGGCGGAAGCCTCAGGGGATCGGGCATCCTTCCGCCTGAACGGAATCGCTACAACAGTCTCGGTCA
>JAFBAN010000096.1 GCA_019247775.1 Chitinophagaceae bacterium | reverse complement strand
ATGATAACGGCCCACATGATTGTACACTGCATCCTGGATCAGCTTCATGCCGCGCCGGTGCAATTCATCACTGAGTTTTTTATAGGCAGCTTCTCCGCCAAAACGGGGTTCGATGCGGTAATGATCGGTGAATGCATAGCCATGCTCCGTGCGATTGGGCATATCGTTCTCTATCACAGGGGTCATCCAGAGCGTTGTTACGCCGAGTTGCTGCAGGTAATCCAGGTGATCGGTCACACCCTGCAGATCGCCGCCATGGCGCAGAAAGATCGAATCGCGGTTCAATGATTGATCGCGCATCCCGGCTACCCGGTCATTGCCTTCATCGCCGTTACTGAAACGGTCCGGCATCAGGAAATAGATAAAGTCGGCCGAAGTAACACCCTGCGCATAGCTGCTTCCGCTACCTGTCCTATGTGCTTTCAGCTGCCAGGAAACCCGGCTTAGCGCATCGCCGTTCACAAAAGCAAGTTCAACCGTACCCGGCTTCGCCGAAGCTCCGATCTCGATGTCTGCTACCAGGTAATGCGGGTTGGGCAGGTGCTGTTGCTGCAGCAGTTTGATACCTGGGTAATTGATACGCAGTTTTGCGCCAGAGAAATTTGCCGCTTCACTGCGGATCAGCAATTGCACCCGGTTCCACTTCATGGCGGTGAACCAGTTGGAGGGATAGACCTTTGCGTACTGTGCAATACCGGCCAGTGAGAGAAAACAGCTTAGAATTAAAAATTTGGACCTCATAGCTATTAAATCTAGTCTCCGCGAAACCTCATGTAACTCATGTTCTCTGCGGTTAACAGCTTTTTTTCACCGCAGAGAACATGAGTTACATGAGGTTTCGCAGAGCGTTATCGATCATCATCTTTCACCCATAACGTAAGCAGTCCAGCGAGGATCATGGACACGCCGCCGAGAACAATGGTGCTGAGGGTATTTGCATTGAATAATTTCATCGTGCAGAATCCGAGAATGGTAGCGGCCACGATCTGAGGGATCACGATAAAGAAATTGAACACACCCATATAATAGCCCATCTTATTGGCGGGCAGTGCGCCAGACAGGATAGCGTAAGGCATGGAAAGTATACTGGCCCAGGCGATGCCCACCATTCCCATCGACAAGATCAGCCATTTCGGATCGCTGAACCAGCTGATGCTCATTAAACCTATACCTCCTATCACCAGGCAGATCAGGTGCGTCATGCGCCGGTTGGTGCGATAGGCGATCAGTGGGATGATAAATGCGAAGATCGCCGCTACACCGTTGCGGACACTGCTGCAGACACTCAGCCAGTCGGCCCCATCGTTATATTGTTTTTTCACACGCTCGAACTCATTCTTTTCGGCGCCTGAGAAAACGGTGTTGGCGCTGTCGGCAAAATGATTGGCGAGGTTAACGGATATGGTAACAGGGTTTTGTGCTGCACGGAATTCATTGATCTCGTTGATATCGGCCTGCAGTGACTGGAATAATTTTCGCGATTTGGCATCGAGCGAGGGGTCGCTTAAAGAAGACTGGATGGAACTGCTCATACGTGCCACCATACCCTTGTCAACTTTCATATCATACTTGTTGCTCGTAACTGCATTGGTGCTGTAGATCCACATGGCAAACAACGCAAACCAGGTAAAGAACTGCACGATGGCCAGCTGTGCCATGGTTTTCGGCATTTTGAATATGCCTCCAAATGTTTCGCGCACGCCATGCCAGAAACCTGCTGCTTTCACTTCCTTTTTGAATTCTTCTATATTCTCCGGAGGAAATTCTTTAGTTGTAAAAACAGTGTACATCACGGCAGACAGAAAAGCAAATGCCCCGGCATAAAAACTCCATTTTACCGAATCGGGGATCTTGCCGCTTTCAGCCGTATTACTAAGGTGGAACCAGTTGGTGAAGATCCAGGGCAGCAGGGCTGCGATCACCGATCCCACGCCGATGAAAAAACTTTGCATGGCAAAACCGGCAGTGCGTTGTTTAGGCGGAAGTTTATCGCCTACAAATGCACGGAATGGC
>JAFBAN010000213.1 GCA_019247775.1 Chitinophagaceae bacterium | reverse complement strand
TTATATCCCTTTGCGAACCCTGCGGTCCTTTGCATTCTTTGCGATACATTTTTGGTAACGAAGGGAACCCTAGGTGCCTCAAGCAGTTTCGTAAAAATTATCCTGCCGGCTCCCACAATTCTATTTTATTTCCTTCGGGGTCCATTGTCCACCCGAATTTTCCATATTCGGCATTCTCTGTTTTTTCATCCACCCAAACGCCGTCCTGTTTTAGTTTGGCCAGGAGTTCCGTAAGATTTCTGACGCGAAGATTGAGCATCACGGGACTTGTGGATGGATCGAAATATTTGCTTTCCTGTTTGAAAAAAGAAAATACGGTATTTCCCTGCGGGTCATTCCAGGGATAAGCCACATACAGGTTCTCGCCGAATGGGATACCTAAATATTTTTCATACCAGGCCGTCATCGCTTTGGGATCCTTGGCCTTCAGAAAAACGCCGCCTATTCCGGTTACATGGTCCATGTTTTTTTCTTTGAATATCGGGGTTTAAAAGCAGAACTGCAAACCGTTCAAAAAATCGGCAGTGTATCAATTTGAAAAAATGCCCGGATTGCGAACACATTTCAAACTGATGCATTACTAAAAAATCTACGAGGAATGCTGATATGACCGGGCTCCAATAAAAAAGCCGCAGATCCGCAGATTGGGTTCTGCGAAGCGCGGCTGTATATAAAAGTCAGCGTTCACTAATTCAACTGCAGCGCCGGCAAACGGTATTCCCTGCAATCATAAACAAATAATTCCTCGATCTGATAGGTCCAGTATTTATACAGTGGGGATTTCGCTACCAGCGCATCCGCTTCCGATTTGCTGTCGGCATTGATCGTGATCCATACCGTCTGGCTCTCCATACTTACTGCGTAACTGTCTATAATGCTTTTATTGATCAGGAAATTGATATAGGTCCGGTGCGCAGGCACCAGCGTCATAAATTGCTCGTCCATCGTAAATCTGATCACTGCCTGAAACTTCTTCATTTGTCGCCCATTTACATGATACCTATGCAATATCCGTGCGAGCCCTCCAGGTATGGCATTCTGTCAAGGGATGGCCTAGCTAACTGCTTAAATTACAGTAGTTTTAGCGATAAAAACCGATATTCCCCATGATACGAATGATCTCTCTTTTACTCTTGTCGAACGTGTTTATGACCTTTGCCTGGTATGGGCACCTGAAAGACAAGGGATTACCGCTCTGGAAAGCCATCCTGATCAGCTGGGGCATTGCTTTTTTCGAGTATTGCCTGATGGTTCCTGCCAACAGGGCAGGATATACAGGCGGACTCAGCGGATTCCAGCTGAAGATCACGCAGGAGATCATCACCCTGATCGTGTTTTCCGTATTTGCAGTGCTATACCTGAAAGAACCTTTTCAGCCAAAATACCTGGTGAGTTTTCTGTTCATTATCGGGGCGGTATACTTCGCGTTCAAGAAATAGCGGGATTGACTTGGAATTGAGATTGCAGATTTGAAGCACTCCCCTGCGTACCCTGCGGTTCTTTGCGTTACCTGCGATACCATAGAGTTGCGAATTTAGTAACGCAGGGAACGCAAAGAACCGCAGAGAACGCAAGGGTTTACCTGGTTTCCAGTTTCGCGATCTTTCCGGCGCCGCCTGCAAGGAACACTGCATTTCCTTTCCGGGCTTTCTGGCAGACATGGAAACTTTCTTTAGAGATCAGCTCCCAGTTCATTCCGCCATCCCTGGAAATATCGATGCCTGAAGTGCCGCAGCTGAGTAGATTATTTTTATCGAGATAGATAACACAGGAGCGATAGCCGTGCGGCGGGGTTTGCGGTATGGAGAATACCGCTTTTTTACCAAGGTCGATCAGTACGCAGTTGTTTGAACCGATGCTGTCTTTCGAAAAATCTCCGCCCACCACCACCGCTTTCTGTTTTTTATAAACAGCGATAGAATTGGCGCCGGTCGATTCTTTACCCTGCATGATTGGGAGCGGCTCAAAATGGTTCTTATAGAATAGCCGCGATGCTTTACCGCCCGACGCCAGGATAACAGTATGAGTGTCCACTATCCTGATATTGGTTCCACTCGATGCAAAAAAAGCTTCGCCTTCCTTTAAAGCCCAATAATTGGGATTGTCTACAATTGATCCATCGTATAAATTCCAGGATTCGCCCTGGTCATGGGTAAACGCCCTGTAAAGCGTTGAATTTTTTATCGGATCGCCAATAATGATCCCGTTCTTCTCATCCGAAAAATCCATGGCATCCAGGAAAGCGCCTTTGGTGGTATCCTCAAAAACCTTTCTCCAGTGCTGCCCGCCATCGGTTGTTTTCAGGATCACGGCCGGAGCGGTAATGCCCATAATGATGGCTGTGCTGGAATCGAATGCTTCAATATCCCTGAAATCCATCTTCTCGTAGCCCGGCACTTTCATCCAGGTGAATGATCGCCCCGCATCGGTAGAGCGCGCAACCGTACCTGCACTGCCACTGGCCCAGATAATTTTATCACTCACCACGCTCAGCCCACGGAAGCTAACTCTCTTTCCCGATTCTAATATTTTTATCGTCGGCTGCGCGAATGCTGAAAACGACAGAAACAGAAAACCCAGTAGTGCGAACTTTTTCATGCTTAGGATTAAGAGCGTAAAATAATTTTTTCATGCAAAGGCGCAAAGAAAATAAGGCGCAAAGCTTCCCTTGCGGCTTTGCGCCCTGGCGCCTTTGCATGAAACAGAATTTCAATAAAAAAGATACTCTCCAATTTCAGTTGCCCAGTGCACGCAACTGGTCAGCTTCGTGATTGTTGCAATGAACTTCGGCAGCGGCAGGCCAAATAACGCCTCGCTGTTACGAACCCCGAGCAATTTATCGAGATGCTGTTTGCCATCCGGATTTACCAGCGTCGGATAGGGCGACCATTCGAATTGCTGCGGGTATAATTGCCGGACCAGGTAGATCAGCATCAATCCGTACGACACCGGTTTGAAATACTCCGGTTCTTTTACCTGCAGCTTCACGCCGCCACACAGCTGGTTGCAATATTTGCCATTCGGATCGCGGGGTGTGAATTGTATGGGCGAAGCCAGCACTTCATCAAGACCCATATCATTAAGTATTCCGGCAATCGCCGCGCCATCGATCCAGGGCGCCCCGGCCAGCTGGAAGGAATGTTCGGTGCCGCGGCCCTCGCTGATATTTGTGGCTTCGAGCAGCCCCAGTGCCGGATATAGAAGCATGGACTGATAATGACATATGGCGGGTGATGGGGCGACAAATGTCATTTCCCAGTCCGGCTGAAACATTTCCCGTTCCCAGTTGGCGCATTTAATGATCTCCAGTTCACATCCGAGTGATCTTGTATGATTGAAATAGCCTGCCAATTCGCCCAGGGTGGTGCTGTGCCGCAGCGGTATCGGCCAGCGTCCGATAAACGAGCCCAGTTTTTCATCGAGCATCGGGCCTTCGGCAAGGTCCAGCTTTCCTGAAACCGGATTGGGCCTGTCGAGAACAATGAGTTTTTTGCCCTGGGCCGCGCAGGCTTCCAGAAGATGGGAAAGCGTCCATAAATACGTGTAGAAACGGCAACCGATATCAGGGATATCGAACAATACCAGGTCCGTATCGTTCAGGTCTTTTTCGGTAGGTGCGAATTTTTCGCCATACAGGCTGACAACCGGGAGCCGTGTAAGCGGATCGATCCCGTCTTTTACCAGGTGGCCGTCCGCGCCCTGCAGATCGAGTCCGTGTTCGGGTGAGAATAATTTTACCAGGTTGAAACCGGCTTCCTGTATAGCCTGCCGCGAGGGAACGAGTTTGCGCGTAGTAGCTGCCCGGTTGGTGACCAGCGCGAGCCTCGATTTTTTCCAGGAAGGTTCCTGCTGCAGAAGTCTGTCGATCCCAAAATAAACCATGCGCTAAAGATAAGATCGCGGTTGCTATTGTGCATCGCGATCAAAACCGATAACATCTTTCAGCTGTTCCATCACATTAAAAATGATCGGGCAGCGCTCGTAGTGCATAAAAGTGGTGAAGAGGCGGTTGCGGAAACCGGGTACATGCAAGGCCGGAAACTCCCGGCAGCCGGCAAAGC
>JAFBAN010000100.1 GCA_019247775.1 Chitinophagaceae bacterium | reverse complement strand
CGGTAACCTCCGATTACCGGCTGTTCGGAGGTTCGGCTTTTACTGCTACGCTGGAACAACCTTTTTACGGCAATAAAAGTTTATCGCTTGGGTTCCGGTTTATCTACACCGATTTTTTCTGGCAGACCTGGGCATTGTTTGAAACCTTCGACCGGAATATTTTTTATCCGCAATTACTCGTAGGATTTATATTTTGAAAACACGTATTACCATATTAATTCTTGTCTGCTGCTGCAGTTGTCTCAAAAAATTTGAGGCGCCCGTACCTGATACAAGGTGGTCGAGTTTCGACTCCGCAAGCGCATCCCCGATCGCATACAGGGTGCGGCAGAAACTGGAAGGCATTTTTACCATTACATCCGGCAATGATGAGTTCGGCAATCTGGCTGCCGTTAAATGGAGTTACCTGGCCAATGGCGCGGATACCAGTTTTTACCTCTCGCTTTTCTGTGAGAACCAGGTTCCTTATATCATCTGCGAAGCCCGCCGGCAGGACTCGAATATCCTGCTCAACGGCTACTGGAGACAGATGGTTAATACCGGTACCGGCAAAGCAAGACTGATGATCAGCGCCGGCAAGGGGGGCAGGGCATTGCTTTCGGGAGCGGTGCCGGACAGCATCGTGATAGAAGGCAGCTTCGGTACCGGAGATGAACTTCCGGCAAGGCCGTTAAGACTGAAATATCAGCGCCCGTTGTATAAAGCCACGCCGATGCAGATCGTTGCGCATCGCCTGGGCGGCCGCAATTCCGATCTTCTTCCTGCATCCGAAAATTCCATCGAAATGCTGCGGATGGCCACGCGTTTCGGGGCTACCGGTGTGGAAACCGATGTACGTCTTACCAGCGATGGCGTGCCGATCGTTTACCACGATGAAACACTGAATGAACGGCTGATACAAAAGAACGGCATGCTCGGCCCCATCAAGAATTATACTTACGCCCAGCTGAATACCCTGGTGCGACTGATCAATGGCGAACATATTCCCACCTTGCGGGAAGTATTGACCACGCTGGTGTATAATACCTCACTGAACTTTATCTGGCTGGATACGAAAATTGACGGCGACCTGCAGGTGCTGCGCGATATGCAGGTAGAATTCATGCAGAAAGCCGCCGCTATCGGCCGTACGGTCGATATTTCCATCGGCATACCTACCGATGCGGTGCTGGATAATTTTAAGCGGCTGCCAGATTATAAGAATGTGCCTTCGGTCTGCGAGCTGGACATCGATAAACTTGAACAGGCCAACTCACATATCTGGGGACCAAGATGGACACTCGGTACGCAGAATGAGGACGTAGCACGACTGCACAACGAAGGGAAAAAAGCCTATGTATGGACCCTCGATGTGCCGGGCAATATCGCCACTTTTATTAAGGAAGGACATTTCGATGGCATCCTTTCGAATTATCCATCCGCCGTAGCTTTTTATTATTATGCGCAGTAACAGCAGATACCCGGTTTTTTTTATGTTGCTCATGCTTTGCACACTTACCAATGCAGTGCGGGGACAGGAGAATGGCGAGCGCGGACAATATTCATTGGTCGCTTATATCAGCGGAGGCATGGGTCATTACGCTACAGCAGCAGGAACGCCGGTTGCCGTGAATCCGGTAACCAGCAAATGGGGCTTCGCCGGAAGCGTGCGGGTACTCTGGTATCCCGACCATCTGCTGCGCATCGGGTTCGAATCGGGCCATATGACGTTCTATAGTTACAAATTCACCGACTCCATTGGAAAAGCCGGCAAAACTTCTGTTACCGGTGTACCCCTGTTGCTTGTTGCTTCGATGCCAATAACAGCGCGGCTGAATGCGTTTTTCGGTACCGGGTTCTACAATATGACCACTAATCTCGATTACGGCGGCAAAACAGATTCGCATAAACTGGCTGTGGGCTGGATGCTGGCAGCTTCTTATGTACAGCCCCTTTCCAAAGATCTTGGCGTAGGGTTTGAGCTGAAATGGATGGATGCTGCCCAAACGGTAGATGCTTCCATTGTGGGGCAACTGCAGTTGGTATGGAAATTTATAAAGTGGTAAAGCGATGCTGCTTAAGTTATTCATAAGCGGCCTGTTTGCACTGATGGTAACACCGGCCCGATATATCAGCCCCCAGGACGCTGGCGCTTCCGCCCGTCCGGAGATCGCCTTTGCAAGCGATACCCAGGCGCCGCTGTGGATGGAACGGCTGATGCTGAAAGCCCATAATAACCGCACCGCCACCCGGCTTATTTTCGACGATATTGTTATGCGGCAGCCCAGGGCTTTGTTCCTGCTTGGAGATGTGGTTTCCTGGGGATCGAGCGGGCTTGCCTGGCGGCGCGTGAACAGGTATCTCGACAGCTGCAGAAAACATGGCATCGCACTTTACGCCACTCTCGGCAATCATGAACTGATGGGCATCAGGGGCATGCGTACCAAGGCCCAGAAAATATTCCAGCACCAGTTTCCCGAATTCCGGAAAACAGGTTTTGCGCAGGTGGTTGACTCGATCGGCGTCATACTCCTCAATTCAAATTTCGGCGATATGTCGAAGCAGGAAGACAGTGCGCAGGTTAAATGGTTTACCAAAACCCTGGCCGAAATGGATGCGGACCCTTCCATTCAGTATATCATTACCGGCTGCCACCATTCACCGTTCACCAATAGCCGGATCGTTGGTCCGAACAGGGCTGTTCAGGAAAAATTTGTTGCCCCATTTCTTCAAACCCGCAAGACTGTACTTTTTCTTTCAGGGCATGCACATGCGTTCGAACATTTCAACAGGAATAAAAAAGAATTCATGGTGATCGGCGGCGGCGGCGGTGTGCACCAGCCGCTGCATACCGGCGAACGAGAATTGGTTGACCTTGCATCAAGCTATAAACCTATGTTCCATTACCTGGCGGTGCGGAAAAATGCCGGTAACCTGCAGGTTGTCTCCTATAAACTCGATGAGAATTTCAAAACATTCAGTCCCGGCATGATGCTGACGATCGATCAACCGGCGCTGGTGGAGAAGAATTGATTGGCGGTTAAAAAGGTTAAAGTGGTTAAAGAAGTTAAAGTAAGGTAAGTGAAGCAAGGATGCTTTACCCCTACCCTTTTAACCTTTTTAACCACTTTAACCACTTCAACTCCTATCCGATTTCCCTCATCCTTACACCCGATAATACTGCTGCCATCCTTTGCGCGGCGGCAATCCTGTGAGCAGCTGATCGGCCATTTTGTTATTTGTTATCTTAGATGTATTGCGGTCGAATTTAAGTGTGGTGTTTAGTTTCTGCGCCAATACCCCAAGCGCAAATACCTGGCTCAGCGGGCCGGCAACCGAAAACGGCGAACGCGTTTTCTCCTCACCCTTGCAGGCTTTCAGGAAATTGGCGTAATGGTTGGAAGGGCTGACCGGCACTTCGGGTAAACGGGATGCCATGTCTTTCGCCTTTTCTTCAGGGATAATGGACAAAGTACTTCCATGTGATCCGCCTTTGAAAGTCAGTTCCTTGCTGTAAATAATCTTACCCGGGTTAAGTTTCGCCGGTGGCAGGGCTCCATTGCTTGGCGGCGGAATATTGGGATCGAGCCCCAATACGCCGTAACCCGCCGGTATCGGCGGCAGGTTGCCCACGCCGTCGTACCAGGTGATATCTACCGGCGGCATGGCACCGCGGGCCGGGAAGCGGAAGAGGATGGTGGAAGTCTGCGGATAAAAGAATGAGTTATGCCCTTCGGCTTTCAGCATACTTATTTCATAAGGCAGACCAAGATCGAGGAATTCGTGCGCCGTGTCTATCAGGTGGGCGCCCCAGTCGCCAAGCGCTCCCATGCCGAAATCGTACCAGCAGCGCCATTGTCCATTCACGAAATCGTGGTTATAATCGTGCGGCTGCGTAACGCCCAGCCAGGTATCCCAGTTAAGTGTGGAAGGTATGGGTTCGGCCGGCGGCAATTTCGCCTCGGCAGCATTCCATCCATGCCAGCGACGGGCGCTGTTCATATGAGCGGTGATAGCAGTTACATCTTTGATAATGCCAGCATCCTTCCAGGCTTTGAACTGGAAATAATTGGCCTCCGAATGGCCCTGGTTACCCATCTGTGTTACCAGTTTGGGGCGTCTGGCGGCGGCGTTCATCATCAGCTGCACTTCGTGAAAAGTGCGGGCCATCGGTTTTTCAACATATACATGCTTGCCCATGTCGAGCGCCATCATGGTAATGGGAAAATGTGAATGGTCGGGTACACCTACGCTCACCGCCTCGATATCCTTGCCCATCTTATCGAACATGGTCCGGAAATCCTGGAAACGCGGCACATTGGGAAACTGCTCCAGCACTTTCAGGGTTTGGGGAGCGCCCATGTCCACATCGCAGAAAGCGACGAAATTCGCCAGGCCGGTTTTGGCAAAGGACATCACATCAGATCCTCCCTGGTTACCGATACCGATACAGGCCAGGTTCACTTTTTCGCCGGCGCCCACGGATCTGCCGGCGGCGGATGCAAACGATCTGGTGATCAGCGAAGGAAAAGCCGAGGCCGCGGAGAGAGCAGCGGCGTTCTTTAAAAATAAACGACGGGATTTTTGAGATGGTTTCATGGCAGTTAATCTTGATCTGAAGATACTAAAAAGCCGATAGCTTTCAGCCGCCAGCCAGTAATGGTACAGTTTGACTGCTGAGACCTGACTGACCGCAAAGACGCCAAGACGCAATGATACGCAAGGGGATTACCACCCAGGGCTTCCTTCGTGTTGCTTTGCGCCTCAGCGTCTTCGCGGTTAAATTCAAACCGTACCATTACCCGCTAGCCGGCTTCTTTATTGGAAGATTTACTCGATTTAAGAAATTCGAGCCAGCAGCTAACAGGTAGAAGCTACAGCTGTTCATAAAAAAAGCGCGAACGGTCAATGCCATTTCGCGCTTACGGAAAACTCAAAGCTTGTACTAAGCAGTCATATTTTCTGCAGCCGTTTTAACTGCTGTTTCGCCGCTTTTTAACAGGCTGCTGAGCGAATCGCCCAATCCGCCTGCCTGTTTAGAAACTGTATTGATCAGTTCTTTTCCTTTGTCGGTTTGGAGGAAATAAATCACCGCCGCACCTGCCGCAATTCCAATTAGCCATTTCATAACTACTGTTTTATATTAGTAAATAGATGCCTTTTATGCCGGGAACCAATGATTAACCATACTAGACCCCACACTCTCCAGCGGTAAATTATTTTTCTTCAGGTAACTCTGCACTTCGAAATAGCTCTGCACTTTTCCCCGATTGTAACCAAAACGGGCCACCGCCTCAAGTATTTCATCAAGCGTAACGCCATATTTCTGCTCGAGTCCCAATACGAAAATGGCGAAATCGGGAGATGCTACGGAATCTGTCTTCTTTGTCATGGTCATAGTCATTTGCCCAAAGAATTAAATTTTCGTGCCAGGGGGGATGATAAAGAAATGTTAAGAAGGAAGGGGAGGGTAAGTCTGGAGTTAGGAGTCTGGAGTCGGACCATCACTTTACTCCAGACTCCAGACTCCAGACTCTTA
>JAFBAN010000187.1 GCA_019247775.1 Chitinophagaceae bacterium | reverse complement strand
ACGACGTTTTCCTGACGGTTGCACAGCATAAAAGCTTTTCCAAAGCCAGTCAGGCTTTATACATCTCCCAGCCCGCCATCAGTAAACATATCAAGTCGCTGGAGGAATATTACAAGACCAAACTCTTCGACCGGCGCGGTATCCAGATCGAACTCACGGCTGCCGGCAAACTGTTGCTGGAGCGGTTGCTCGAAGTGAAGCGTATCCAGGAACAGGCCGAATTCGAGATCTCAACCATCAACGATGTGCAACAGGCCAAGGGAACCCTGAAGCTCGGGGCAAGTACAACGGTGGCATTGTATATCCTCCCCAAAGTGCTTTCGGCCTTTAACCAGCTTTATCCCCAGATCGAGATCAGCCTGCTCAACCGCAATTCGGAGATCGTGTTGGATGCATTGCAGAACCAGGAGATCAACCTGGGCATTATCGAGGGCCGGGCCAAACTCACCAATATCGATTACCAGCCATTCCTTACTGATAAGGTAGTGGCAGTATGCAGCCGTAAAAGTCCATTGGCCAAACGGAAAACCTACAATATCCGCGAGATCGTAGGTATGCCCTTAGCCATCCGCGAAAGAGGCAGTGGTACCCTCGCAGCGCTGAAGTATGCGCTGGAAAAAAGCAAGATCAAACTTGGAGAGCTCAATATCAAAGTGCGGCTGGGCGGCACGGAAGCCCTGAAAAATTTCCTGCTCGAATCGGATTCGCTGGGATTTTTGCCGCAGCGTTCGGTGATCAATCAATTGAAACAGGGCGAGTTAACCGAGATCAGCTTCGAGGGGCTCGATATCGAGCGCAACTTCTATTTCATCCAGCGCAAGGGCGAAAGCAGCGAACTCAATAAAAGCTTTCTTAAGCTGGCGCGCAAATTGTACAATCTAGTTTAAGGGATATAATCACAGGTTATCGGTTATAACAATACTGATCGGGTGAGGTTATACCCGCTAAACTACATTTGGCTATGAAAAAGCTTTACAACAACCGTATGACCGGCAGGATCAGGGAACTGGCTGATTCCACTTCGCAGTACATCGATGATCGCATCAAGGCCGGCTATGCCGGTATCGCACCCTATCTTCTTTCCCCGCAATGGATCGCGGGATACGCAGGATTGAAAAAACTGATCGAGAAAGACTATAACAGTGAAGACGAAGCTGTGCTGGGTTCCGTTGTCAGTTCTTAAGGATCACCAATAGCGCAACTGATCGCTGGTAAAGATCCAGGTAGCGGTGAAGATCTTATTTTCATCGTTCAGTTCATACCATGGACCAAAGGAAGGCTTTACAGGATTCAGCACAAGGTGCGCATCCTGCGCCGGCATATAACTTTCCGCCAGCATGAATATTTTCTTTCCCGTTTTACGATCGATGGCCATATCCGCCACGATCTCCGCATGACCAGGCGAGCCGCCTTTTATCAGTACATCCCCGATCTGCATTTCCGACAACCTTTTTGATCTCAACTGCTGCGCCAGGCTGTAAGTGCCGCAATACATGAACACCTGTTCCATGAATGCCATCAGACAAACATGCTGCTCCAGGCTGCATTTCTTTTTCCAGTCGGAATACCTGAAAAGATCGTGGTCCGAGCCCCTGAACAGGATGCTATCGTACTTACCGCGCTCAAAAAAATATTCAGCCCGTAAACGCATGATCAGATCGGCGCATTGCTGCAGGTCTTTGGAGCCCGTTGAAATATCGATCACCGCATAATGCAATGACTGGTCGGCCTTTGGCTGACCGTTGTACAGGAATACTGTTCTGTTCTTCCGCAAAGGCAGTTGCTGAAGATAAGCGCCAAAGGAGCCGGGCGCCGCATGTACCCGTTCGAAACCCGGCGGAACAGGGATTTCTTCTATCCTGCTAAAGCGGGAAGAAAAAGCAGGCAACTGTGAATAGGAGAATATGGGCTGGATCACAAGCACCAGGATAAGCAGTCGGGCGGATTTCATGCCGTTGATTTCGGATAAGATGCGCGGGGCTGCGATCTCCATATTGCCTTCTGTTAATTCCGGCCGTAAATTTGTGTTTCAAAAAAAATGGCAAAGTATCTCGATCAGCTGAACAGACAGATAGTGTTGCCGGGCATCCCGAGCCGGATCGTTTCTCTCGTGCCCTCACAAACGGAATTGCTTGCCGAACTGGGCCTTCAGGAGGAAGTGAAAGGCATTACCAAATTCTGCGTACACCCCGACTCCTGGTTCAGGGAGAAAGCCAGAGTAGGCGGCACCAAGCAGGTGAACTTCGATAAAGTGCGGCAACTGCGGCCAGACCTGATCATCGCCAACAAAGAGGAAAATGAAAAGGACCAGATAGAACTGCTCGAGTCGATCGCGCCGGTCTGGATCAGCGATGTAAGCAGTGTTGAAACAGCGCTGCATATGATCCTCTGCATCGGCAGCCTTACCGGCAGGGAAACCCGGGCCATGGAACTGATCGTCAAAATAAAAACTGCATTCGCGAAGCTGAAACCTGCGCAATACATCCGCACGGCTTACCTGATCTGGAAGGAACCGATGATGAGCGTCGGCAGTGATACTTTCATCCATGATATGATGCGGCATGCAGGACTTCATAATGTTTTGGAGGATCAGCTCCGTTATCCTGAGATCAGTCTGGAAACGATCAGATCAAGGCAGGTGGAAACGCTGATCCTGCCTTCGGAACCCTATCCGTTCAAGGAAAAAGACCGGGCCGAATTGCAGGATAACCTGCCCGGTACAAAAGTGTTACTGGCGGATGGTGAAATGTTCAGCTGGTATGGCAGCCGGATGCTGCAGGCGGCGGAATACCTTGCCGGGTTTGTAGCACAGATCCATGCAGCTAAAAGCTAATGAGTGTTTGTTGCAACTAAACTATCTTGGCCGCGCATAATTGTTTATTCAACCAAACCAGACACATGAAAAAATACAGGGCCGGGGTTTTATTCGGCAAAGAATTGGAAGCGCTGTATAACGATGCAAAAGACAACCAGTTTGCATTGCCGGCTGTAAACACCATCGGCACCAATACCATCAATGCTACGCTGGAAACAGCAGCCAAAGTAAATTCTCCCGTGATCATCCAGTTCTCCAATGGCGGCGCCCAGTTCATCGCCGGTAAGGGCATGCCGAATGATGCGCTGCAGTCAAATATTTCCGGGGGCATTTCCGGGGCCTTGCATATCCATAACGTGGCAAAATACTATGGCGTTCCCGTAGTGCTTCATACCGATCACGCATCGAAAAAATGGCTGCCCTGGGTAAGCGGGCTGATCGATGCCGGCGAACAATTCCATAAAGAAAAAGGCCAGCCGCTGTTCAGCTCACATATGCTCGATCTGTCTGAAGAACCGATCGAAGAGAATATCCATACCTCTGTTGAATTTTACAAACGCATGGCCCCGCTGGGTATGAGCATTGAGATCGAACTCGGCGTAACAGGCGGTGAAGAAGATGGCGTGGACAATAGCGGTATCGAAAACGATAAATTGTACACCCAGCCGCAGCATGTGGCTTATGCCTATACCGAGCTCAGCAAAGTAGGAAAACTATTTACCGTAGCCGCCGCATTCGGAAATGTGCACGGGGTGTATAGTCCGGGTAATGTGGAACTGCGCCCTGTGATCCTGAAGAACAGCCAGGACTATATCGAGAAAGAACTGAAGACCGGGCCCAAACCGGTTTATTTCGTATTCCATGGCGGCAGCGGTTCTCCGCAGCACCAGATCCGCGAAGCGATCGGCTATGGCGCCATCAAAATGAATATCGATACCGATCTGCAATGGGCGTTCTGGGAAGGTATCCTCGGTTTCTACAAAAAGAATGAAGGATTTCTCCAGGGCCAGCTCGGAAACCCCGAAGGCGCGGATAAACCGAACAAAAAATTCTACGACCCGCGTGTATGGTTGCGTAAGGGAGAAGAGAATTTTGTGAAAAGACTGGAAGTGGCTTTCGAAGACCTGAACTGTATCAACAGGAACGCTTAACGCTGTAGCTCTGCGCAAACTCCTGTAACTCCTGTTCTCTGCGGTTAACCGAGCAGGTAAATTTTAC
>JAFBAN010000117.1 GCA_019247775.1 Chitinophagaceae bacterium | reverse complement strand
TTAAACAATAAGGAAGCCGACGACTGCAGGTGACGCGCTTTCTTTTTTTCGCCCGGCATACCCTGGAAGATCAGGCCGCCGATTACCGCAATATCCCTGAACTTGCGACGCGCCATTTCGGTGCTGTTCATACTTTTCTGGATATCGAGCAGCAGGTTGTCGGTGGTAAAAAGTTCGCGTACATTGCTGTCATCCACCGGCACCGGCTGATCGCTGAGCAGTTCGAAACCATAGTCGTTCATCGAAATGGAAAAACTGATCGGTACCAGTTGACCGATTCTATATGCAAGGATGGCGCTCATCGCTTCGTGTACCTGCCTGCCCTCAAACGGATAAACCACCAGGTGATGCCCATTCCGGTCTTCGATCTGTTCGATCAGCAGTTCATTGTTGCGGGGGATATGCGACAGATCCTGCTGCAGCTGAAAAAGCGTATGTAGCGCCTGCAGTTCCACTTCAGTCTCATCAACCAGGGCTTTGTTGAAAGTGAGACGAAGTATATGCCCGAGATTGGCGGTAAGGCTCATGCGTCCGCCCATCCAGGAAGGAACAATGGATTTTTTTGAGTTCGACTTGCGCACGATCACCGACATATCCTTGATCATCACCAGCTCCAGGTTACGTCCGGCCAGCGTAAACACTTCGCCGGGCTCGAGCCTGCTGATGAACCATTCTTCGATCACGCCGATATAACCGCCGCTCATCAGTTTCACTTTCAGCATGGCATCGCTTACGATGGTGCCGATATGCATGCGGTGGCGCATCGCCATCCTACGGCTCTTGATCCGGTACACGCCGTTTTCCACTTCCACTTTTTTGTACTCATCGTATTGCTGCAATGCTTTGCCGCCCTGCAGGTGATGAATGGTCTCCAGCCATTCTTCATAGGTGATGGTAGAAAAGCAATGCGTGGTCCTGATCTCTTCGTACAGGGGCTCAGCTTCAAAACCCTCGCTGATCGCCAGCGTACAGAGGAACTGCAGGAGCACGTCGAAGCAGAGCACCATCGGCTGCCTGCTTTCTATTGCCTGTTCATTGATAGCCTGTTTAAGTGCAGCCACTTCCAGTAATTCCAGCGAATGGGTGGGGAGGAAATAGATCTTGCTGGTTTCGCCGGGCCGGTGACCGCTGCGCCCCGCGCGCTGCAGGAATCTTGCAACCCCTTTGGGAGAGCCCACCTGGATCACCGTATCTACCGGCCTGAAATCGACGCCCAGGTCGAGGCTCGAAGTGGTCACTACCACTTTCAGTTTTTCCGTGTGCAATGCATCTTCTACCCACAAGCGCAGCTCCTGCTCAATGCTTCCATGATGCAGGGCAATCGCGCCTGCGAACTGCGGAGCGATATCAAGTAGTGTCTGGTACCAGCGTTCGCTCATGCCCCTGGTATTGATGAACACCAGCGTGGTTTTGCTTTTTTCGATGATCGGCACCAGCCTGTCTGCCAGCTTGATGCCGAGATGGCCGGCCCAGGGATATTTTTCGATCTCATCCGGAATGATCGCTTCTACATCGATGGGCTTGTCGATCTGCGCGCGGATGATCACGCCCTCTGTTTGCAGCGGCGCCAGCAATACTTCTTTCGCCTCGATGAGATTGCCTATTGTGGCGCTGATGCCCCAGACGGTAAGTAAGCGTTCGGCCTGCGTATGAATGATCCTGCAGATCGCAAGTTCAACCTGCACGCCGCGCTTGCTGCCCAGTAATTCATGCCATTCGTCAACAGCAATGATCTGCAGCTGCTGGAACACCGCAGGATAATCTTTCTGCGCCAGGAATAAATGCAGGCTTTCGGGCGTGATGATCAGCACTTCCGGCATATTCCTTTTCTGACGCTGCCGTTCTGCGGTATCGGTATCTCCGTTCCGGATGCCTACTTTCCATTGCATACCCAGTTCGGCGATCACTTCTTCCATAGCACGGCCAATATCTTTCGCCAGTGCACGCAATGGCGTGATCCAGAGTAATTGCAGGCCATTGTTCTTTTTGCGGAGATAATCTTCCGGATGCGCATTGATGAACTGGATCAGCGCGCCGAGAAAAACGGAAAAGGTTTTGCCGCAACCCGTAGGTGCATTTACCAATCCGCTTTGTTTATTGATGATCTGCTGCCAGCTTTCTTCCTGGAATCGGAAAGCCTGGAAATCTCTCGACGCCAGCCATGCCGTAATGACCTTATATCCGGTTGTGTTCTCCAGTTTCATTTGCCGTATACCTCCAGCAGTTTTTTCAGGTCTTCCAGTGTGTTGATCTCGTCCGGCTTTTTGTCTGTGCGCCAGCGGCTGATGCGCGGGAACCGCAAAGCCACCCCGCTTTTATGCCTGTTGGATGCGGCAATACCTTCGAAAGCGATCTCGAACACCAGCTCGGGTTTCACCGTACGTACCGGCCCGAATTTTTCCAGGGAATTCTTTTTCACAAAATCATCTACCTGCGCAAATTCCTTGTCGGTAAGACCGGAATAGGCTTTGGTAAAAGTTACCAGTTTATCGCCATCCTTTACGGCAAAAGTATAATCGGTGTATAAATTGCTCCGGCGTCCATGGCCTTTTTGTGCATATACCATTACCGCATCAATGGTCAGCGGATCGATCTTCCATTTCCACCAGTCGCCTGTCTTTCGCCCAACCTGGTAAGCCGAACTTTTGCGCTTCAGCATCAGGCCCTCGGCGCCTGTGTCTCTCGCATTGGAACGGATCGCTGCCAGTTCGTTCCAGTCGCTGAATGCAATGGTCTGTGACAACTGCAAAGGGTTCCGGCGTGACTGATCGAATGCGGCGCTAAGGTCCGCCATCAGCTTTTCCAGTCTTGCACGTCGTTGCTCTAGCGGTTCAGTGCGGATATCGATGCCATCCTGCTCGAGTATATCATACGCAAAGAAGGAGATGGGCACCTCGCTCAGTTGTTTCTTTGAGATATTCTTCCGGCCGATCCTAGTCTGCAGCAATGCAAAAGGTAAGGGCGTTGCGCCATTGCTGGGAATGATCTCACCGTCGAGTACGATGCCGTCGGGCAGCAGTTCGGCCAGTATGGCGTACTCAGGAAATTTTTCCGTCATCAGTTCTTCGCCACGGCTCCAGACGAATAATTGAGCGTCCCTCTTGATGATCTGTCCCCTGATCCCATCCCATTTCCATTCTGCCTGCCAGTCTTCGGGCGCGCCCAACGATTGAGGGGCATCATCCAGCGCATAAGCCAGGTAAAAAGGGTAGGGCTTGGAATGATCGATGAAATCCCCTTCCTGGTTCAGCAGCTCGGAAAAACTGATGGATGCCGGATCCCAGTTACCGCTGATCCGGTGCGCGATGACGGACGGCTCCGTATGCACGGTCCTGGCCAGCGCATTTACCATCAGTTTCTGCGATACCCCTATCCTGAACCCGCCCGTGATGAGTTTATTAAAAACGAACCGCTCCTCTGTAGTCATCTCCAGCCAGCTATTGACGATGAATTCTTTTTTTTGCGATTCTTCTGCCTGCCCCAGTTCCATCAGTTGCCGGATATAATATGACAGGGAATTCCCTGCTGTAACGATCTCCGGATCCGGCAGCAGCAATGCAATGGTTTCGCCAAGATCGCCCACGGTATGATAAGATTCCTCGAATAACCAGGCAGGCAGCTGCACCAGTTCCGCGCACCAGGTCTGAAGCAGCGTAGAGTTTACGGTGCGCCTCGGTCTTCTGCCGCTGAAGATAGCAATCACCCAAAGTTTATCCTGCTCATCGGCGGTGGCAAAATAATGGGAGAGCGCATCCAGTTTTTCATTTGTCTTGGTGGATGCACCGAGCAGGTTAACCAGTTCAGCAAATCTTTTCATGCGCTCTCGTTTACTGTATCGGGCTCTTCGCCTTCATCGTTGCCAAATTCTGTTTTTACCTCATGGGCCTCGAGACCCTGTTCATTCAGGTACCTGCTGAGGGCTGCCTGGAATCCATGCGTTACGAATACGCGTTGCGCACCGGTTGCTTTGATCGCGTTGAGCAAACCCGGCCAGTCTGCGTGATCGCTGAGCGCAAAGCCCGCATCCACATTTTTCCGTCTTGCATTACCGCGCACCTGCATCCAGCCGCTGCAAACACCCAGTGAATGGTCCGGGAAACGTTTCATCCAGGGGGAGTCTTCGGCAGATGGCGGGGCGATCACCACACTGCCGCGGAATGTTTCTTTTGGCATATCGGGCATCACCCTTTTTACAGCCGGCAGCGCAATACCTGCCTGCTCCAGGGTCTGGTGTACATTCCACACGGCGCCATGTACAAAAATGTTATCGGTAACATGCGCAACGGCCTGAAGTACTCTTTGTGCTTTACCGAGACTGTAAGCGACCAGCACACTGGTCTTGCCGGCGGCCTGGTTGCCCACCACCCATTGCTGGATATCATGGAACAATTGCGGCTGCGGTTTCCAACGGTAAATAGGCAGACCAAAAGTGGATTCTGTAAGAAAGCTATGACAGGCGACCGGCTCGAATGCGCCGCTGAGCCCGTCATTTTCAGTTTTGTAATCCCCGCTGATCACCCACACCTCGCCGCGGTATTCGATCCGCACCTGTGAAGAGCCGATGATATGTCCTGCGGGATGCAATGAAACACGCACGCCATTCATCGAAACCGTTTCTCCCCAACCGATGCCCTCGAATAGATGGTTGCCCAAACGCAGCTGCAGCAGTGGTTTGGTAAGATGATGACAGAGATAATATTTTGAACCCATCCTCGCATGATCACTATGCGCATGGGTGATGATGGCGCGGTCTACGCCCCGCCACGGATCGATGTAGAAATCACCGGCCGGACAATACAATCCTTTTTCACTGAATTCGATCAAAGCCATTGCTTACAGTTCAACTCACAGATTTGAGCTTGCCGTCCACTTTGCGGATGAAGTATAGTTTTCTATTTTCCAGGTAGTCGGTCTGCAAACTGTCTTTGCCCGACCTGACCGGCTGGATATCGAAATCGGCAAACTGCTTATAATCCTTATCCGAAAGATTATTGATCAGGTCTCCGCGGTATTTCAGCAGCAGTTTTGTAAAATGGTACATGCTTTCATAACCCTTAAAGAACATATCGCTCGGGCGCGCAGCATACAGCGCCTGGTATTTGGCCGACAGGCGCTGGCTCAATTTGTCGGTGCGGGTAAGATTGTAAGGCGTAGAATATACCAGGTCGATATTGCGCCCGATATCTTTCAGGCCATCCCAGGTGGGCATGCCTACCAGCGATACACGATACGACCTCAGCGTACCTAGCACCCGGGCAAGGTTGACTCCGAATACTTCATCCAGCGCCCCGCAGACCACTATATTCTGCCGCGTGCTGTCGAGCTGGCGCATCACCTGGCTCACGCTGAATGTGTCTGAAAGTTCCACAGTCTTCAGCTTCAGCGGCAGGCCGGCTGTTTTCCGGTTCAGGTCGTTCAGCATATACTGGATAAGGTCTCCTGTATTTCCTTTTTTGCGGAACAGGATCACCTGGTCGGTAGGATAGGTGCGGTGCAGGTAGCGGTAGATCGCTTCTATATGCGTGTTGAGCCTGGGATTCAGCATCACGAACCAGGGGTTGTTGCTGACGCCGCCCTCATTCGGATAGGTGGCGGAGATCAATGGCACCTGCCGCGCCATGGCCAGATCGGCCAGGGGTTTTACTTCATTCCTGGAATTGAATGCGGCTATGATAAGCGAGAGCTGCTGCAGTTCAGGATCGTTATCGAGCGTTGTCGCAGCTGCCTGGGGCGATTTGCTGTCGTAGAATAAAACTTCCACCGGCGCGTTCTCCGTATTCAGCGAATCGACAGCCATCATTATCCCGTTATAAAAGTCGAGGCCGGGCAGCATTATTTTCGGGAAGGTATTTTTGCCGAGTTTATAGACATCGCCTGCAAAAGCCGAATCCAGGTAAACCGGAGCGAAGACGGCGATCTTCAGAGGTTTAACGGTATCGGTCTGGGCGGTGGCCGGCTTTACCGCGCATGCAGCCACCATTGCAAACAATATAACTCTCAGCAACTGCATGGGAAATTTTGAATGAAGATACAAAATACATACCGGCTATTCCCATTCTATCGTAGCCGGCGGCTTGCTGCTGATATCATAAACAACCCGGTTAATGCCCCGCACATTGTTAATGATCTCGTTGGAAATATCTGCCAGGAATTCGTAGGGGAGATGGGCCCAGTCGGCCGTCATTCCGTCTACTGAAGTAACTGCGCGGAGGGCAACGGTGAACTCGTATGTACGCTCGTCGCCCATTACCCCTACACTCTTAACCGGCAGCAAAATGGTACCGGCCTGCCAGACGGAATTATAAAGATTTCTTTCTTTCAGGCCTTTGATGTAGATATCGTCGGCCGCCTGCAGCAGTTTCACTTTTTCCTCTGTTACCTCGCCGAGTATCCTGATGGCGAGGCCGGGGCCGGGGAACGGATGCCGGTTGATCATATCGGGCGTGATACCCAGCTCCAGCCCCACTTTGCGCACTTCATCCTTGAAGAGGAAGCGCAGGGGTTCTACGAGTTTCAGATGCATTTTCTCCGGCAGCCCGCCAACGTTATGATGTGATTTAATGGTCTGCGAAGGACCATGAACGCTTACGCTTTCGATCACATCGGGATAGATGGTTCCCTGCCCGAGAAATTGTACGCCCGAGATCTTTTTCGCTTCTTCCTGGAATACATCAATGAACAATCCTCCGATCACTTTCCGCTTGGCTTCCGGGTCAGTCTTGCCCTTGAACGCATCGTAGAACAATTGTTTGGCATCTATACCTTTTACATTCAGTCCGATGGAGCGGTAGGTTTCGAGCACCTGTCCGAATTCGTCTTTCCGCAACACGCCATTGTCGACGAAAATGCCATGGAGCCTGTCGCCGATGGCTTTGCTGATCAGGGTTGCGGCTACCGTGCTGTCTACCCCGCCGCTCAATGCCATGATCACATGATGGTCGCCGATCTGTTCTTTCAGTTTTGCGACCGTTTCCGAAACAAAAGCTGCCGGCGTCCAGTCCTGGCTGCAGCCGCAGATATTCACCAGGAAATTGTGCAGGATCTTTTTTCCTTCCGTGGAATGATATACTTCAGGATGGAATTGTATTGCATACAGGGCCTTGGTATCGGCCGTTATCTTCCGGAAGCCTGCGATGGGAATACTTTCAGTGGCTGCGAGCAATTCAAAGCCTTCGGGCAATGCAGTGATCGAATCGCTATGGCTCATCCATACCTGCGAGTCGTCGGCAACACCCGCAAACAGGATATTCTCGGTACGGATCTGCAGTCTTGCGCGACCGAATTCGCGTTTGTTCGATTTGTCAACCCTTCCGCCGAAAAGTTTTGCGGTGAGCTGGGCTCCGTAGCAGATACCCAATACCGGTACCTGCCTGATCAGTGACGCAATATCTACCGAGGGTGCATTTTCCTCGTTCACGCTGAACGGGGAGCCGCTCAGGATCACGCCTTTCAATGATGCGTCGGGCACAAATTGTTTCTGGTACGGGATGATCTCACAGAAAACATTGGCTTCGCGCACCGCCCGGGCTATCAACTGGGTGAACTGGCTTCCGAAATCGAGAATAAGGATCTTTTCCGTCATGCCGCGAAGGTAAAAGAAAATTCAGGCCAGGAGAATTGTGTTATCAGCAAGAAATCAACATATCCATTTTGAATGAGCCGGGTTTTTGTTAACTTTCGATCCCAAAACAACGCTATGCGACGCATTTTATTCTTTTTAACTGCGTTGGTACTGTTCTGTGCCAGTTGCAGGTTCATGGGTTTCAGGCGGATCAAAGGAAATGGTCACCTGAGCACCGAAGAAAGGCATATCAGCCACGCCGATCATATCGTCATATCGGGAAGCTTCGACGTACAGCTCACGCAGGGCGCCGTTACCACATTGAAACTGGAAGCAGATGACAACCTGCTGCAGCATATCGCTACCGACGAGGAAGGCGGAACACTCCATATCCGCCCCCGGAAAAGGAATACCAATTTTCAAACAGATCATGCGATGACCGTTTACATCACAACGCCGAAGATCGAACGCGTAGCGATAGAGGGAAGCGGGAGTGTGATCGGTAAAAGCAAATTTGCCGGCGGCGAAAGGCTTACGCTTAGCATCGGCGGTAGCGGCGATATAGACCTGGAAGTGAATACACCCGAGGTCAAATCGAATATTGCCGGCAGCGGAACCATTATCCTGCGGGGCGAAACCCAGAACGAAACCATCGGTATAAACGGCTCGGGGAATTTTTTCGCCGACGCACTGAAAGCTGAAAACGCAACCGTGTCGATAGCTGGAGCCGGTGATGTGAAATTATTTGCAGATGCAACGCTCAACGTGAATATTGCGGGCTCGGGTTCTGTGCTGTATAAGGGAAATCCTTCCGTTAAGCAAAAAGTGATCGGCGGCGGCGATATCCGGAAAATCGATTGATTTTTTTACTGTAATTTATTGATAGAAACTGCTGAACAATGGCAAATAACCCGATGATTTTGCTGGTAGAAGATGAGGTGAAACTGGGACAGGTGATCAAAGAAGAACTGACCCGTCATGGTTACCCGACCGATCTGGCTACGGATGGACTGGAGGCCTCGAAAATGTTTGAGGCCCAGACCTATTCCCTGGTACTGCTCGACATCAATCTACCCTATAAGAATGGCTTTGTACTCTGCCGCGAGTTCCGCGATCAGAACAAGAAGATCCCGATCATCATGCTGAGCGCCGCGGGCGAGATCCATGATAAAGTGGAAGCATTCAATATCGGTGCGGACGACTATATCGTTAAGCCTTTTCATTTTGTGGAACTGTTTGCGCGGGTTAAAGTGTTCCTGAAAAGATCGGAGCTGCCTGCAGAAACGGACAAGATCGTAATAGGGGATATGACGATCGATTTTTTGAATAAGACCGTTGTGCGCAATGGGGTTAATATCAATCTTACCGCTAAGGAATTTACTCTGCTGGTATTGTTGGCGAGAAATAAGGACCGGGTGATCTCCAAGCAGGAGATACTCGAAAAAGTGTGGGACCTGAGTTTCGATACAGGTACCAATACCATAGAAGTGTACATCAGTTTTCTCCGGAACAAGATCGACAAACCTTTTGAGCAGAAGCTGATACATACCAAGCCCGGATTCGGCTATTACATCAAGTAACCGGCTGCAATGAACCTGAAGCTGCGATTTGCCCTTTTGTTTACTTTTTTTGTGGCAGTCATCCTGATTGTTTCTTCGGGTACGGTCTATTTTCTTTACTATAATTATCGCGAATCCGAATTCTTCGAACGTGTAAAAAGCGAGGGACTTGAATTCAACAATGCCATCAGGCGCGATACATCAAATAAGGACCTGCGCTCTCCCCTTTTTGTGAACCTGCTTCGCAACAGTACGGTGTTCGACGAACGGGTGATGCTGATGGAT
>JAFBAN010000197.1 GCA_019247775.1 Chitinophagaceae bacterium | reverse complement strand
ACGATCGGCCTGCTTATTCCGGACAATAATATTTCAAGAACCATTGTACACGAACTCGGCCATCCGCTTTTATCTGCTTCATTGCCGGGCGAAATGGTGGAAGAGTATACCGACCCTGAACTGATGTACCGGAATTTTGAAAAACTGGTCGATATCGTTATCGATGGCGGCATCGGCGGAATGATCCCCTCCACTGTGATCGACTGCACCAAAGAATCCTATGAAGTGCTCCGCGAAGGCGCCGGCGCCTGGGACGAATAAAAACTCCGCGCCTCTGCGGTTTAAAAAAGAAATTCGGAGTGTCTCAAATTCGATTTAAAACCGCGGAGGCGCAGAGGCGCGGAGTTAGGAGTAATCGCGTTCGATGTCGTAGATATCGGGGATGCCATCGAACAGGCCCATCAGCTTCGGATCGATATTGTAGCTTTTGCGGTGGTATTTGCAGAGCCCATGCTTCTCTATCGCATCACGATGTTCGGGTGTGCCATAGCCTTTGTTGCGGTCCCAGCCGTATTCCGGAAATTCTTTGTGCATCTGCCGCATGTAGGCATCGCGGTGGGTTTTGGCGAGAATGCTGGCGGCCGCGATCGATGCATAAATACCATCCCCTTTTACCACGCATTGATGGCGCGCGCCGGGATAGGCGATGAAACGGTTGCCGTCGATCAATAAATAACCCGGGCTGGGTTGCAGTTGTGCAATGGCCAGGTGCATGGCGCGGAAAGAGGCTTTCAGGATATTGATCCGGTCGATCTGCTGATTGTCTACCGAAGCCACAGCCCATGCAATAGCATACTCTTCGATCAGCTCACGCAGGATCTCGCGGTCTTCTTCAACAACCTGTTTGCTGTCGTTCAGTAAAGGATGGTAAAAATCACGCGGCAGGATAACGGCGGCGGCGAATACAGGACCGGCATAGCAGCCGCGGCCTGCCTCATCCGAACCCGCCTCAATCAATTCCGTCTGGTGATACGCGCGCAACACGGGGGCAAAATGCAACAATCCGGGATAGTTTCCAATATGATTTTATCAACATGCCGGGTTAACTTTGCACAGTTTCAGAAAAAGGAATATATGACGCGCATCGATCGCTCTTCAAAACTGGTTGCAACCTGGCTGCTGATCGGCGTGGGCATGACCGTTATCCAGATAGCCCTGGGAGGTATTACCCGGCTAACCGGAAGCGGGCTTTCCATTACGGAATGGGATGTGATCACCGGCGCGCTCCCCCCGCTGAATGAGCATCAATGGATCAGGGAATTTGAAAAATACCGCCAGACGCCGCAATACCACCTGCTGAATTTCGATTTCAGTTTATCCGATTTCAAATTCATTTTTTTCTGGGAATGGTTCCACCGGCTCTGGGCAAGGCTGATAGGGCTGGTGTTTGCGGCGGGCTTTATCTGGTTTTTAATAAAACGACATTTCAAAAAGGAAATGATCAATCCATTGTTGATCCTGTTCCTGCTCGGTGCATTGCAGGGTGCAGTGGGCTGGATCATGGTGGCGAGCGGACTAACAGGTGATGCGGTGTATGTAAAACCCACCAGGCTGGCCCTGCATTTTATTTTTGCGCTGGGGTTATTGTGTTATACATTCTGGTTTGCGCTGCAGCTGCTCGTCAGGCCTGAACAGCGAGCGGCAAACCCATCATTGCGCCGCTGGAACTGGTGGATACTGGGCTTACTGATCATTCAATTATTATACGGAGCGCTGATGGCCGGACACAAAGCCGCAACAACAGCGCCTACCTGGCCTACGATCAACGGGCAATGGATACCTGATCATCTTTCCGATCAACCGGGTCTGCTTCTGAACCTGATCGATAACAAAGTAACGATCCACCTCATCCATCGTTCACTGGCTTACCTGTTATGGTTGCTGATCCTGCTATGGACGATCAGGCTGATGCGGACCAAAGGCAGTGATCTCTTCAATAAAACAAAATGGCTGCCGATGGCGGTAGTTACAACCCAGGCCATACTCGGTATCGCAACCGTACTCACCAGTCTTAAGATCGTTCCCGGACGATGGGGTGTATTTGAATGGATGGCCCAGTTGCACCAGCTTGTAGGCATGCTGCTGCTGTTATCGTTGGTATGGACGCTTTTCCTGCTGAAGAAAGCAAATAATTCACAAATCAATTTACCGGGTTAAAGGGAATGAATTTAAATTAGAGGATGAGAATCGGATACGATGCGGAGCTTAAACAGATACCAATCTCAAATCTCCCATCTGCAATCTCCGATACGCCGCTATTATGAAAAAGTACCTGGTCGGTTTCTGGCATTCCCTGCCGGTGCAGTTGTTCCTGCTGCATTTCCGGCGGTACCAGGTACTGCTGATCTTCTGGTATGTGTTGTTTGCCACGGTAGCAGGCTATTTTATGCATACCTATGGCGCCGATTCGTTGTTCCTTGCTCCTGAATATTTTGGGAAAGTAAGCTGGCTCAGTACTGTCATCGTTGGGTTTGCGCTGGCGGTATTCGTGATGAGCTGGAATATAACCACGTTCATCCTGCACAGCCGGAGCGTGCTGTTCCTGGCGACTACCGCACAGCCATTTCTGAAATACTGCATCAATAATGGCATACTGCCGCTGATCTTCCTGGTCTACTACCTGGTGAAAGCGGTAGGCTACGCCTATTACCGGGAACTTTTTTTCGGGTTGGATATCCTGCTGCAGGTAGGAGGTTTTGCATTGGGCTTTCTGATCTGTTTAGCTATCGCATTTACCTATTTCTTTGGTGCAGACCGCACCATCTATCGCAGCATGGGCATCGCTATCCAGGCTGAGAATACCCGTTACTCGAAGAGGTTGCTGCGGAAAAAAGCGCTGCCGGCGAAAGAATCGAGTGAGCTGGATGTAGACTGGTTCCTCAGCGCAAAACTGGGTCTGCGCAAACCGAGGGATGTACGGCACTATACACAGGGCTTCCTGAATTCGGTGTTCAAGCGTCATCATGTGGCTTCGGTGATCGCTATTGTGATCGCTTTTATTTTCCTGATACTGGTGGGCTATACCTCAGACACCCGTTTATTCCAGATACCGGCCGCCGCCAGCATCATGGTCTTCTTTGCGATACTGATAGCGGTGGCCGGCGCCGTGGCGATGTTCCTCCGAAGCTGGAGCATACCCGTACTGGCGCTGACTTACGTGGTAGTGAATTTTTTGTACCAGCACCAGTGGATCGATCCGCGCAACAAAGCCTATGGCCTCAATTACCTGAACACCAGTGAGCGCCCCGTCTACAACCGCGAAACCATCTGGCAACTGGCGAACGATTCGGCAATGGAGGCCGACAAACGTTTTTTTCTCGGCGTTCTCGAGCGATGGAAAGCCAGGCAGGCCACCCCCAAACCTGTGCTCTTTCTCATCAACACCAGCGGCGGCGGTACCCGCAGCGCAGCATTTACCATGAATACGCTGCAGCGGCTCGACAGCATGTTCAAGGGCGACCTGATGCGGCAGACCGTTCTGGTGAATGGCGCTTCCGGCGGCATGCTGGGGGCGGCCTATTTCCGTGAACTGTATTATTATAAACTGCGGGGCATGAAAGTGAACCTGCAGGATCCGGCCTATGCGGAAAATATTTCGAAAGACCTGCTGAGTCCGCTGTTCTCCTCATTCGTTACCCGCGATATCATCGGTCCGGTGCAGAAATTCAATGTGAACGGTTATGTCTATGCGAAAGACCGCGGCTATGCTTTTGAAGGAAAGCTGAATGATAATACCAACGGCATCCTGTCTAAGCCGCTGCGCTACTACGCAGAGCCCGAAGCGCAGGCGCTGTTGCCAACGATGATGTTCAGCTCTGTGATCAACCACGACGGCCGCAAGATGATCATCTCCACCCATCCCGCCCGTTACCTGATGCGTTCTGCACGTGATACCGGCGCCATCACGCCTTTCGACCCCGATGCGATCGACTTCACTTCTTTTTTCAGTAAACAGAACCCGTTAAACCTGAATGTACTCTCAGCATTGCGCATGAATGCCACATTTCCTTATGTGCTGCCGAATGTATGGCTGCCGAGTAACCCGGTGATCGATGTAATGGATGCAGGACTGCGGGATAATTTCGGACAGGAAGCTTCACTGCGGTTCATCAATGTGTTCAAGGACTGGTTACAGGCGAATACCAGCAAAGTGGTGCTGTTACAGATCCGCGACCGCAGCCTGGGCGACTGGGACGATCCCGCCGAAAAGAATGATCTGGTAAGTGTGCTCACCAAACCGTTCCTCTCGTTGCAGAACAACTGGTATAAACTGCAGGATTATTACCAGCACGATGAAATGGATTATCTCTCCGATGCATACGGCCCGCAGTTCTACCGCATCTGTTTTCAATATGAGCCGGGAAAAGAAGAAGCGCCGGCCAGTTTAAGTTTTCACCTCACAACGGCGGAGAAAAGAAGTATCGCCGCTTCGCTGGATAATGCTGCTAACCGGGAGCAGTTCGAGAAATTGCGGAAGATCATCCGCGAGCCCTAAGGCTGTATCAGGTCGAAACAATCCTTCATGATATTCACTTCAAACTCTTCAGCGGTCTCACGCGGTTCGCCGTCGATATGGAGCGGGGCATGTTTGATGTTGCGGATCACCAGGGACGAGGTTTGGAAATAGAGGATGTTCTTCTGGCTCATATCATCTACCAGCTGCTGCAGTTTATTATTGCCCCGCACCTGCTGCAGAATGGCGAAAGGCAGTTTGGCCTTGTTCATTTTCTGTACCACTACAATGTCGAGCAAACCATCCTGAAGACTCGCCTGCGGAGCAATGGTAAAATTATTTCCGAACTGGTTGCTGTTGGCAATGCTGATGAAGAATGCATCGGTAAAAAATGAAAAATTATCCAGCACGATCTCGAACTGGTAAGGATGTGCTTTGAAATAATTGATGATGCTTTGCTGCGTGTACATCATCAAACCGCGGGTAGACTTATTTGCAAAATCGTGGGCCACCTGTGCATCAAAACCGATACCGCTGAGCATGCAGGAATAATGCCCGTTCACCCTGAATGCATCTATTTTCTGCGATTTCCCTTCGAACACAAGCGCCAGCGCTTCCTGCGGTTTCATGGGAATACCAGCAGCCCGCGCCAGTCCATTGCCCGAACCCATAGGGATGATGCCGAAACGGATCGGTAAATGACAGAGCACGCTGGTAACCTGGTTAATGGTGCCATCGCCGCCGATCATCACCACATCGGTGAAATTTCCCTGTGTGATCTTGTCTGCCAGGAAATCGTAGTGGCCCCTGGGGTCCGTAATTAAAAATTCATAAGGAATACCCTGCGCCGCCGTTTCGCGTTCGATCAGTTTTCTTAGACTGTCTTTTTTGGAAGTGCCGGATATGGGGTTGAGCAGGTAAATTATCTTTCTGTCGGGCATCACGGAAAATTCTGTCAGGTTCGAAACTTTTGGTACAAAAAATACTGGACAATATTACCAGGTCAGCAACGCGCTTGCCCAGGTAAAACCGCTGCCGAAAGCCGCCAGGCAAACCAGGTCGCCGTCCTGTATCCGGCCTTTTTCCCAGGCTTCGCACAAAGCTATGGGAACGGAAGCAGCCGTGGTGTTACCGTAGTGTTGAATATTATTGTACACCTGGTCATCGCGCAGCTGCAGTTTCTGTTGCACAAACTGGCTGATGCGCAGATTGGCCTGGTGCGGTATCAGCATCTTCAGGTCGGAAGGCTGGTAGCCATTGGCTTTCAGCGCTTCCATGATCACTTCCGGAAACTTGACCACAGCTTTCTTGAATACGGCCTGTCCGTCCATATATGGAAAATTTTGTGCCTGGTCTATCATGGCATGGCTCATGAACATTTCGCCGATCGGAGCTTCATCAAATGTGGCGTAGCCGGTATCGGTCCAGTGGTTGGCATGTGTACCAGGGTTGTACATCGCGAGGATCTCCGCCGATCCGCCATCGCTGTGGAGATGTGTGCTCAGGATGCCGCGATCCTCCGCGGCCTGCAGTACTACCGCCCCGGCGCCATCGCCGAAGATCACGGAAATATTCCTGCCGCGGGTGGAGAAATCAAGCCCGAAAGAATGCTTTTCACTGCCCACCACTAGCACATTTTTATACATGCCGGTTTTGATGAACTGATCGGCCACGCTCAACGCATACAGAAAGCCACTGCACTGGTTGCGTACATCCAATGCGCCGATCTCGCGCATGCCCATGGCGCGCTGCAGCAGCACCCCGCATCCGGGAAAATAATAATCGGGCGAAAGCGTGGCGAAGACGATAAAATCTATTTCCTGTGCAGTAGTGCCCGCTCTTTCGATGGCGATGCGTGCAGCTTCCACAGCCATGGTAGTGGTGGTTTCTTCGGTGCGGTGGGCATAATGGCGTTCTTTGATACCGGTGCGCTCCTGTATCCATTCATCACTGGTATCCATATATTGGGTGAGGTCCTGGTTGGTAACGGTATGCGGCGGCAGATACTTTCCAATGCCGGCAATTCTGCTCCGGGGCATAAGCAATCAGTTTGAGAAAATGAAGGTAGGAAAGTTTGGATAGAAGAGGGACGAAGTAAAAAAGACGGTAATGGTGCAGTTTGAATTTAACCGCGAGGACGCAGAGGCGCAAAGCAACGCGAAGGAAACCCGAGGTGTCAGCCCCCTTGCGTATCATTGCGTCTGGCGTCTTAGCGGTCAACCTGGTCTCAGTATTCAAACTGTACCTCTACTAAAAGACAAGGGAGACTGTCTTATTCCACTTATTCATCTTCGTTTTTCTTTTATCGAGATTTCGAGGCTGCGAACTTCCGCCGGCTCAAAGTGAATCGCGGCCCGGTTTTAACGTGGGCGTCAAATGAAGTATTTCTTCCAGGAATCTGGCCGTCTCCCGTTCTACCGTTGCAATATCCTTCGATTGGATCGGCGAGGCGATCACATGACTGCCGGCATTGGGCACTGCGATCATTCTTTTCTGGCTGGCGGGAGTAGCTATCGCGGCCATCATTTCTTTCATGGCTTCAACCCTTACCACAGGATCCTGGTGCGCCTCATCTTTATAATAATACATCGTAAGTGTAGGCTGCTTCACCAGCGAAAAAGTAGAAGCCACCATCCCGGTCTCGAGCAATTCTTCCAATTGAACAGCAGCTTCGAGACGGTATTGATAATTCCAGTACTGTTTGTATTCCGGCGTATTCATTTTGGCGGTGTTGTAGGAAGAGCCTTTCACCAGTCTTGCGATCTGCAGGCCCCAGGGATTGTTCAGCAACCAGGCGTTCTTATCGTTGATCTCGATATTGGGAGAATACAGTACCAGTGCCGCCACTTCCGGATAAGCAGCCGCCAGCTGCAGGGCCAGCGAAGCGCCGGTAGAAGTACCCATAAGTATCACTTTATTGCCCAACTGTTTGCCGATGGCATAAGCCTGCCTGGCCGATTCCCATACATTGTCTGCGGTAAAATTGATCAGCGCATCCGCGGTGTCGATACCATGCTGAGAAAGCCTCGACAGATAAAGGTTGCAGCCAAACATTTTTGCGATGTTGCGATGCACCGGATCGCCTTCTTCCTGGCTGGCACTGAAACCGTGCAGGTATACGATGGCGTATTCTGTTTTCTGTTTGGAAGAGTCGTTGGCCCATACGATACGCGCTTCGTTGTTCGGTTTGATCCTGTGCTGGGATTCCTGCTGTGCAACAAACTGGTCGAGCGCGGCGGCGGCAGGAACCGCAGGCAGTTCATGGCTGTATACCGGCGTGGCGGGAGAGGGGCCTAGCACATAAATGATCACCAGGATAATAAGCAGCACCAGCAGTTTTTTGAGAAAACGCATATGGGATGTTTGCTTAAATGTAATTATTTCGATACAATATCGGAATGCAAACTTGGTTAGGCATGTTAAAGCAGCGCCGCAGATTCGCAGATTATTTTCTTTGAAAGAAATCTGCGAATCTGCGGCTTTTTTCTTCTTTCACCTGGCATATTCGATATTTCCAAACTATATTCGAAACACCAAACAATTGCTCATGCAAAGCCCACAACGCTTTCCGGCCCTGGACGTTTTCCGGGGCATGACGATCTGCCTGATGATCATCGTGAATACACCAGGCGATTATCACAACACATTTGCTCCATTATTGCACGCCAAATGGCATGGCTTTACACCTACCGACCTGGTATTTCCTTCCTTCCTGTTTGCGGTAGGTAACGCCCTGAGCTTTGTGATGAAGAAATGGGAAAAGCAGGGAACCGGGGCTGTATTAGGCAAGATCTTCAAACGCACCCTGATCATTTTCCTGCTGGGCTACCTGATGTATTGGTTCCCGTTTTTCGAGCATGAGAACGGGCACTGGAGTTTATCGCCCATTTCGCAGACCCGGATCCTCGGCGTGCTGCAGCGCATTGCGTTGTGTTACTGCTTCGCCGCGCTGATGCTGCATTTCCTGAAATTAAGATTGACAGTGATCATCAGTGTGCTCCTGTTGCTGCTGTACTGGGCATTGTGTTTCTGGTTCGGTGATCCCTTCGATCCTCTGGGCATGCAGAGCAATACAGGCTTCTTTGTAGATCGCTGGCTGATGGGGGATGCGCATATGTACCATGGCGAGGGCGTCGCATTCGATCCGGAAGGATGGCTTAGTACACTGCCGGCGATCGTGAACGTGGTGGGAGGATATGTGGCCGGCGATTTTATCCAGCGAAAAGGCAAGACCTATGAAACGATCTCCAAGCTCGCATTGGCGGGATTCACGCTGCTGGTGATCGCTTATTTCTGGAATTTTATATTTCCCATCAATAAAAAACTCTGGACCAGTTCTTTTGTACTGCATACCGTAGGGCTCGATTGCCTGATCCTTGGCGCCGTCATTTACCTGATCGATATGCGAAATAAAACGGCGTGGACCGGTTTCTTCGAAGTATTCGGCAGGAACCCGCTGATCATTTACCTGTTTTCCGAACTGCTGGCCACTGTTATGGACATAATTGAGATCGGAGGCGAAAGCAGCCGCAACTGGATCTACCAACATTCCTTTGCCTATGCCGGTCCTTACTGGGGATCACTGCTGTTTGCGATCGCATATATGCTGCTTTGCTGGTGTGTGGGCTACTGGATGAATAGGAAGAAGCTCTACATCCGGGTATAAAAATTGGTTTTGGTGGCCTGGTTTCATTTTTTAACAACCTGCAACCGCAGGCTGTTAAAATACTGTCACCCATTCCCCATCAAAAATCTCTTTCTGTTAAGATTCCTTTTCCTTTTTGCCCGCCCGCCGCAAATGCCTACCTTTGCGGCTTAAATTTTTGCATGGAAATCAGAAATATTGCCATAATCGCACACGTTGACCATGGCAAGACGACATTGGTAGACAGGATATTACACGCAACCAAGGTATTCCGCGACAACCAGGAAACCGGTGAACTGATCATGGACAGCAACGACCTGGAAAGGGAGCGTGGTATCACCATTTTCAGCAAAAATGCCGCAGTTACTTACAAGGATGTTAAGATAAATGTGATCGATACCCCGGGCCACAGCGATTTTGGCGGTGAAGTAGAACGCGTACTCAAAATGGCCGATGGCGTGATCCTGCTCGTGGACGCATTCGAAGGCCCGATGCCGCAGACCCGTTTCGTGCTGCAGAAAGCGCTCCAGCTGAACCTGCACCCGATCGTGGTGATCAATAAAGTGGACAAACCGAATTGCCGTCCCGATGAAGTGCATGATGCGGTGTTCGAATTATTCTTCAACCTCGACGCTACCGAAGAGCAGCTCGATTTCCCTACTTTTTATGGAAGCGGCAAGAACGGCTGGTTCAACAGCAGCCTTGAGCCCACAGAAGATATTTTACCATTGATGGATGGCATTCTCAAATATGTGCCTGCGCCTAAAGTGGCTGAAGGTCCGCTGCAGATGCAGATTACATCACTGGATTATTCATCGTTCCTCGGAAGGATCGCGATCGGGAAAGTGACCCGCGGTTCCATCAAAGAGAACCAGCAGATCGCATTGGTGCAGGCTGATGGCAGCATCAAAAAAAGCCGTGTGAAGGAATTGTATGTATTCGAGGGAATGGGTAAACGCAAGGTAGCGGAAGTGATCGCCGGCGATCTCTGCGCCGTGGTTGGACTCGAAGATTTCAATATTGGCGATACGATAGCCGATGCCGAAGCACCCGAGGCATTGCCTGTGATCAGCGTGGATGAACCCACGATGAGCATGACCTTCAGCATCAACAACTCGCCTTTCTTCGGCAGGGATGGGAAATTCGTAACCTCACGTCACCTGCGCGACAGGCTGATGAAAGAAACAGAAAAGAACCTCGCATTGCGCGTGGAAGATACAGACAGCGCCGATAGTTTTATGGTGTATGGCCGGGGTATCCTGCACCTGGGTATTTTGGTGGAGACCATGCGTCGCGAAGGATATGAGCTCACCGTGGGTAATCCGCAGGTGCTTGTAAAAACGATTGACGGTAAGAAATGCGAACCTTATGAAAACCTGGTGGTAGACGTGCCGGCTGAGTTCAGCGGCAAAGTGATCGACCTGGTAACACAGCGCAAGGGCGAAATGCAGGTGATGGAAAGCAAAGGCGAGATGCAGCACCTCGAATTCGAGATCCCTTCACGCGGTCTGATCGGCCTGCGCTCGCAGATGCTGACCAATACGGCCGGTGAGGCAGTAATGGCGCATCGTTTTATTGAATACAAACCATGGAAGGGGTCGATCCCCGGAAGGAATAACGGCGTACTGATCTCTAAATTCCAGGGAACGACGACCGCTTATTCGATAGACAAACTCCAGGATCGCGGAGCTTTCTTTGTAGACCCGGGTGAGGAAGTATATGTAGGTCAGATGATCGCCGAGCACATCAAACCAGGCGACCTGAACGTGAATGCGGTGGAAATGAAAAAACTGACCAATCACCGTGCGAGCGGCAGCGATGATGCCGTTCGTATCACACCCAAACTGCAGTTTACACTGGAAGAGTGTATGGAGTATATCCAGCAGGATGAGTGCATTGAAGTAACCCCGAAAAATATCCGCATGCGCAAAGTGATCCTTAACGAGGAAGACCGCAAGAAAAGCGCGAGAAGCATGCAGAGTGAAGCCGTAGGATAATATTTATTTTCCCGGATACCGAGACAAGCCATCCTGATCCACAGGGTGGCTTTTTTCTTTTGGCTGATCCGGCCATAGCTGGTTGGTCTCACAGTTGTCGCCGTCACAACATGGTAATGCGTTCGTATGA
>JAFBAN010000141.1 GCA_019247775.1 Chitinophagaceae bacterium | reverse complement strand
GATGCTTTTAACGCCGGATCACATATGGAGCAGCGAGGCCGCGAAGTTACGGGCCTCCCCATCGGTTTCAAAATACTGTTCAAGCGTGGGTTTTTCGATAAAACTGATCGTGCCCATCGTCCGCTCCACTACCTCGGTGATATCGAGAAACCCGATCCGGTTGCGCAGGAAGGCATATACGGCTATTTCATTGGCCGCATTGAGGATGCAGGGCATATTGCCGCCCTGTTTCATCGCTTCCATGGCCAGTCCCAGGTTACGGAAAGTCTTGATATCGGGCTCTTCAAATGTGAGCGTACCCGGTTTCCGGAAATCATAACGCGGAAAATCATTGGCGATACGCTGCGGAAATCCCAGGGCATACTGGATAGGCAGCTTCATATCGGGCAGTCCCATCTGCGCCTTGATGCTCCCGTCTTCGAACTGCACCATGCTGTGCACGATGCTCTGCGGATGCACCAGCACCTGCACCTGCTCATAGGCGAGATTGAACAGCCATTTGGCTTCGATCATCTCGAGGCCTTTGTTCATCAGCGTGGCAGAATCGATCGTGATCTTCGCGCCCATGCGCCAGTTCGGATGCTGCAGGGCGTGATCCTTCTTCACGTTCACCAGGAAGTTGGGCTTCTTACCCAGGAAAGGACCGCCGCTCGCGGTGAGTACGATCTTCTCGATCTTATTCCTCCCCTCGCCCACCAGGCACTGAAAAATAGCGGAATGCTCGCTGTCTACCGGGATGATGGGAATGCGTTTTTCCGCCGCCATCCGCATAATGATATCGCCCGCCACTACCAGTGTTTCCTTATTGGCCAGGGCGATGGGTTTGCCCAGTTCGATTGCTTTAAGCGTTGGGCGCAGGCCGGCATACCCCACGATAGCGGCCAGCATCATATCATAGCTGTCCATACCTGCCACCTGCTCCAGTGCATCTTCCCCTGCGAATATTTTGATGGAAGTTCCGGCCAGCGCTTCCTTCACATTGAGGTAACGTTGCTCATCGCCTATCACCACCATATTGGGATTGAACTGCAGCGCCTGTTTGATGAGGAGTTCGTCGTTAGTCTGCGCCGTCAGTATCTCGGCGCTGAATAATTGCGGATTGGCCGCGATCACATCCAATGCCTGTCTTCCGATAGACCCTGTTGACCCGAATATAGCGATGCGTTTCTGACTCATGATAAGGTTACAAAATAAGGGAAAGTCTTTTAAGGATTTGCCAATTTTGAGCGGCGGTAGTATTCAATCTTTTCACCGCAAGGGCGCCAGGACGCAAGGGCCCGCAATGAATCCCCGCGAAACTTCGCGCCATCGCGCCTTGGCGGTAAAACTACCTCGACGTTAGTGTATTTCGAACGGTTTCAGCCCTTCCGCAATTTTCCTGTCATTACTAAGTCTGGGCACTTTATTCTGCCCGCCCAGTTTGCCGATGGAGCGCATATAATCGATAAACCCGTTCTTCCTGATCTTCCGCACATGCAGTTTCTCGAGGATATTGCCGGCAATAAGGTCGTCGTAATATACATTCCGTTCGCGCAGGTTCTGGTCCAGCGAAGCGATAAAGCGCTGCATGTCTGCAGGCTCTTTCTCAAATTCGATGAACCATTCATGATAGCTTTTGCCTTTGCCCTGCTCTATCATCGGCGCTACGGTAAATTCGGTCACTTTCACATCCTGCTCCTTCGCAGCATGCAGCATAGTGGCTTCCACTTCTTCGCCGATCACATGCTCGCCGAATGCGGAGATAAAATGCTTTACCCGTCCGCTCACCACCAGCCGGTACGGATCTGTGCTCACAAACCGCACGGTATCGCCGAGGTTATAGCCCCATAGACCCGCATTGCTGTTGATGATGAGCACATAGTTCTCGCCAACCTTTACATCTTTTAATGTCAGCCGGGTAGGGTATTCATTAAAGATCTCGGCAGCCGGAATGAATTCGTAAAAAATGCCGCTGTTCGTATTCAGCAATAACCCCTCGGCATTCTGCGAATCCTGGAAGGCAAAGAACCCTTCGCTGGCCGGGAACAACTCTATATAGTCCACTTTCCTGCCAATGCTCTCGAACAGCCGGGCTTTATAGGGTTCGAAATTCACCCCGCCCTGCACCATCAGGTTGAAATTGGGGAACAGCTCGCCCACTTTTTTTCCGCCCTTCTCCAGCAGCCGGTCGAAGTACATCTGCATCCAGGGCGGTATGCCGCTGATCAGGGTCATATCCTTGTTCAGGGTCTCGTCCACGATCCGGTCCAGTTTGGCCTCCCAGTCCTCGATGCAGTTCGTCTCATAACTGGGTAATTGGTTGGCCCGAAGATAGCTGGGCACATGGTGGTTCACGATACCGCTGAGCCGGCCGGTAGGGATATCCCCCACCCGTTCCAGTTCCGGCGAGCCGCTCAGGAAGATCAGCCTGCCGCTTGCAAAAGACGTATTACCGGTTTCTGCCATGTAACACAGCAGTGCATTCCGGGCCGAATTGATATGATTGGGAATGGATTCCTTGGTAATGGGGATGTATTTCACCCCGCTGGTGGTGCCGCTGGTCTTGGCGAAATAGATCGGCCGCCCCCGCCACAGCACATTATGCAGTCCTTCCTTGATCAGGTCGATATAGGCTTTGAACTGCTCATAATCCCGGATTGGCACCGCCTGCACGAAAGAAGCATGGTCGGTCACTTCACGCAGCTTGTGGTCCTTCCCAAAAGACGTTGATTTTCCGCCTTTTAGGAGCATTTTAAGGGTAGCTTCCTGGTCGGCCACCGCCGTTGCCATACTTTTGCGGGTCTTATTATATATGTAAGTAGCAAAAGGACGGGCCAGGAGGGACTTGAGATTCATCAGGGCAACTTCGTTAGAGGGAGCAAAAGTAATGAATAGTCTGGAGTTAGGAGTTAGGAGTCTGGAGTACAGGTGATCGGTCCCCTACTCCAGACTCCTAACTCCTAACTCCAGACTTTAATTCACAGTTGTTAAGAAGATTTATTCGCCAGATCATTCGTTTTTTCCTCCCGAACCCCTACCTTTGCCGTCCTAATTTTGGTAAGCTATGTTAGCAGTTGTAAAAATCGCAGGTCAGCAATTCAAGGTACAGGAAGGTCAAAGCCTGTATGTTCCTCACCTGCAGGGTAAAACCGGAGATAAGGTTGAATTCAAAGAAGTGTTGTTCACCGACAACGCTGGTAAAGTTGCTGCAGGCAGCGCAGTGAAAGCTGTGGTGAAAGCAGAGATCATCAGCGATCTTGTTCAGGGTGACAAAGTGATCGCCTTCAAAATGAAAAGAAGGAAAGGCTTCCGCAAGAAGCATGGTCACAGAACACACTACACAAGGATCAAAATTGAAAGCATCGCTTAATCTGCGTAAAAAGGCTTCGCGGAAGCAAAACCAGTTGTTTCAGCGATCCATAAAAAAATAAATTATGGCACACAAAAAAGGTGAAGGTTCCGTAAAGAACGGCCGCGATTCACAAAGCAAACGTTTAGGTGTAAAGATCTATGGTGGTCAGCCTGCACTCGCCGGTAATATCATCATTCGTCAGAGGGGAACAGTGTATCATCCTGGTAAAAATGTTGGTGTAGGATCTGACTTTACACTGTTCGCATTAACCGATGGATTGGTTGAATTTAAAAAAGGAAAGAACGATAAAACAACCGTTTCAATCAAGCCTGCAGAGGCCGCGGTTTAAAAAAAATTTTTTGTAGTTCCAAATAAGTTTTTATTTTTAATGTATTAACTAACCATTAAATCTAAAAAACATGGCAACTGCAAAGAAAGCCGCTAAAAAAGCTGCTCCTAAAAAAGCTGCAAAAAAAGCTGCTCCTAAAAAGAAAGCTGCTCCAAAGAAGAAAGCCGCTAAAAAAGCTGCTCCTAAAAAGAAAGCCGCTAAAAAAGCTGCTAAGAAGAAGTAATCTCTTCTTGCTTTCTAAAAGCAGAAATAGATTTAAGGTCCCGGGAATTGTCCCGGGATTTTTTTTGCCCATGCCTTTGAAAATTCGCTAATTTGAAATTTCGAGGGGATGCTCCTCCAAATTCAGTCACCCATGGACAATTATATCATCGCCGAAAATTTCGCCCTGCTGGGCAAACTCATGGATATCCATGGCGACAACAGCTTCAAAGCCAAGTCCTATTCCTCGGCGGCTTTTACCATCGACCGGCTCCCGTCTCCCCTGCACGGGCTGCCCCCAGACCAGATCGCCGGCATCAGGGGCATCGGCAGCTCCACGGCCAAATACATTGTGGAGCAGCTCGAAACGGGAAAACTGTCCCTGCTGGAAGACTATCTCCAGCGTACCCCGCCCGGCGTACTGCAGATGCTCAGCATCAAGGGCATCGGTCCCAAAAAGATCGCAACTATCTGGAAGGAACTGGAGATCGAATCCCTGGGGGAGCTGCTCTATGCCTGCAATGAGAACCGGCTGACCATGTACAAAGGCTTCGGCGAAAAAACGCAGCTGAACATCAAGGAAGCAATTGAATTCTACCTGGGCGCCCAAGGCAGTTATCTCTACCAGCAGATCGAGAGCTATGCGGCTGCCATGGATGCGAAACTGAAACAGCAGTTCGGCGAAGGATCGCACCAGCTTACCGGTGAGTTCAGGCGCCAAATGGAAACGATCAATAAACTGGAATGGGTGAGCACCGCCGGGGCCGAACAGCTCACCGGTTTTTTCCAGTCGAATGAATTTGAGCCCGTATCGGCCTCGCAGAGCTATGTTTCGTTCAAAGGAAAAGAGAATGTGCTGCTGGGTTTTTTCTGCACTTCTCCCGAACTGTTCCACAACACCCTGTTCCAGACCTCCTGCAGCGAAGAGTTCCTGCTGGCCTGGCAGCAGAGCGGCAAATGGGATGCATCGAAACCGGCGGCTTCCGAAGATGAGATATTTAAAGCCGCGGGTATGGAGCCATTGCCGGCTTTCCTGCGCGAGAAAAGCGATACGCTCACTGCCGGCCGCTCTTTCGGTTCTCTTATTCAGCCCGCAGATATCACAGGCATCATCCATAGCCACAGCAACTGGAGCGATGGCGTACATACCATCGAACAGATGGCGACTGCGGCGAAAGCGCAGGGCTTGCAATTCCTGGTGATCAGCGATCACTCCAAAACAGCTTTCTATGCCAATGGACTTACGGAAGACAGGCTGATCGCGCAGCACCAGCAGATAAATGAACTGAATGCAAAACTGGCCCCGTTCCGGATCTTCAAAAGCATCGAAAGCGATATCCTTAATGATGGCAGTCTGGACTATGCGCCGGAAACCCTGCGCACATTCGATCTGGTGATCGCATCCGTACACTCCAACCTGAAGATGCCGGAAGAAAAAGCGATGATGCGGCTGCTCAATGCGATCGAAAATCCTTTTACCAGTATCCTCGGCCATATGACCGGCAGGCTGCTGCTGAGCCGCAACGGCTACCCGGTGGATCATAAGAAGATCATCGAAGCCTGCGCTGCCAATAATGTGGTGATAGAACTGAATGCACATCCCAGGCGACTCGATATGGACTGGCGCTGGATCGATTACGCTCTCGATAAAAATGTACTGATCAGCATCGACCCCGATGCTCATGCCATTGACGGGTATGAAGATTGCAGATATGGAGTGCTGGCCGCGCAGAAAGCGGGACTGCCGAAAGAAAAGAACTTGAGCAGTTTTTCGCTGTCGGAGTTCGAGGCTTTTGTGGAAGACCAGCACAGGAAGAGAAAATAAACGAGCCAATTGCCGACATTGGAGCAAATCCTGGTTGTATTTCACGCAAAGGCGCAAAGATCCCAAGTCGCTAAGGATTTCCTTTGCAGCTTTGCTCCTTTGCGGCTTTGCGTGACCCCGGCATAATTGAGTATAATGACACACGACCATCATAGCCATCATCATCACAGCGCGCCGGCAAACCTCAATACCGCGTTTATCATTGGGATTGTATTGAACCTGCTGTTCGTGATCGTACAGGTAGTGGTGGGGTTATCTATCCATTCTCTGTCACTACTGTCAGATGCAGGGCACAATTTTGCCGATGTGGGTTCCCTGGCCATTTCCATGCTTGCTTTCCGTTTGCTGCGGGTACGATCCAGTGCAAAATATACTTACGGTTATCGCAAAACCTCGGTGCTGACCGCGCTCTTCAATGCCATGCTGCTGCTGGTTTCACTCGGGGCCATCCTCTACGAAGCTGCGCACCGCCTGCTCAACCCCGAGCCGATGCCCGGGCAAACCATCGCTATTGGCTGGTATCGGCATTGTTATCAATGCCACGTCCGCGTTGCTGTTCTTTCGCGACCGCAAAAAAGACCTCAATATCAAAAGCGCCTACCTGCACCTGATGAGCGATGCCCTGGTATCTTTTGGGTTGGTTGTGGGCGGACTGATCATCTATTATACCGGCTGGTACTGGTTCGATACGCTGATGAGCATTATCGTTGCTATCGTGATCCTGATCAGTACCTGGCAGTTGCTGCGCGACAGTCTGAGGCTTTCCCTCGACGGTGTGCCGCCGCATGTAGACCTGGACGGGATCAGGTCGATGGCACTTGCGATACCTGGTGTGAAAAATTTTTATCATCTCCATGTATGGGCTATCAGCACCACCGAAACAGCACTTACGGCGCACCTCGCGCTTTCGTCCGAAATCAGCGGGGAGCAGGAGGCGCAGATCAAGAATGAGTTGAAGCACCAGTTATTGCACAAGGATATCCATCATGTTACGATCGAAACGGAGCGGGAGTCAGGCAGCCAGGCGTATTCTGCTGAGGATGCGCCTTTTTGAGGATTACTTGATCTTATTTTTTTCAACACAGAGGTACAGAGGGAGCACAGCGGTCACGGAGGCCGTGTAACCTCTGTACCTCTGTGTTGAAAAAAGCACGCTCGTGAATCTACCCCATCGGCAACTTGATAAAGAAGGTAGTCCCCCGCCCCGTCTCCGACTCAAACCAGATCTGCCCGTTCGCTTTTTCAACGATACCCTTGCAGATGGCGAGCCCCAGTCCGGTGCCGGAGGATTTGGTGGTAAAATTCGGCGTGAAGATGCTGTCGCGCATCTGTTCCGGTATCCCGCCCGATTCATCCTGCACGGATATAAGGATCTGCCCTTCTTCATTTTTCTGCCTGATCACCACACGTACATCTTTGCTGGTGTCTTCATTGGCTTCAATGGCATTCTGCAGCAGGTTGGTGAACAAACGGCTCATCTGCAGTTTATCGGCCAGTATCCCGTACCTGCCTTCTTCTTTGTACCATTCGATATGGATCCGCGGGTTGGCGCTGTAGAGCCTGATCACGGAGCCGATGATCTCGGTGATATCGAAATGCTCGAGCCTTGGATTTCCGATATTGGCGAACTGCGAAAAATCACCGGCTATCTTGGATAGCTGATCGATCTGTTCGATCAGCGTAACGGCCATGTTAGCCGACAGTTCTTTCACATTAGGCGCGCCGCGCTGGATGGCATTCTGCAGGTATTGAATGCTCAGCTTCATCGGCGTGAGCGGATTCTTGATCTCATGCGCTACCTGGCGGGCCATTTCGCGCCAGGCGCCTTCCCGTTCGCTTTGCGCCAGCGCCTGTGCGCTCTGCTCAAGCTTTTTCACCATTTTGTTGTATTCATTCACCAGCATCCCGATCTCGTCATTGCGGTTCCACCGGATCTCTTCGTTGATGCGGCCCAGGTTCATCTCCTGCATCTTGCGGCCGATCAGACTGAATGAATCGGTGATCCGGCTGGTGAGAAAGAATGCGATAGCGCCGGCGATCAGAAAGATAAACGCGTTAAGGTTGATCAGTGTGGCGAGGAACCCGGAGATCTCCTGGTTCAGCTCATTCTGCGAATTGAGATAAGGCACATTCAGGTAGGCATAACTGTTGCCGCGGTCATCTGTCAGCGGCACATATATGCTCAGGTATTCGAACCCGCCCACCCGCTCCGACTGCAGGTACCGGATGCTATGCCCGTTCTGCAGCTCGCGGTAAGCCCGGGGTTCCATTTTAGCGCTGAGCAGGTGTTTATTGTAGATATACGGTTGCGTGGAAATAACCAGGGTACCGTTCAGATTGTAATAGTTGATATCAACGTTATGCAGGTCGGAGATCTCGGCGATCGTTTTCTCCAGTTCGGAGCGCACACCCAGGTTGTCGGGCACATCATCGAATGCCTGGAGTGAATTCATTTTACTGTTCACCTCATTGGCCATCACCTGGATCGACTTCGATAAGCGTTCTTCATTGCTCTGGTGAAAGCGGAGGATGAAGAAGGAGATCGTTGCTATGCCGATCACGATAAAAGAAAATACACTCAGGAAAATGATCGTTGCCTGGATCTGGGTGCGGATATTCAGTCGCAGCATTCGCCTCATCTCCCGCAACTTAAAACGCGCCATAAGGGCATAGTTGCCGAGGTGGAACAGCAGGATAATGAACAGGAAGGAACAGAACAGGTAGGCGAACAGCGTTACCGCCTCAATGAACCAGGTATTCCGCTTCACCACCACCACCTGCTTGTTATTGCCGCTGTTGTACCACAGCTCGCTGTAGTCGCCCACAGTGCGATACGAGAATTCGAACTCAGGGATCTGTTTGGGATCGAGCTGCGAAGGAAAACTATAGGTATTGAAATGGTTGATGATCCGCTCCTTGTTGTACACCGCATAGGCATAGTTGGTATTCAGATCGGATGCAATGTCCTGCACCTGGTTAAACAACTCCGGGTACAAGGCCTCGCTTTTGTATCGCTTCGATTTGATGATCACGAACAGGTAACCCATTGTCTGCCCGCCGGTCTGGATGGTCTTCTGGTACAGATAACTGAATCCCTCGGTGGAATTATCGTAACTGTATAGTTCCGGGATCACGGTCGGCTTGGCCTGGTTAAGAATGATCGTCTTGATACTCGCATAGTTCGTAGAGTCTTCATTGAACAGCGGATGGTAAAGGCTGTCGAAAGTATAGATACGGGTATCGTATTTATTGAGATAGCCGGAAAAGTTCTGGTTGATCAGACTATCCTTGATGAATTTATTGGAATACTCGCTCTCTGCCAGACGGTGGAAATTGGCCACCAGGAAAGAATCGTCGAAGTTCGTGGCGGCGATATTCAGCAGGTTCTCGCCGCTGGGATCGGTCTGCAAAGCCAGTTTTTCCGCAATGCTCTTGCGCTGACCGAACTCCACGATCCGGTTCTCATGGATCACGATGGAAGCAATGGACATGGTGAACAGCATCACCCAGAAAATAAAGAACGATGATTTCAGCAAGGGTTTATCGATATCCTGGCGCCGCAGGTTCAGCAGGCAGATATAGCAGATCAGCCACAACAATATCCAGAGATAGGTACGCATGTCCGCAACGGCCGTAAACAGCAGCAGGCATAAGGAGCCTGAGAGTCCCACGGCTACCACCTGCTGGTACAGGCTGATCCTGTGCCGGATGGCAGGCTTCAGCAGGATCTGCGAGAAATGAAAGAAGGATAATACAAGAAAACAAAGCAGGATGATGCTAATGACGGTATACCTCGTCAAACTGAAAAAATTCGTTACATCGAATGAGATCTTGGAATCGCGTACCAGGCTGATGATGACGCCGCCCAGCAAAAAACAGATCAGCGTCAGTAAAGCGAGGCTGCCGTAGTTGTAGACATCCGGCGGCAGTTTGCGTTTGATCCATACCCGGTGATCATGCTGTGTCTTATAAAAACTCACCAGCCAGAACAACAGTACCGCGTTCACGAACAGATCACCCAGGGAAGGATGCAGGAAGTTTGAGGCATAAATAGTGGGATCGAATAATGGCAGTTTGCTGAAGTCGAATGGAAATGCAAACTGGTACGTAATAAACCGTAATACGACCACAGCAGTCACAAGGAATAAAAATCCCATCCTGAACCCGCGCCGCGCCACGGTTTCCAGCGCCATCGAATGCAGGAAGATCATCAGCAGCACAATCGCCAGCACCCGCAGCAGGACAGTGACATTATCGTAAGCGATAAAAGATTTGCCTTCTTTCAGCTTGATGCGGAACAATTCCTCTCCCTGTCCGTTCATGATCGGCAGCGCTGAAGGGTCTGCGCTGATCTCGTACTGTTCCGCCAGCCCGCTATAACCGGCAAAATCGCTGTGCAGATACCTGTTCTCGATAAAGTACGACCATCGCACCGGCAGCATCCCGAACACCGCATATGCCTGCCCCCTGATCGTGTCAAGTTTCTTGATCAGTTCAAAATCCCCGTTCTGGGTTCCCACGAAAAAACTGCCCTGCCTGGTATCCACGTCATCGTTGCTGATGTACATGCGGTTGGTGTTCCAGTAGATCAGGGGCGGCGACTGCGTGGTATTTTCGAGCCTGTAAATGAACAGGCCGATATCTTCCGGCAAAGGATTGGAAATAGCAGATGCTGGACTGATCAATTGCGATAGCAGCGCCGTATCGGCAGCCACTGCCTTAAACTGTTTTTCCTGGCGCTGCAGTCTTTGTTCGAGGCTGGTCTTTACTTTCTGTGGAGAAGAATAATAGCTCCAGTAATTGCTGAAGATAAAAGAGATCGTGTACAACCAGGCGGCCGTAATGATCAGGTACCCGTGTTTATAGGCAGCTTGTCGTAACGATTGGATCAATATCTAAGGTTTTCTTTTGATTTCGTTCCACATGGCATCCATTTCGGCGAGCGTCAGATCCGCCAGTTTCTTATTCCGGGATGCGGCCATGGTCTCCATCTGCTGGAAGCGGCGGATAAACTTCCTGTTCGTCCGCTCCAGCGCGCCCTCGGCGTCTACATGCAAAAACCGTGCATAATTCACCAGGCTGAACAGTACATCGCCCAGCTCATCTTCCATCTGGTCTGCCGAACCGCTGCGCACTGCTTCCTGCAGTTCGCCCATTTCCTCCTGCACTTTGTTCCAGACATCGGCGGTCTCATCCCATTCAAAACCCACCTGCTTTGCTTTTTCCTGGATACGCGTAGCTTTTACCACGGCCGGCAGGGATACGGGCACACCGCCAAGCACGGAGGTTTTGCCTTCCTTGATCTTAAGCTGCTCCCAGTTCCGCTTCACGTCCTCTTCGTCGTTCACTTTTACATCGCCGTAGATATGCGGATGGCGATGCACCAGTTTATCGCAGATGCCGTTGATCATCTCATCAATCGTAAACTGCTTTTCCTCCCGGCCGATCTTTGCATAGAACAGGATATGCAGCAGCAGATCGCCCAGCTCTTCCTTAATGCCCTTCCAGTCCCCTTCCGTGATGGCGTCGGCCAATTCATAGGTTTCCTCGATGGTGAGCGGGCGAAGGGTCTGGATGGTCTGCTTACGGTCCCAGGGGCACTGCTCACGCAGTTCATCCATGATCTTTACAAGTCTTAAAAAACTGTCAGCGGTCTGTTCCATAGTTAAATGCTCATTGCGGAAAAGATGAAAAATATGGCGAAGATCAGGGTCATTATCAGCAGGCCGAGGAACAATAACAGCAGGTATTTGAGGATGGTCTTTCCCCTTCTCTGCTCATAAAAATAACGCATGCTTTTATACCAGTAGAAGAAGCCGCTCAGTACCAGTATGGCTTTTATCCAGGAGGGCTCATTCAGGTGTGCGGCTTCGAACAGTCCTTCGATAGCCATGCCGGCCAGTATGATGATAAAAGTACCGCAGTACAGGTGAATGGTAAAGATCACGTGGTTGACATAATAAAAATTCTTCCGCCGCACATACAACAATTTCAGCGCAAGCGCCAGCAACGGCAGTGAAACAAATAGCATCTGGGGAAACAGGTGATTGAATTTTTCAATAATTGCTTTCCACATTGCATCCTTATCGTTATTGTATTTTTCCTTCAGGTGCAGGTTCTGCCTGATCAGTTTGCGCTGGAGGAAATTGTCGCGGTCGCCTGCAGGCAGTTTCGCCTGGGCCGAGTCGTAGGAAGCAAGGCTTTTGTATTCACCGCCCCGGGTACCGCCCATGAAATTGAAATTGTTGTTGCTGACGGTTTTCAGTTTCGTTTTTGAGGTGGTATCCCTTCTGATCAGGGCCAGGTCGCTGTCGATCTCAAGCTGGGTCTGCCTGATCATTGGCAGGCTTACTGCCAGCGCCGAATCGGCCACTCTTTTTTTGTACTTGACCTGCGCTTTTTCCAGTGCCTTGATGATCTCCGCTGCGGTCGGTTGGCGGCTGGTCGTCTTCACAATTCCTTCCTCATTTTTCACCGTGAAAAAGATCAGGAAAAAAAATGCCGAAGTAAACACATACATCCTGATCGGATGCAGGTAGGAAGCGCGCCGCCCGCGCAGGTATTCGTGCGACAGGAACCCGGGCTTGAACAGCAGGTAGCGCAGCGTACTGAAAAACTTGCCATCGAAATGCGTTACATCGTAGGCGAAATGCGTTAAAAGATGCCAGAAACTTTCCTTGGGTTCGATATTCTCCTGGCCGCATACATGACAGTAACGGCCATACACGGTGGCCTGGCAGTTCAGACAGACTTTCTCCTTTCTTTCAGTCAGGTGCGACACTTGTTAACATTTGACTAAAAATACATAACAATACGATTGCCGCCACCTCATATACAGCCTGTTTTTGGATTGTTGAAAACTGTACCTGTACCTTTGTCAAAACCAGTTATTTTTCACATGAGATCGATCCTGACCGTGTTAGGTGTGCTGTTGCTCGCGAATGGTTACAGCCAGTATTATTTCAATGATGTGATCGCCACCCAGCAGGGCAACGAGCAATACCGTTTACTGCGCGCCGCAAAGATCAAAAAAATAAAAGCGAATAGTTTTGAAGCCGATAACAGTGCTACCGAAGGTTTTCAACTGGAGCAGGAGATCAGTCTCGACGGAAAAAAGATCACGCTGAGTTCGGTCACTTCCGGCGGCAGGTCGTCGGTTACCACACGCTCCTATGAATTGTCGAAACTAAAAAGGACCCAGACTTCCGGCGGCGGCATCGAGAACAAAAGCGAATACAGTTACAACGACAAAGGTCAGCTCAGCAAAGTAGTACTAACTACCACCGATACCGCTTTCAAATATACTTCTGTTGAAACGCATGAGTGGAACTACGATGACGCGGGCCAGCCCGTTTCGATGCTCAGGATCAAGAACAGGCTCGATACCACGCTGATCGATTTCGTGAAAGATGAAAAAGGACAGGTGGCAGAAGAACGCTGGAAAAAGAACAACCATACGCTCCAAACCTATTATTACTATTACGATGCCGGCAACCATCTCAGCGATATCGTCCGCTACAACAGCCGGCTGAAAAAACTGATCCCCGATTTCCAGTATGAATACGATGCCGCGGGGCGTGTAAGCCAGATGACCCAGATCTCCCTGGGCAGCGCCAACTATATTATCTGGAAGTATACCTACAACGACAAAGGTCTAAAACAGTCTGAGGCCGGGTTCGACAAAGAGAAAAAACTGGTGGGAAGGATCGAGTACAGTTACGAGTGATCAAATCAAATCGGCAAACTGTGGGGCGCGAGCGGCATATCGCTGTGGTTGGGTACCGTTAACGTAAACTTGGTTCCCTTACCGAATTCCGAGCTCACGTTGATATCGCCCCCGATCCGGGTAAGCGCCTCCTTCACAATATAAAGACCGATGCCCAGTCCGTTGCGATAGTCGGTACTGCGGAAAAAGATCTGGAATATCTTGTTGAGATGGTCGTCGATGATGCCCACGCCATTGTCTTCGATGAATACCACTGCCTGCTCATTATCCACATTGACCTCTATGGACACTTTGGGATTAAGCTCGTCCTGCCGCTGGTATTTTACGGCGTTTGAAATAAGATTATTTAGGATAAGCGACAGCCTGAATCCATCACTCCTGAACTCTACAGGCTGGTTGATCTTGGTTTCGAATACCAACTGGGGGTTCTGCATATTGCACAGGCTGATACTGTCGTTCACCAGCCCATTGAATTCGACCACTTCGTTCACATTGTCTACACGGATCCCCTTGTAATACTCGATGATCTTATGGATGAACATATCCATTTTCGTTACGCAGCCTTCGATCATTTCGTAGTAAGAAGTGGGATCATCGCCGGGCAACTGCATTTTGGCAACGTTCAGGATACCGAGGATATTCGCCAGCGGCGAGCGGAGATCATGTGAAGTACTATACACGAACCTGTTCAGTTCATCATTCGTTCTTTCGAGCTCATTGATCTTCTCCCGCAGGGCCTGCCGGGTACTGTACACTTCATAGGCATTCTGGATAGCTGTTTTCAGTTCCAGATCATCCCAGGGCTTTTTAA
>JAFBAN010000063.1 GCA_019247775.1 Chitinophagaceae bacterium | reverse complement strand
CTGGTACACCGGATCGATAAGAACACTACCGGGTTGATCGTTCTTGCCAAAACCTCCGAAGCAGCGGCGCATCTGGCCAAGCAGTTCTTTCATCATGAAGTAAAACGCAAATATCTCGCACTGGTATGGGGCGATATGGAATCGGATGAGGGTACCATCACCGGCCATATAGCCCGGCATAAACAATACCGCAAGATGTTCGATGTATACCCCGAGGGCGAAACAGGCAAGCATGCCATCACACATTATCAGGTGGTGGAGCGGTTCCACTATGTGACGCTGGTGGAATGCGTACTCGAAACAGGCCGAACCCACCAGATCAGGGTGCATATGAAACATATCGGCCATACCCTGTTCAACGACTGGGAATACGGCGGCGACAAGATCCTCAAAGGCACGATCTATACGAAGTATAAACAGTTTGTGGAGAACTGTTTTGAACTCTGTCCCCGTTGCGCCCTGCATGCCCGGCTGCTGGGATTCGTTCATCCCAAAACAAAACAGGAAATGCTGTTCGAAGCCCCATTGCCTGATGATATGGGGAAGGTGATAGAGAAATGGCGGAATTATATTTCGAGCCGTTAGACGTATTAAAGCTAAACGCTAAAGGCTAAGGGCTAAAGGCTAAGAGCTAAATGCTTCTCTACTATATTTGCAAAAATCCCGCTTATGTCTGCCATCCGTAACGACTGGACGATACAGGAGATCCAGGAAATATATCATTCGTCGCTGCTCGAGCTTGTTTTCAGGGCGGCATCGGTGCATCGCCAATACAACGATACGGCCGAAGTGCAGGTATGCACGCTGCTCAGCATCAAAACAGGCGGCTGCAGCGAAGACTGCGCTTATTGTCCGCAGGCTGCCCGTTATAATACCGGTGTAGAAGTGCAACCCCTGATGAAAAAAGAGGAAGTGCTGGCTTATGCCCAAAAAGCAAAGGATGCCGGCAGCACGCGCTTCTGCATGGGCGCTGCCTGGCGCGAGGTACGCGATAACCGGGATTTCGACCGGGTGCTCGACATGGTAAGAGGCGTAAACGAAATGGGTATGGAAGTGTGCTGCACGCTCGGCATGCTTACTCCATCACAGGCGCAGAAACTGGCGGATGCCGGACTGTATGCTTACAATCATAACCTCGATACCAGCAAAGAACATTACAGCGAGATCATCAGTACCCGTACTTATGAAGACCGGCTGTCCACACTGGAAAATGTGCGCAAGGCCGGGGTTACTGTTTGCTGCGGCGGCATTATCGGTTTGGGGGAAACACATAATGACCGGATCAATATGCTGCATACGCTCAGCACCATGCCCGAGCATCCGGAAAGCGTTCCCATCAATGCGCTGGTAGCCATCGCCGGAACCCCGCTGGAACATAATAGCAAGGTAGACACCTGGGATATGGTGCGCATGATCGCCACTGCCAGGATACTGATGCCGGCCACCATGGTGCGACTGAGCGCGGGCCGCACTGAAATGAGTGTGGCGGAGCAGGCCCTCTGTTTTATGGCGGGGGCCAATTCCATTTTTGCAGGCGATAAACTGCTTACCACGCCCAACCCGAGCTTCGAAGAGGATGATGCCATGTTTAAACTGCTGGGCCTGATGCCAAGGGTTGCATTCAAGGAGGAAAAAGAATACCGGGCTGAGATGATCTCTTAGCGGACCCGTCAGTCATGGATGCCCGGGATATGATGCACCGGCAGATAAATGTAAAAAGCTGCGCCTTCACCCAAACGACTTTCGGCGCTGATATAGCCATTATGGTTTTCCACGATCTTTTTGCATAATGCAAGGCCGATGCCGGTGCCCGTATAGCTCTGCTTATCGTGCAACCGCTGGAATATAGTGAAGATGCGTTCTGCATATTGCTGCTCGAATCCTACCCCGTTGTCGCTGAATACCAGTTCGAGGTAATCTTCATTTTTTTCAGGCACCTGCTGGCGTTTGATCTCCGAACCGCGCATTATTCTGGCGCTTATATGGATAGCAGGCGCTTTTTCAGAAAATTTCAGGGAATTACCGATCAGGTTAAAGAACAGCTGGCTTAATTGGAGCGGTATGCCTTCTATTACGGGCAAAGGATCGCTGGTGATGCTGGCATTTTTTTCCGAGATCAGCAGCTCGAGATCGGTTTTGATATTGTTGAGTATCCCATTGAGATCGGTCTGAACGAACTGCTCGCGGTTCTTGGAGAGCCGGCTGTAATTCAGCACCGCATTGATCAGTTCCGCCATGCGTTTGGCCGAAGCGGTGATCTTTTCGAGATAGTTGGCAGGGGCCGAAGCATTTTCCAGGTCCTTTCTCGCCAGCTGCGCAAAGGTCTGGATCTTCCGCAATGGTTCCTGCAGATCGTGCGAAGCCACATAAGCGAATTGCTCAAGGTCAAGATTTGATTTTACCAGTTGCTCGTTCAGCAGTTTCAGTTTCTCGTTCGCTTCCATGATATTGGTGATATCATGACCCAGCACCAGCACCCCATAGATATGATCATTCTCTTTTAAAGGGATAAAATAGTTCTCGAAATAAGCATCCACCAGCCGGGATTTCACTACCTGGTTGTAAATATATTCGCCCTGCAATGCCCGCAGGATGTCCTGGTGCGTTTGCGAATCCTTGGCCACCGGAAATGCCTCTTCGTATTTTTTTCCGATCACATCGGATTTGGTCTTGTGGTACACCAGGCAGAACTGGTTGTTCACCGTAGTAAACCTTGTTTCGGTATCCAGCACCGCAACGAGATGAACGGAAGAATCGAGAATGGTCTCTACAAACTCGTTCTGCATCTGCAGTTCCTTGTTGGCAGAGCGGAGTTCGTTGGTGCGCTCGATCACTTTCTGTTCCAGTTTCTGATTGAACAAAAGTATTTCCAGGTTCTGCAGTTCTATCTGGGTGAGCATATGGTTGAAAGCGTCTGTCAGCAGACCCAGTTCATCATCGCCGGATTTTACCGCGCGCACCGAGTAGTCGTATTTTTCAGACACGAGCCTCGCTGTTTCGGCCAGGTTCAGGATCGGCTGCGAGATGGAACGTTGCAGGCTGCGCGAAAGCAGGTAAGCCACCAGAAAAGACGCGCCAAGTACCAGCAGCGTGATCATACCGTACAGCTGAAGCCTGGTATAGATGGCACCCATATCGGAACGCAGATACAGGGTACCCAGCCGGTTGCTGCCTTCTGTTACCGCTTCAAATCCTTCCACATAGCCATTCTCGAACATGTACCCGCCATCATCGCCAGGTTTCGCCGGAAAGCCGGGACCCATCGGTTTTGCAATATAAGTGGCGAATATTTTGCCGCCCTTATCATACAGGCAGGCCGCCACAATATGCCGCTCCGTTTTCAGGGCATTGAGGATCTCAATGGCATCCTGGCGGTTATCGAATGCCAGCGCTGCCGTGCTATTGGCGGCTACGATATGACCAACAGTGAGCAGCTGGCTTTTTGTATCCTGCCTGAACACGAAGAACTCATAGGTTAAGAAAGCCGCGCAGGCCAGGAAAAGCGAAGTGCCTGTGGTCAGCAGTATGACCCGGATCAGTTTGGCTTGTATGGGTGTATCCCTCAGTTTCACTGCCCGCGGTTTGTAGGGTCAAAAATGGTAGCGATACGCAGCAGTTTGGAACTGATCACCAGGCCTTCCTGTTTGGCCGCATCCGGATTGATCTCGAGTTTGATCTTATTGTTTTCCGTAGAGAAACGCACCATGCCGCCCGAACGTGTAAAGCCGCGGCCATCGCTTACAGTGAGGATATTGTGACCAGCCAGCGCGCCAAGCAGATCGCGGTAATCGGCATCCCGCTGGTTGATGAACAGGATATGACATGATTTGATATCCTTCACATCCCTGAATCGCTGAACGACCAGTTTATGCCCGTTCACTTTTTCACCCTCGATGGTTTCATCGAGATAAGGACCGAATGGATCATCGCCGAGGATGCCGATCACAAATGGCGCCGAAGGACTGCTGAATGTCTGCTGCGGCCATTCAACAAACTGGCTGAAATTGAAAAGGAACACAGCTTTGATAGCGCCTTCCCGGCTCGCCTGGGCCTGCGCGTCAGGGGCGCCTGCAACCAGCATGAATGCGGCTACCAGGCTTGCGATATTCTTCCGCAGGCCGATCCGGTGGGTAATGATATGGGGCTTTCCTGTTCTCAAAAACGGCATGCGATTTTAAAGTAAACACTTCTCGGTATCCTGAATGAACCGAATTCAACATGCCGTTCGTGCAGAAGGTTCTGCCCTACTACGGCAATCTCGAACGGTTTAAGGTCTACGGCAAGCCGCAGATCCATTTCAACAAAACCTGCTACGGCGGGCGTAGCGATCGTTGCCGGCAGGTGATCGATGTACTTGCCGGAGATATCCAGATGCCATCGCCTGAAAATATCGAGGATGGATTGTGCGGTCACCTGGTTCTCCGCGTCATTGCCCAGGTAATCGGGGTTGAACACATGGCCAGGCTTGGTGCGCAGGTCTTTTCTGAAAAAAGTATAACCACCACGCAGCTTCCAGGAATTGGTCAGCTGGCAGCCACCCGACAGTTCCAGGCCCCAGGATTTTCCTTCGGAGCCATTCTGTATCCGGTAAGTCTGTGTACCCGGATCGGGCTCTACACTGTACACATCACCATAAACATTATAAAATGCGGCGGCGGAAAATGAAGCATAGTTGCTCGGCTGTATCCTGTACCCAAGTTCGTAAGCCAGCACTTTTTCCGACACGAAATTCGGTCCGCCGGCAACACTTGCCACAGTAGGCGGTTGAGGTGCTGCAGGAAGATAAATATCCACATCGAACCGGCTGGCGGTGCGCAGGGCCCTGGATACCGCCGCCCATAACGTGCTCCTGTTCCTGAATGTCCAGGCAAGCCGCACACTGGGCTGTAATCCGAACCCGGCATAAAAATGATGCTGGAGTTTGGTACCCACAGTGAGTTTAAGACTGTCGAGCAGGCGGATCTCATCCTGGATAAAACCGCTCACGCGTTCCAGGTCTTTTTTAGGCGGAAGAATGGCTACTGCCGGCGTTGCGTATACCACTTCATCCTGCGACATCCGGTAATTGAAGCCTACCAGTACACTCTGCCGCTGCCGGATGGGAAAGCTGTACTGAAAATCCAGGTCGTAGGTCTTCATTTTGTCATAGCCGCTCGAAGGCACATCGTCGCGGAAATACCGGTCATAATATACCTGCAGGGAAAGCCCCGAGCGTGGAGAGAACGTGTGGTTCCAGCGCGCCAGCACATTTTGTCCGTCGCTGTTCGAATGGAACCCCGGTGTTTTCCTGGAGCCCGCATAGAAATCGCCCTGTACGGTGTAAGTATTCACAGGAGAGCCGGTCCAGTCGAGACGGAATCCCGCCTGGCTCATACCCCATGCATCTGAATTTTCGTTCCCGTTGGCCAGGAATGAAACATTGCGGTCGAAATGCTGACCGTAAATGCGGTAAAACATTTTGGGTCCTATCCGCCCTCCATGCCTGATCTCCGCATTGTCCTTTATGAAATTTCCAGCGGAGGCCGAGATATAAGTGCCCTGCGTTTCCCTTGCCTTTTTAGTGATAATGTTGATAACTCCGTTCACAGCATTGGCGCCCCATAATGTGCCGCCAGGGCCGCTGACCACTTCGATGCGATCTACGTCTTCGAGCAAAAGGTTCTGGAGATCCCAGATCACGCCGCCGAACAGAGGGGTATATATGGAGCGGCCATCGATCATCACCAGCAGTTTATTTGCGAAAATGGTATTGAATCCGCGGGAGCTGATGATCCATGCACTGGAATTATACTCTGCCACCTGCAGATTGCTCAGCAGTTTCAATGCATCGGGAATATTGGTAGCACCGGAGCGCTGGATCTCGGCGCCCGTGATCACCTGTAACGCCGAAGCCACTTCAGTCAGCTTCTGCGGCATACGCGATACGGAGGTTACTTCAATATTCATCAGTTCTTCTACGGATAATCGTTTCAATTCTGCAGCAGACAGTATCTTACGATTCTGAGCAGCAGCGGTGGCGGAGAGCAGGAGAAACAGCAGTAACCAAAAAAGATTTGGCGTCCTGCGTGATGTTATCCTGCCGGGAAATGATTTCTTAAGCATACGATATCAGTTGATAGCAATACGATAGGCGATCATTATCGCTGTTTCCGGTTTGCATTGAAAGTACGCAATTCAACAGGCATTTACAGCCTGATCTTCAATAAAAAAAATCGATCCCGAAATTAATTTTAGAAGAGCGGTTAAAACCGGGCTGCGGCGCTTTTGGTCCGCAGGCGAGGGCAATTCTTCGCAAACCCTTGCTGCACTAAGATGGCACGATTTTTTTGCGGCCTTCTGTACAATCGATTTTTATGCGTTCTATCTGGACAGGAAGTATCGGCTTCGGCCTTGTGACCATTCCCATCAAACTCTACAGCGCGGTGGAAGACAGCCGGCTGGATCTTGATATGCTCGATAAAAAAGATCATTCCAATATCCGTTTCATGCGCGTTAACGCAACTACCGGCAAGGAAGTGCCTTGGGAAAATATTGTGAAAGGCTATGACTACAACGGCAAATATGTGGTATTGGATGATGAGGATTTCAAACAGGCCAGTCCTGAAAAGACCAAGCGCATCGAGATCTTCCAGTTCGCCAAAGAAGAAGAGATCGATAGTATTTATTTTGAAGCGCCCTATTATGCAGAGCCCGATAAGAATGCAGCCAAACCTTACCGTTTGTTAAAAGAAGTACTCGAAAAGACCGGAACCTGCGGCGTGGGTTCTTTTGTGCTTCGCAATAAAGAAGGCCTGGTGCTGATCAAGCCCTATGACGATATTCTCGTGATCAACCGCATCCGCTACCAGCAGGAGATCCGTGACCATAAGGCTGTAAAAATGCCTGCAGGCAGCGCACCCAAACCCGCAGAGGTAAAAATGGCCATGGAACTCATCAAACACATGACTGCCAAATTCGATATTTCCGAGTACAAGGATACTTATACCGATGACCTGATGAAGATCATCAAAGCCAAAGCAAAAGGTGTGAAGCCAAAAGCATCTCCGCTCCGCGTCGTACACAAACAAGGTACCGATCTTATGGAGCAGCTGAAAGCCAGTCTCGGCAGCGGCAGCGGCACGGGCAGGAAGAAAAAAGCGTCCTGATCCTGTTTTAATTCATTTGTACAATTGCTGGCAGCTTTCGCAGTAAAATGTCTTACGCTGGCCGCGCCCCAGGTTCTTTCGCCTGAACGGGATCATATCCCTGGGACAGGTTTTTTGATTGTACACCAGCCAGTGCTTTTTGAGCACATACGCTTTTTTCCATTCGTAGAATTCAAAGCAATATATCACCGCTTCCCTGATAAGCGCATTCAGTTGTTTCGCCGGCAATGCTCCCACTCTGCTCTCGGGATGTACTTTAATGCGGAACAGTACTTCATTCTTGATAATATTTCCTACCCCGGCAAAAATAGACTGGTCCATCAAAGCATCGCAGGCAAGCATGTCGGGATTTGCTTTTAATTTTTTCCTTGCGCCTGCAGGGTTCCAGTTCTCATTCATTGTATCGGCCGTCCAGTCGTACACCGTATCCAGGTCTTCCGTGATCAGCTGAATGGACGAAGTATAGAAATTGAGTTCCCCATTGGCGAACCGGAGGCTCAGCCTGGGCGGGGCCGGTTTTCGCTCATCGATACGATAGGTGCCGAATAAAAGAAAATGGATGCGGATGGCAAATCCTTTAAAGCAGATCAGGAAATGTTTTCCCCAGCTTTTGAAATCGATAACGGTCTTACTCTGCAATTCGGGCAACGGCGCTTTTGTATTGCCGGAGGATTCCAGCACTTTCTTGCCTTTGAACTTTTGCACAGCTTCCTTTAAGATCACGATCGATGGTCCTTCCGGCATATCCAGTTTTGAATGCGCTGTAAAAATCCCGGGCCAGATGGCATGGTATTGGCGATACACTAAGAAAACAGCATCATGATACGCAAACTGAAATCAGGCGAGTACCGGCTGTACTCCCGCAAAAAAGATCCCAAGACAGACAAGCGCAGGAATCTGGGCACCTTCAGTTCCCTGGAAGCTGCGCAGAAGCATGAGCGGGAAGTGCAGTATTTTAAAAAACACTAGGATCACTGCAGCGCTTCAATTTTCTGAAGCGCTTTTTTCATGTCGATGCCTTTACCCAGTACCGGTTTGAAAATATCGCCGGTTTCTTTCAGCCGGTCAAAAATATTCCGGATGTTGTGATCTTTGATCTTTAACCCTTTCGTCACTTCCTCCCAGTGCAAAGGAGCAGATACCGGAGCGCCCGGCTTCGGCCGCAACGAATAAGGGGCCGCAATGGTCTGGGTTGTTTTATTCTGGAGATAGTCGAGGTAGATCTTTCCTTTCCGCTTCGAAGGTGTGCGTTCGATACTGGTGAACGAAGGCAGCTCTGCCTGTACCATCTGCACCACCAGCTGCGCCAGCAAGCGCGACTGGTCATAGGTGTACTTCGCCCCGAGCGGAATATAGATATGCAGCCCGGTCGATCCCGAGGTCTTGCAATAGCTGTCTGCTCCAATACTGTCCAGTACCTGCTTCACCACCTGTGCGGTTTCTATCACTTTGTTGAAGGTATTGGTATCAGGGTCCAGATCGATCACGCACCAGTCTGGATAATCCACTTTATTTACCCGGCTATGCCAGGGGTTCATTTCTATGCAACCCTGCGAAGCCATGTACAACAGGTCTGCCTCTGTTTTGCAGACCAGGTAATTGGTTGGCTTCCGGTCCGAGTCGCTGGTAAACGGTAAGGTGCTGATCCAGTCCGGCGCATGCTCGCCCATATTTTTCTGAAAGAAATTCGGCTTGTCGATCCCATCCGGATGCCGGTTCAGCGATTGCGGACGGTCTTTCATATAGGGCATGATATAGGGTGCGATGGCCGTGTAATAATTCAGCAGATCGCGCTTCGTGATCTTTTCAGCAGTCCAATACAGTTTATTCAGGTTGGTGAATTTGAGCGAATGCCCTTTAACGGTCACTACTGCTTCTTTCTCATCTTCCGGGATCGCTGCTGCGCTTTTTGCCGCCGGGCCTGCAGGCCTGGCTTTGGATCGTGTAGGTGCCTGTATCACTTTTTCATTTTTTTCGTTAGCGGCTTTTTTGTCTTCCCGCAGTCCAAGAAAGATCGGATGCCGCAATATGTTTTCGCCTGTCCATTCAGTGAACTTCACTTCGCAAACCAGCTGCGGCTTCAGCCAGGTAACCGGCATATTGGTTTTCGGGACCTTATCGAAAGGACATTTTTCCGTGATCAGCGGCTTGAAGCGTGCATACATCTCTTTTAGCGCCGACTCATTGAAGCCGGAACCGCTGTGACCGATATATTCCAGCTTACTGCCTTTGTATTTTCCAAGAATGACAGCGCCAAAATAGCTGCGGCTGTTACGTGGCTTGGTAAACCCGCAGATGATCGCTTCCAGGCGCTGGTCGTTCTTGATCTTCAGCCATTCGCCGCTGCGCTGGTTTTTGGTATACGCACTGGTGCTGCGTTTGGCCATGATGCCTTCGAGTCCATGCCTGACAGCCACTTCAAAAAAATCCTTGCCCGTATTCTCTATATGACTGCTGTAGCGGATCACCGGGTGCTCTTCCGGCAGGATCGATCGCAATATCTGCTTGCGCTCCAGCAATGGCAGCTCGGAAAGATCTTTTCCATCGTACCAGACGACATCGAAAACATAATATGCGAAATGCGCTTCGCCGGCAGCATGGTTCTGCAGCAGCTGAAAATTGGGTTTATCAGTTTCATCCAGCGCCACGATCTCGCCGTCAAATACGGCATCTGTTTTCAATTCGCGCAGCGCGTCTGCCACCGGCCCGAATTTTTCGTTGAACGAAAGCAGGTTGCGGGAGTAGATGTTCACTTTCGATCCTTTCAAATATGCAACGGCGCGATAGCCGTCCCATTTGATCTCGTAGATCCAGTCCTGCCCGTCAAAGGGCTCGGCTACCCTGGTGGCGAGCATGGGCTTGAACACTGCCGGAAATGAAGCTCTTGGCGCGGCAGCGATCATTTTTCCGATATCTCCGGTCTGCTCCGCTTCTTCGTTTTTCTTGGCTGCAAATCTTGTTTTAGCAGCTTTTGCATTGGCGGTTTTTTTTGTCTTTGCTTTTACTGCCGCTTTTTTAACACGCACTACTCCCGCCGCTTTCTCTACCTGGGCGAGTGTTCGTTTGCTCACAACAGACCTATCTTTTTCAGTGATATCCTCAGCAGAAGCATATTTATCTTCCAGCTTGGTGAGCAGCCAGGCATTATCGGCGCCATAGCCTGTTTTGAACAGCGCAAAATCGCCATGCAGTTTTTTCCCATGCAATCTGATCTTGAGCCTTTTCTTTTTCAGTTCGGCGAGCAGCTGTTTTTCCTGCGATCTTTTGTCCTTTGCTTCTGCCACCGCCGGTTCGTAGGTGCCCTCGTCCCAAACGATCACTGTTCCGGCGCCATAGTTGCCTTCGGGGATGATGCCTTCGAAATTGCGGTAGTCATAAGGATGATCTTCTACCATCATCGCCAGTCTCTTTACGGAAGGATCCAGCGAAGGACCTTTGGGAACTGCCCAGCTTTTGAGTACGCCTTCCATTTCAAGGCGAAAATCATAGTGCAGGTGCGAGGCATCGTGCTTCTGCACCACGAAGCGTAATTTGGCCCCGCTGCTTTTTCCGCCTTCGGGCTCGGACGTGGTTTTGAAGCTTCTTTTTTTTCGGTACAGGCTGAGACTCATATCGGGATTTTAGCCGTGCCGGGCATTACATGGACTGGCTGTATTTAAAAGTAACCGTATCCGATTTTTCCTCCATGGTGCTCGTATCGGCCAGGGTCCGGATCAGTTGCTTGTTGAATGCGTCGAGGTCTTTGGGGCTGCGGCTCGTGATCAATCCGCGGTCTATTACTACTTCCTCATCATGCCATACCGCGCCCGCGTTGCGCAGGTCGGTTTGCAGGGATGGATAGGATGTCATGTTCAGGCCGTTCAGTTTGCCGGTTTCGATCAGTAGCTGTGGCCCATGACAGATCGCCGCGACCGGTTTATTGTTTTCGAGAAAGCTGTCCGCAAAAGCGATTGCTTTTTTATTGATGCGCAACTGATCGGGATTGAGTACGCCGCCCGGCAGCAATAAAGCATCATAATTTTCCTGGCGGGCTTCATCCAGGGATACATCTACCGGCAGTTCGATGCTCCAGTGATCGTGCTTCCAGGCTTTCACCCTTTTTTTTCGTGGCGAAACAATGTAAACGAGAACGCCTGCTTCTTCCAGCGCTTTTTTAGGGCTGGTAAGTTCTTCTTCTTCAAATCCGTCTTCTGTGAGGATGGCAACTTTTTTACCGTGTATATTTTTCATGGGATTTTTTTTAAGGGAATGATCCGGATAAATGTTCAAAAAAACATGCCAGTTTTATCCGCCAATAAACGCCGCGTTTACCTGCGATTCGGGTCGCAGATCGCGGATTGACAATTACATAGGGCCCAATAGGAGGACCGGAACCGAAACCCTGAATACGATCGGCAGCCGGCGAAGGCAGGGGCGCTTGCCGGGTCTGCCAGCCCGGAGATTGCGGACGGGGAAATCCGCGCTGGAACGGTTTTTTATGCTTATTGAAAAAACTACTGTATGAAACTTCCCATCAAGAACATGGTTAGTAACAGGTGTATCATGGCAGTAAAGCAGTTACTGGCCGACCTGAAAATATCCTATGTAAGTGTGGAACTGGGCGAAGTTGAACTGAAATCCTCCCTTAGTCCCGCCAGATATGAACAACTCCAGAAAGCCCTGATGGGCATAGGCCTGGAACTTATCTCTGATAAAAAGACCATGCTTATTGAAAAGATCAAGAATTCGATACTGGAACTGGTCCACTATTCCGAAGAGCCGGTCACCAAAAAATATTCCTGCTTCCTCAGCGAAAAACTGAAATACGACTACACCTATCTGTCCAATCTGTTTAAGAAATCGAAGGGCATCTGCATCGAAGACTATATTATCGCCCACAAAATAGAGCGGGTGAAACAATTGCTGGTGTATAGTAATATGAACCTGACCGAGATCTCCTATCATCTCAATTACAGCAGTGTCGGACATCTTTCCAACCAGTTTAAAAAAGTGACCGGTGTTACCACCAGACATTTTAAACAACTGGAACATAAGAAGTTCATACCACTCGAGGTATTATAAAACCGATATTCCTGAAAGCAGCGCGAGCTGCTTTTTTTCTGGGGAAAAAAATCCACAGGCCGCCGCTGGCATTTAAACCTTCAGGGACTCCGGACTTGCAAAACACGGGCATATATTTTTGAACCTAAGGGTATGACCACTTCCAGGGATACGCTTCCTTTTTACGCCAAATCCACGTTTGTTATTTTATTGTTGAGTCTTATTGGCCTGCTGGTGTACTACCTGCACGGTATCCTGTTCCCGGTTTACTTCGGGCTGCTGCTGGCGCTGGTATTATTGCCGCTGATCACGCGTCTCCGGCGATTCGGCATACCGAGCATTCTCGCCATCCTGCTTGCACTGACCATTGCGATCGTTATCGTTTCGAGTATCGTTTACCTGCTGGTAACGCAGATCGCGGCGTTCATGAAAGACTGGCCGCAGCTGCAGCAGAATTTTGAGCTCTATCTGGTAAATGTGAACCGCTGGCTGGTGGAACATTTCCATGTAAAGCACGATTTTCTAAACGAGCAGATCACGAGCATCAAGGGACAAAGCAGTTCGCTGGTAACTACCACCCTGTTCTCACTGACCGATGTTCTCAATAACCTGCTGCTGATACCGCTGTATACTTTCCTGATCCTTTATTACCGCAAACTGCTAATGAAGTTCATCCTCGATCTCTGTGAGATCGATCATGCCCCGCGGATCTTTGAAGTGATAGAGGCATCGAAACTGGTGATCAGCAGTTATATCCTTGGACTGCTCATAGAAATGGTGATCGTTACCATTCTGAATATGCTGGGTCTGTACCTCGTGGGAGTAAAATACGTGTTGCTGATAGCGGTTGTGGCGGCGGTATTAAACCTGATCCCGTATATCGGCATGATCATCGCGGGTTTGCTGGGTGTATTGATCACGATGAGTTATACGAACGATATCAAGCTTCCGCTCGGCATCATCGGCGTATTGGGCCTTGTGCAGATACTGGATAATAACCTGATCTTTCCCGCCATCGTAGGCGGAAAAGTAAAGTTGAACTCCTTGTTCTCTGTGATCGCCGTATTGTTGGGCGGCGTGCTTGGCGGAATATCGGGCATGTTCCTGGCCATTCCTACTCTGGCCATCCTGAAGGTAAGTTTCGACAAGATCCCTCATCTCAAACCCTGGGGTATGGTATTCGGCGATGATATCCCGCTGAAATATCTTTCCTGGAAACATATTCACGGCTTCTGGCGTAAAGCGCCGCAGCGCCCGGGCTTCGAAGTTCCTGCTGCAGGAGATACGCCGCAAGTGCCACCTCCTCCGCCGGCGCCGTCTGCCATTACCATCGGAGAAGATCAGTGATACTGGAGTTTACCTGCCAGCACCAGTTCGCGCAGGTTCTGCAGTTTATGGCTGATGAGCTCTTTTGCTTTCTCATCCAGCAACCGGCCTGAAGCGTCAAATTTTTTGGCGGCATCGGCGATCAGTATTTCCGGTTTGAGCACTGCTTTCATATCCAGAAAAAGGAATACGGCCTGAAACGCCAGCTGCATACGCACCGTGCCCCACATGCCCGGCGTGGCGCCCATCAGGGCCACGGGCTTCCGCAGCAACGGTGAGTGTTCGCCGCGGGAAGCCCAGTCGATCGCATTCTTCAAACCGCCCGGAATGGAATAATTGTATTCCGGCGAAGCGATCACCAGCGCATCCGCTTTTCCGATCGCATCCATAAACCCCTGTACGATCTCGGGCCTGGCTTGTGCAGCGGGAAGATCATGATCTGCGTTATAGAGCGGCAGGTCTTCGATAGGCAGTATATCCATGGTCGTATTTTCCGGCAGCAGTTCTGCTGCGGCTTTCAGCAACATAGTATTGTACGATCCTTTACGGAGGCTGCCGGAGATCCCGGCGAAGTGTAGCGGCGTGTCCATACAATGATTTTTAGTATACATCGAAAAAATTGTTCCCTTCAGAAGCTTAGAAACCGATCGCGGCGGTATGCTTTTGTCCATCGTCTGTCAGCACAATATGATCGGCGTCCTGCTCCGCGCCGTCTATCATCAGCTTTGAAGGTTTGCCTTCCGAGCGCTTGAACACGATCTCATATTCGGTTTGATTGACGCGGTACCTGATCGTAAACGCTTGCCAGTCTGGCGGCACCCTCGGATTGAAATAAAGCCGGTTGCTTTCTTTGCGCAGCCCCAGGAAGGATTCGATGACCAGCTGGTACATCCATCCCGCCGAACCTGTATACCAGGTCCAGCCACCCCTGCCCTTGTGCAGCGGTACCCCATACACATCGGCGGCGATCACGTAAGGTTCCACCTTATACGCTTTCACACTTTCTCCGTCGGCGCCATGATTGATCGGATTGATGAGTTTGATCAGCTCCCAGGCTTTTTCTGTATCCCCCATAGAAGCGAATGCCATCACCAGCCAGATGGCGGCATGGGTATACTGTCCCCCATTCTCACGAACACCCGGAACATAACCTTTGATATAGCCCGGATTCAACGCCGACTTATCGAACGGCGGATCGAATAACTGAACGATACCAGCATCTTCGTTTACGAGGTATTTGTCGGCCGATGCCATTGCCGATCTTATTTTTTCCGGTTCGCCTGCGCCCGATAGTACGGACCAGCTCTGGGCAATGGAATCGATACGGCATTCATCGTTGGCAGAAGATCCAAGCGGCGTACCGTCGTCAAAATAGGCACGGCGGTACCAGTCGCCATCCCAGGCCTGGGTATTGATATTTTCCTTGAGTGTAACCGCAGCAGCGCGTAAACGTTGGGCAACGGCATCATCCTTTCTCAATTCCGCCACCGCAGCAAACTGTTCGAGTATCAGGTACAGAAAGAAGGCAAGCCATACACTCTCTCCTTTGCCATGCTCTCCTACTTTATCCATACCGTCGTTCCAGTCGCCTGAACCCATCAGCGGCAGGCCATGCGAGCCGAAACGCAAACCGTTGTCTATGGAACGAACGCAATGCTGGTAGAGTGTAGCGGTTTCATTGGAGCGTATGGGCAGGTCATAGTACGATTCTTCTCCGCTATTGAGCAGCCGGCCCTCGATAAACTGGACTTCGGTATCGAGTATCGCTGCATCACCGGTTACGGATACATAACGCGCGGTAACAAATGGCAGCCAGAGATAGTCATCCGAGCAGGTGGTACGCACGCCGCGGCCCATAGGCGGATGCCACCAGTGCTGCACATCCCCTTCTTTAAACTGCCTCGATGCGCAGAGCAGGATCTGTTCCTTTACGATGTCCGGATGGTTATGCAACAGCGATAAAGTATCCTGCAACTGATCACGGAAGCCGAAAGCGCCGCCCGATTGGTAGAAACCGCTGCGCGCCCAGATCCGGCAGGCAAGGGTCTGGTAGTTCAGCCATCCGTTGGTGAGTGTATTCAATGCCGCATCGGGCGTTTGCACCTGCACCACCTGAAGGGTCTGCTCCCAGTATTGTTTCACTCTGTCGAGCGCTTCTGTAGCGTTCGACTGGTCTTTGTATTTTTTGATCAGTTCTTCCGCTTCGGCCTGGTCCCTGCCGGTGCCGAGATGGAAAACGATCTGCTTTTCCTCATCCTCCGCCAGATCAAAAGTTACCTGCAGTACCGCGCAGGGATCCAGTCCGGCGCCGGTCCTGCCCGATAAACGCGCACGGTTCATGCCGTTCGGGTTTTGCAGGTTCCCATTACGGCCGATGAATTCCGTACGATCGGTGGTAAAGCTCCTGTTGGGTTCATCCACATGAAAGAACACAACGCGGTTCTCGAATTCTTTGTTATAAGGGTTGCGCGCAAACAGCGCGCCGGTAAGGGCATTGGTTTCGGTGATCACATGCATCTGGTTCTTAAAGCGCAGATCGCCCAGTACCCATTCCATATAGCCGGTGGCCGATATCCTGCGCTGCCGGCCTGAGATATTCTGCAGTTTCAGTATGGCAAATTTGATCGAGTCTTCTATGTCTACATACACGGTCAGCTCAGAATAAATTCCGTCTTCACTGTATTCAAAAATGCTGTAACCGAAACCATGACGGGTAATATAAGGTGACTTGCCACGTTGCGGCAATGGCATGGGCGACCAGAACCGGCCGCTCTCTTCATCGCGGAGATAATATGTTTCGCCCCCTGCATCCGTTACGGGATCATTGTGCCATGGCGTCAGACGAAGTTCATGTGCGTTTTCGATCCATGAATAAGACTGGCCATTCTCCGAAATAACAGTACCGAAATGAGGATTGGCGATCACATTCACCCACGGCGCAGGCGTACGGTTTGCCGGATCGGTAATGATCACATATTCCTTGCCATCCGCACTGAATCCGCCGATTCCGTTGAAGAACTGGAGGTCTTTCGGGAGCTCCAGCACCGTGGTAACCGTTGCATAGAATTTAGAAGGACTGAAATAAGGTATTACACCTTTGAGTTTGCTGCGCCGGTTCATCTGCTCTTCGAGCGAGCCCAGGCGATCCGAGATCACCACCCTGGCCACGCTCTGGAACAGGATGCGGTCTTCGTTCGAGATCTGGTCTGCAGACCGTATAAAGATGCCGCCCGGCTGATCCGTTATGCTTCCTGCAATACCAGGGGCTACAATACTGAGCAACTGGTTCTGTAAGGTCTGCCTGTATCCGCCATGATCTTCGTTCCAGATCACCAGATCAACCTGTAATCCTTTCAGCCGCCAGTAAGCATGGGCCTGCACCATTTGTTTGGCCAGATCGATATTGGAAGAATCCTCGATCTGCAACAGAACGATGGGAAGATCGCCGGAGATCGCATAACCCCACAGGCCCGACTGACCGCGCTGGTTCTGGATGATCACGCCGGGATCGGCGCGCAATGAAGGATTCACAAAAATGATCGAGCCCGCAAGCCGGCCATACATCTGCGCATCGGTTTCCAGCGCGTCGATCTGCCGGAGTATTACCTGGCTATGCGTCCATGCCAGTTCAAAAGCACGGTTGGCCATCGCACGATCCTGGTATTTTTCTACCAGGCCCGTGCAAAACTCCCGGGTATCGCCGATACCGTAGACCAGGTCTATCGTAGCGGATTCCTGCGGTTCTATACTGATGCGATATTGGATGGCCATGATGGGATCCAGCACAAAACCCTGTGTATCTGTAAGCGGATCGCGGCGCTGCAGCGACTGCGGATTGTGGATGCTGTTGCCCCGCCCGATAAAGAGACCGCGGTCCGTTTCATAGGAAATATGGTTCACATCGGCATGATGCACTTTCATCAGGTGGAACATGTAGGGCATCTGCGCGCCGGCGGCTCTTGGTCTTCTGGTGCTGAGGATCGCATGTTTGGCGCCCAATATTTCCGTTTCAACGAACAGGTTACTGAAAGCCGGATGCGATGCATCGGCCATGGGCTGTGTCAATACGATCTCGGCATAACTGGTTACTTCGATGAACCGTCTCTTACGCGAACGGTTGGTGATATGCACCCTGCGCAGTTCCACATCATCTTCGGGCGATACCACTATCTCCGTATGTGTTTCAAGTCCATGATCGCGGCGCCTGAATTCGGCCCGGCCCTGTGAGAATACGGCTTCATAGTTCTCACCGGCCTGCAAACTCGGCTGATGCGAGCTGGACCAGAGTGCATTCGTTTCCAGGTCGCGGATAAAACAGAAACTGCCCCAGTTGTCCATGGTGCTGTCTTCACGCCAGCGCGTTACGGCAATGTCTTTCCAGCGGCTGTATCCGCCTCCGGCGTTCGTTACCATCACATTGTATCTTCCATTCGACAGTAACTGCACTTCCGGGATATCGGTCTGCGGCGTATTGATCACGCGCATCGGCGTTTCGATACCGGGCATTGCACTCGAATCGGCTACATGAACGCCTGGCGAATAGAAAGTGGTGATCCTCGGTATACGCTCCTGCAGTAACAGCAGGGTTGCCTTGAATTGCGTTTCCGCTTCGAAACGTTTCTGCATCGGCTTATCGAGCAGGTAGTAACCGAGCGAAAGAAAGCTCATGCCCTGGTGATGCGCCATAAAAGAGCGCACGATCGCATTGTTCTGCCGGCGCGGCAATCGCGAGGGTGTGTAATCGATCGCTTCATAAAAACCATATTCTCCGAGGAAACCTTCTTCCTGCAACTGACGCATGTTACGGCAGGCGCGGTCTGCATCAACCATCATCGCCATCACAGTGGCATAAGGCGCAATCACAAGGTCTTCTCCCAGCCCGCGTTTAAAACCGGTGCCGGGTACGCCGAATGCACGGTACTGGTAATTCAGGTTGGCGTCTACCAGGTTGTATCCCGATTCGGAAATACCCCAGGGCACGCCGCGCTTGCGGCCATATTCTACCTGCTTCTGCACAATGGCGCGGGCAGTTTCGTCCAGCAATGTATTCTCGTACGATGGCATTACGAGGAATGGCATCAGGTATTCGAACATCGAACCGCTCCACGATAACAGCAGCGGGGTATTGCCCACACTGGTGAGCTGCCGCCCCAGCGCAAACCAGTTTTCCTGCGGCAGCTTGCCCTGCGCAATACCAACGAAACTCGTAAGTCTCGCTTCAGAAGCGAGCAGGTCATAAGAACTTGCATCGCGCTTATGCTCTTCAATATTGTAGCCGATGGCCAGCAGGTGCTGTGAGCGGTCATACAGAAAATCGTAGTCGATATTGGCCAGATCGGCACATTCGGTCGCAAGCCGCTCGGCCATCAGCAAAAATTCCTTGGCGCGCTGACTGCCCTGTACGATCCTTATCCTGAACTGGTCGAGCCAGGTATTTTCCTCTTTGGTATTCGTTGCCGTATAGTAGCTGCTGATGTTCGGCAGCAGGTATTGCTCGATGCGCGCCAGTTCCAGAAAACTTGGCATTTCCGCCACCAGCGAAAAAGCATTGCTGAATTTCTCAGGTACCGGTATCAACAACCAGGGCAGGTAGGCATTCAGTTCCTGGTTGATATTGTTGCAGTGCGCGATCAGTTTCTCCGCCCATACCTCGGTATCACTGTCTGCCGCGGGGCGCAGCCGCATCACCATTTCCTTTGCAGCAGCTGTTACTTTATCCAGCGTAAATTTGAAAGCGATCAGTCCCCTTGGCCTCGACTCGCACACGCCGGCCAGTTCTTCCAGGAATGCCCTGGTTTCTTCATGCCCGTTCGATTTCTCATTCAGCACACCTGCGGTATCCCGGATGCCTTCGAACACATTGGAAGGGATAATATGATCGTGCTGCATCGCAAGCAGTCCCTGCCGCAACGTAAGCAGGTGACCAGCCAGGTTACCGCTGTCTACTGCAGAGATATATCTGGGATGCAGCGGGGTGAGGGTTTGTGTGTCGTACCAGTTGTACAGATGTCCCCGGTATTTTTCCATAGACTGCATTGTGCTCACCGTATTGGTGGTGCGCTCGATGAATTGTGTGGCGGTGATATACCTGAAATCATACGCGGTAAGGTTCGACAAGAGGGAGAGCCCGATATTGGTGGGCGAGGTACGGTGCGCCAATCGCTCCACAGGCTGCTCCTGGTAATTATCGGGCGGAAGCCAATTGTCTTCCTCGCTTACGAAGCTCTCGAAGAAATACCAGATCTTCCTCGACAGCAGCCTGATGAACCGGATATCGGCATAAGAAAGATCGGCCCTGGGTTTTTCCATCGGCAGGCTGATGAACCAGGAAAAGAACGGCGCCAGCAGCCAGAGGATCAGAACGGGCAATGCAGAGAACAACCGCAACGGATGACTGATGGTTATATAAATGAAGATAACCACAGTAAGCAGGGTTGCGGGCCACATAGAAAGATACGCGCGCCCAACGCTTGCATCGTTGTTATGATTGCTGAAAGGACTCCACTCGAGCAGTTTGCGCCGGGTGATGAACATTCTCCACCCGGTTCGCAAAATGGCGTCGGTGTTCATCAATGCTTCAAAAGGCAGGTAAATGAAATCGAGACAGTACTGCGCGAAATTGGCGACCGCAGCGCGCACCGCAAATACGGCATGCGGTACGAACAGTTCATCTTTTGGTTTACGGAACAGGTCCCAGCTGGCCACAATAATGGCCGGCAATAATTTGATGAGGAGCACGGCCGTTGTCCAGAACCAGGGAGCATTCGAATACAACCACCCGTATAACAACAATATCAGCAACGATTGCGGTACCAGTGAACGGCGCAGGTTATCGAATATTTTCCAGATGGAAACGCTGGAGATGGGATTGCGATGGAATTTACCGTCGCGTCCCGGCACGAACGGAAAGATCCATTGTGCGATCTGCCAGTCGCCGCGTATCCAGCGATGGCGCCGGCGGCCGTCTGCCTGGTAAGACGAAGGATATTCTTCATACAACTGCACATCGCTCACCAATCCCGCGCGCGCGTAGCATCCTTCGAGCAGATCGTGGCTAAGGATGCGGTTGTCGGGGAAACGATCGTTCAGCGCAAGCTCGAACGTGTCCAGGTCGTAAATGCCTTTGCCGATAAAAGAACCTTCCTTAAAGATATCCTGGTATACATCCGATATGGCCCTTGTATACGGATCGGTGCCCGGTTCATTGCCATGGAGTCTTGCATACAGCGAGCTGCCATCCATCGGCAGGCTATTGGATACGCGCGGTTGGAGGATCGTATATCCCCGCACCACTCGCTTCTTTTTGTGATCGTACCGTGCATGGTTCAGCGGGTGCGCGAGTGTTCCCACCAGTTTCCAGGCGGCTTCGCGGGGCAACTGCGTGTCGGTATCCAGCGTGATGATATATTTTACGCGGCGGTATACGGACTCCTGTCCTATCACCAGTGAAAAATTCTCACGTCCGTTACCGCGCAGCAGTGCGTTGAGCTCGCTCAGTTTGCCCCGTTTGCGTTCATAACCCATCCATACGCCTTCGCGCGGATTCCATTTGCGCGGCCGGTGGAACAGGAAGAACAGGTCCTGCTGTTTTCTTCCGTAACGCCTGTTCAACTCCATGATCTTATCCCTGGCAGCAAGCAGCAGGTCCTCATCGCCCGGCATCGATTCCTGGTGTGCGTCTTTAAAATCGGTGAGCAGGGCAAAATACAAACGGGGATCCCTGTTTGCGAGGTATCTCACTTCCAGTCCTTCAGCCAGGGTATCTATATCAGCCATCGAATTGAGCATGGTCGGGATCACCACCATCGCCTCGCAGCCTTCAGCAATGCCGGCCGAAAAATCCAGCCTGGGCAACAGGTGCGGTCTCACGATGCGCGTCACCAGCCAGTTGGTCAATGTTAACCCAAGTTGGCTGGTGGCTATCAATATTACCGGCAATGCCAGCCATTCGCTCCAGTTAAGCGTTCCGCGGTGATAAAGCCTGTTCCATAAAGGCCATGCACAGAGTACGGTAAAAAAAATGATCGAAATAAGATAGGCCACCAGCGGTATTCTGTCCAGCTGCCGCCGCGATGCCTGGGGCAGGGATTTTTTGACGGCTGCATATTTCTCTATCTGCCGCACGCCTTTGTCTACCAGGTAATATCCCACATGACAGTGCGCAGGATCCGCATCCTTCAATGCATTGCATTCGGCGGAAAGCTGGATCGCATACTCGGCAACTTCCTTTTCATCGAGATTGCCCGCTTTTGCGATCTTTTCAACCGCGTGGCGGTACTGGTCGCGGGTAAAAAAATCCATGCGGGCGTAAACGCCGGCACTGTCCTGGCGCAGGGTCTGTTCCACCACGCTGGTAGCTTCCACAAACTCACGCCAGTCGTTGCTGCTGAGGAACCGGAGACTTCCGATACTGTTGCTGATAGATACCTGATCGGCAGCCTGTTTCTGGTTCTCAATGCTGACCAGCTCAGCGCTGGTGGTGCCGTTATCGGAAAGTGTCTGCTCTATCCAGGTAAGCGGCAGGGCCAGCGCCGATCCCTTGCCGGTAAGTTTCCGCGTGAGCTCGGCAACAAAAGGTCCTACCATCGGCGGCTGCGAGCGCGCCATATCCGCGATCACCAGGATCAGGTTTTTCGGATCTTCTTCTGCCGACCTGATCATTTCTTCTGCCCAGTAACCGGCAAGGTTCTTATAGGTGATGTCTATGGCTACCTGTACAGCCAGGCGCCGCAGGTTTTCGATCAATGCGAGGCGCAGCATGATCGGTATGGCCCAGAGTTCACCGATCTGCAATGAAGTAACGGTCTGATAGGCGTTCACAAAGCCGGTGAGATTGCTCAGGTCAACACGGCCATCACTATGGGATATGATCTCGATGGCGATATCGTATACCCTCGGCAATCCGGCAGATGCACCTTTCTGTAATTGCGGCAGCCCCTTACTGTAGCCTTTGGGCAAGTGTTTTTTGCCGGTATAGATCTGCTCTTCGATCAGGTAAAAATTATCCAGCAGCCATTCACCGGCAGGAACGATACGATGATTTGATTTGACGGACTCTGTAAGCAGCGACTGCACTTCCAGCAATGCGGTCTCATTTTCAGCAAGACGTTTCAGCAGTTGCTCGGAAGGTTTTGCGGAGATTAGCGTATGGCTTTTTGCCAGTTTGCGTGCATAGCCTTCTATCTGTGCGGCGCTGAATAGTTCGGCACGAAGCGGCGGACGCTCATTCGAATATTTTTCTGCGAGATTAGTGCCGGTAAAAGGACGGAAAATATTTTTTTTGAATGCGGCTATCGCCTTGGGAAACATTTCCAAAAAATCCGGCGACTCGGCTTTGCCCTGGGGTGGCTTCATACAATTTTTCCTGTTTCGTTCGATGATAATGAATGACCTGTGCTACGATCATGCCCCTGCAACCACTGAGTCTGTCTGGCTTATTTCTGCCGGCAGGCAGTCCGCCCCTATATAGTTTCCATTACACTGCAAAGCCGCTTTCTGTATGAAATTTTTCAGTTCGCGGATATTGTCATACCATTTATAATTCTTCAACGCGGCAAGCGCTTCAGGCGAAACGCCTTTTACATTCGTGCCCAATGAATCTTTGTTGATCTTCAGAAAATGATTTACCAGATCGGGTATCTCTTCTTTCCGTTCCCGCAATGGCGGAATGGTAATACTGAATTCATTAAGCCGGTGGTAGAGTTCCTGGTTGAGCTCACCCTGGCGGGTAGCATCCCATAACTGCATATTGCCCGATACGAAAATGCGGATATCGAGATCTGTAGCCGGTCCGCCCCCTTCTCGCGTCCAGCGCCGCTGTCGCAGCGCCTGCAGTAATTGCAACTGGATCTCCATGGGTATGGCCTGCGGGTCGGTGATCAATATGGTACCTCCATTCGCCTGATCCAGGATGCCTTTCTGATCGCTGTCGCCGGCAGATCCGAAAATAGCGGCCGCCATATTTTTACGCGGGATGGCCGTCGGGTTCATCAGCACAAATGGCAAATGGCTCCGTTTACTCAGTTTATGGATCTCATGGGCGATCGATCTTTTTCCCGACCCATCTTCGCCGTAGATGATCACATTATGCTCTGTTGGCGCTACCAGGTGTACCTGCCTGAATAACTTTTTCGACAACTCGCTATTGCCCCAGTAATAATATTCCTTGATCTCCTTTTCCGTATACTGAAAACCCGATGCGGCGTTGCTGGTACCCCTTTTCCGGCTGTCGAGCGCATCCTGTACCGTCAGCAGCATCTGTTCGGGAAGCAACGGCTTCATTACATAATCGAAAGCGCCCTGCTTCATGGCAAGGGCCGAGGTCTTGATATCGGAAAAGCCGGTAATAATAATAACGGGCAGATTGGGATATAGTTCTTTGGCCCGGTTAAGCACGCTGATGCCATCGCTGTCGCCCAAGTCGAGATCGGTGATCAGCAGATCCGGCTCAGCGCTGTCGAGGTAACCGTTTGCCTGGGCTCCGCTATAGGCAACAGTGATATCATATCCCTTGCGAGCAAGAAAACGATTCAATAAAAAACACAGATCCTTGTCATCGTCAACAATGAGAATTTTTTGCATAAAAGAGCGATTGTTCCGTGCGCGGATCGTTGATAGTTTTATAGTAAAAAACCTGTACCCGGTACGGCAAATGGAATTCAGCCGGAAAAGACCGGAATTAAAAACCCGGAATGCCCGCAAAAGAAAATCTCCGGCATGTTACCGGAAATTTGTAGAAGAAATTCCCCATAGACCGGCAATAGTTATGGGTTATGCGCACTGGCGAAATTGCGGTTCACGGCATCCCGCAGGCTCTCGCAGAGCTCGCCGAAACTGAAGGGCTTAACGATATAATCCATCGCCCCGGCCTTAAGGGCGGTATCGATATCTTTTTTATAGGAAGATGTGGAGTACATGATCACCGGTATATCCTTCCAGATCGCCGAGCGCTTGAGTTCCTGCAGGAACTGCATACCATTCATCAGCGGCATATTCAGATCGAGAAAAATAAGGTCGGGCAGTTTCTCCATCCGCTTCAGTTTGTCGATGGCATCGATACCGTTGATGGCAGCGATCAGCCGCGCATCCGCATCGATCTCCTGCAAGGCATCCAGGAACAGGCCCTGGTCGTCAAGGTCGTCATCAACAAGCAGGATCAGGTTCAGCGGATGCATTGTGGTTTACTGGTGTATTATGGCCGGCTAAGCGCAGCCCATCGTCGCGCTTTTTTGCTTTTTCAAAAAAATCAAGCCATGGTCTGAGTTTTTAAGGACATCCCAAACAAATCGCTGGTAATGAAAAAAAAGAAAACAGTATCCGGTTTCAGTTACCGGTTCGAAAAGATATCCAGTGCCATTACCAAAGCGGCCGGAAGCCCGGGTTCAGTAGCGGTTGCCTGCCTTGTGATTGTCATCTGGGCACTTACAGGACCGATATTCGACTATTCCGATACCTGGCAACTGGTGATCAATACCGGCACTACCATTATTACTTTTATCATGGTATTCATCATCCAGCATGCGCAGAACAAGGATACAACCGCCATCCAGCTCAAGCTGAACGAACTCATCGCCTCCAACACCAAAGCCAGTAACCGCCTTGTTAACATCGAGGACCTCACCGAAGAGGAACTGCAGGTATTGAAAAAATTCTATATCACGCTTTCAGACCTGTCCCAGAAAGAGAAAGACATATTCACATCTCATTCCATCGATGAAGCCCAGGAAAATAGCAGGGGAAAAATGTCTGTGCTCACCAAATCGAAGTCATAGTAATGAAAGACCTGAAACTGACGCATCGTAAACACCTGGCGCTGGTCAAAGATTACTCCATGACTGCGAAAGTGGCCAACCTGGTATATGTATCCGACCGCGAGCCGGGTATAACAAGGCTGCGCAAAGGCAAGGGATTCGCTTACCTTCTCGGCAACAATTCGGTCCGCGACAAGTCTGAGATAGACAGGATCCGCAAGCTGGCCATTCCGCCGGCCTGGACCCGTGTATGGATCTGCACAAAGGAGAACGGGCATATCCAGGCCACCGGTTTCGATGCGCGGTCAAGAAAGCAATACCGCTATCATCCCCTCTGGAGCGTATTGCGCAATGAGACCAAATTCCATAAACTTCGCGAATTCGGCGAAAAGCTGCCGGAGCTGAGACTGCGTGTTGAAAAGGATCTTTCGCTGCCCGCCCTGCCTGAAAAAAAAGTGATCGCTGCACTGATCAGCCTGATGGAAAGAACTTATATCCGCATCGGAAATGCGGAATATGAAAAGATGAACGGATCTCACGGGCTCACTACGCTGCACGACAAGCATGTGCAGTTTAACGGCCAGGAAATGCTTTTTTCGTTCAAAGGAAAAAAAGGGATCAACCATAAGATCAGCCTGCGTAACCGCAAGCTGGCGCGGATCGTACGGCAATGCCGCGATATTCCCGGCAAAGAACTTTTCCAGTATTATGACAGCGATGGGAAGCGCCAGCCGGTGGATTCCGGCATGGTCAATCAGTATATCAAAGACTGTATCGGCGATACGTTTTCAGCGAAGGATTTCCGTACCTGGGCGGGCTGTCTCAACCTGCTGCGGGCATTCAGGGAGATCGGCTTTTTTACAAGCGAAACCGAATGCAAAAAAAAGATCAACCTGGCGCTGGACGAGGTGAGCAGGCAACTGGGCAATACCCGCACCATCTGCAAAAAATACTATGTGCATCCCGGCCTGATCAGGCTTTACGAGGAGAATAAGATCGCCGGCTATCTGGAGGAACTGGATACGATCGAAAAAGACGATAACAGATCCGCACTCACTTCCGAGGAACGCGTGCTGATGTCGTTGCTGGCGCAGATCGGCTGATCAGAAAGTATACCGGACCGCAATGCCGCCCCACCCGCTGATAAAGCCCCTGTTGCTGGCAAATTCGAAAGAAGGTTGCCAGTCGATCGAGAAGTTGATCGGCGCACCGTTCACCTTAAAATCAAGGCCCAGTACGCCATCCACACCTGCGGTGGTTGATCCGCTGAAATAGTCCTTGTTATAAAATCCAATATGCGCTCCCGGCCCTACATACCATTTCAATCCCGGCGCCCCGCTGATATTGCCATGGATCTCATACAGACCGGTAATGCGGAAACCCTGCCGCCAGAAAAACCCGACTCCTTCGATGGCTGTATTGCTGTTCATGAAACTTTTGAGGGTGATGCCCGCGCCGTCGAGCACTTTTACCCCAAGCGCGGTCTTGTAGGTATAGCCCTTGATGGACTGGCCGGACACCCCGGCTGCCAATAGCAGGCAGAAAAAGCAGCAGTATAAGGTCTTCATGCGGTTTTTTTTAAGGTTCCATGGGCTTATCAAAAACCCATACCAAGCGGCCGATGATCTCCAAAAACCGGGTATTTCTTTCCACAATCCGGCAATGGCTGCTAAGGCTTAGGGAGGCATAGGATTTTATCCGTTTCATAAAAATTGTCTATGAAAACAAATGAAACGCTGATAGAGACCCTCAATGACCTGATCAGGATCAACAACGACAGGATCAATGGATACGAAAAAGCGGCAGAGGAAGTGAAG
>JAFBAN010000226.1 GCA_019247775.1 Chitinophagaceae bacterium | reverse complement strand
AGAGGCTGGCTGGGCACCGGCATGGATGATGTGTTCGATCACCGTGCACGGATCACACGTGCACCGGTAAGACTGAGAAAAGGCAGCTATACTTTCGTGCTGCAGCAGAATATGCGCGAAGAGCCCCTTCAGTTCGTATTGAATGCGGGCATCCGCGTGGAAAAAGCAAGGCCATGAAACTTCCCCGCAAACACGGCCTGGCTTTTATCACCATTGTTTACTGGCTTTTACTCGGATACATGGTGGCGGCTTTATGCTGGTGGTTCATTGCACTGGAAAGACAGAACCAGGACATCGCCACTATCAAAAAAAATAAACTGGATATTGCTGCTTCCGGGTACCAGGCGCAGCTGGATGATATCCTGAGCCTGCGTAACCGAAAGACCGCTCAATACATCAGCGAGGGACTAACTTTTCTGGCGGTAACAGTGCTGGGCGCTGCGTTCGTGTTCAGGGCGGTAAGGCGCCAGTTCCGGCTATCGCAGCAACAGCAGAATTTCATGATGGCGATCACCCATGAACTTAAAACACCGATCGCAGTTACGCAGCTTAACCTCGAAACGCTGCAGAAACGGAAACTGGATGATGACATGCAGCACAAGCTTATCGCCAATACCCTCGAAGAGGCGAACAGGCTGAACGTGCTCTGCAACAATATCCTGCTTGCTACCCAGCTGGACGCCGGTTATACTTCGAATAAGCAGGAGATCAATTTTGCCGATCTGGTAGAGGGTTGTGTGGACGATTTTCTCAAACGTTTTCCGCACCGGCCGATCCACGAGAATATTACAGAAGGAATATACCTGGAAGGTGAGTCGCTGCTGTTGCAGATACTGGTGAATAACCTGATCGAGAATGCGATCAAATATTCGCCTAAGGATTCTGCGCTTACCGTGGCCTTGTCCGAATCCGATCATCAGATACAGCTCACGGTGTCAAATGAGGGCGAATCCATTCCGCCGGAAGAAAGGCAGAAGATATTCGACAAATTCTACCGGATAGGGAACGAGAACACGCGCAGGACCAAGGGCACAGGTCTGGGTCTGTACCTCTGCCGGAAGATAGCAGAGAGCCATAATGGCGACATTTCTGTGACAGATCATGTTCCCTCGGGCAGTAATTTTGTGGTGAGTTTCAGATCATGAAAGATAACAGGGCAAATATCCTGCTGGTGGATGACGAAGAAAATCTCCACGAAGCGCTCCGTCTCAATCTGGAGATGGAGGGTTATACCGTCAGCTCGGCCTACGACGGCAGCGAAGCGCTGCGCAAAGTAGGCGACGAATATTTTGACCTGATCATTCTAGATATCATGCTGCCGGAGCTCGATGGCATCGGTGTGGCGGAAAGCATTCGTGTCAATAACAACGAGGTGCCTATCCTTATGCTGAGTGCAAAGAATACCAGCGCCGATAAAGTGCTGGGCCTGAAAAAAGGCGCCGATGATTATCTTACCAAACCGTTTAATCTCGAAGAACTATTGTTGCGTGTGGGCAAACTGATCGAGAAGAATAAACGGATGCAGGTAAAGGAAAATGTGGGTGATAGTTATCATTTCGGCGATAATAAGATCGATTTTAAAGCCCAGGACGCTGTGGCCTGGAACGGGGATCATATCGAACTTAGCAAAAAAGAAACCATGTTGCTCAAACTGCTGATCGAGAATAAAGGTGATGTGGTTACCCGCGAAAAAATCCTGCAGGTGGTTTGGGGCTATAATGTTTTTCCTACTACACGCACCATCGATAATTTCATTCTCAACTTCCGCAAATATTTCGAACAGGACAGCCGTAATCCCCGTTACTTTCATTCCGTAAGGGGGGTAGGGTATAAGTACACCGAATAGGCAGGTTCTCTTAGCGACCTGTCCGGGTTGCAGCACCTTACTTTTGAAAGAATCCAGACAATAAAGCAGGTGGTTTAACGTTAGAGAAATGCAAACAAAAAGCATGTCGCTACAAACGATCATAGATTTTCTTGAACCCATTAATATTGCCCGTTTATCCGAGGATGAGGGTTTCCGTGAAACACAGCTGGGCAGGCATATCGCTGTATATGAGAATGAACTTCCCGATCTGGCGGATGTGGATATGGTACTGGTGGGCTGCACCGAAATGCGCGGAGCAGGACCGGAGCATGAACGATCAGACGCAGCCAATGCCGTAAGGGCTGAATTTTACCGCCTGTTCCACTGGCATTCGGAAGTAAGGCTGGCGGATCTTGGTAATGTAAAAACAGGCGCAAGTCTCCAGGACAGTTATGCCGCCCTGCGCACTGTGGTGGCTGAACTGGTAGAGCAGAATAAAAAAGTGGTGATCATCGGTGGCTCGCATGATAATACGACCGCGCAATACCAGGCTTACGGCTCCCTCAACCGGATCATAGACGCAGTTGGCGTTGATGCCCGGATAGATCTCGATATGGAAAGCCTGTTGCCTGCCGATCAGTTCCTGGTAGAGATGTTCACCGGTATGCCCAATCATCTCAGGATGTACACGCATGTCGGATTCCAGAGTTATTTCATGCATCCCCAAATGCTGGAGACGATAGATAAGCTGGGATTCGACTGCTATCGCGTGGGCCGGGTAAAAGAAGCGATCGAAGAAATGGAACCGCCTATCCGCAACAGCGATATGGTGAGTTTTGATATCGCAGCCATCCAGCACGCACATGCACCGGCCAATCACCTGACCCCAAATGGATTTAACGGCGAGGAGGCCTGTACCCTGATGCAATATGCCGGCATGAGCAGGCAATGCAGCAGTATCGGCATTTACGGATACGATCCCGGCGCCGACCATCATGCGCTCACCGCCAAACAGATCGCGCATATGTTGTGGTATGTAATGGACGGCATCAATAAAGGCAAGCATGAAGCCAGGCTCGAGAACCGGAATGACTTTGATGAGTTTACGATCGCATTTGGTGAAGTAGAAACCATTTTCCTCCGCAGCAAACGCACCGGCCGCTGGTGGATGCAGTTACACGACGGCAAATTCGCTGCCTGCAGTTACAATGATTATCTCACCGCCAGCAGGAATGATATCCCGGAAAGATGGATGCGCGCCGCAGAAAGATAAACCCACCCCCCAGCCCCCTGAAGGGGGAGTTGAAATACTTGGATAATAAGAAAGCCGTTCCCTCAAGAACGGCTTTCTTATTAGTAAAATTTACTGGCTCCCCCTTCAGGGGGCTGGGGGGGTGGGCTGGGGGTGGGGTTACCAGATCCTCGTCCTCGCCTCCTTCGGCTTATACATTTTATCGCCCGGCTTCACGTCGAAAGCCGTATACCAGGCATCAATATTTGTTACGGGTGCATTGGCGCGGTGCTCGCCCGGAGAATGCGGGTCGGTCTTGATGAGGTTGGCAGCAGTTTCCGGAAGCGTATTGTTACGCCAGATCTGCGCCCAGGCCAGGAAAAAGCGCTGCTGCGGCGTAAAGCCGTCGATCTTTTTCCCTTCCTTGAACTGTTTTGTTTTGGTGAACGCTTCATACGCCATGCTCAGGCCGCCCAGATCGGCAAGGTTCTCACCGAGCGTAAGTTTTCCCTGTACATGCACTGTGTCGAGTACGGTAAGCGCATTGTATTGCTGTACCACTTCACCTGCGCGGGATTGCAATGTGGCCGCATCCGGTTGGGTCCACCAATCTTTCAGATTACCAGGA
>JAFBAN010000191.1 GCA_019247775.1 Chitinophagaceae bacterium | reverse complement strand
GGCCGGATTAACGGAAACCCCGTTCAGGATCATCATACCCCGGCTATAAAACAGCGTATCGCCCGCTTTGATCTCCCGGTCTTTGAAACTGGCGGTATCCGCGCGGTTGTTTTCCTGGAAAGAGGTGATGTATACGAAAATATCTTTATACCAATAATGCTTTGCAGCCGGATTGGCCGAAAATCCTTCCCCGCCCTTGTTCTGTTTGATCACATCAGGGTACAGGTTGAAGGTTTCACCGCCGGTCTTCGCCCGGAACGCGATTTCGAAATACCGCTTCCGGTCGTGCTCATTCATGGTGTCCTTGGCATAAGTGACCATATACCGGCCCATATCCGTGGCAATACCCTTGAACAGGGTGATATTTTCCGCAGGATCGCCGGCGGGATTATTCTTCGATTTCGGATCGGCGGTCAGTGGTGTCACACCTGTGGTATTCCAGCTCAGTACCGTTTTCTTGCTGGATGAGATCAGAATGCCTACCAATATCAACCCGAATCCGACATGCGCCACTGAGGCCCCGGCAGCTTTGACCTTTCCTTTCAGTCCGGCCCAGATATAACCTGCATTGGCAACGGTTGCGTATACGGCGGCGAAGATGGCAATATGGATCGCTACCAGGAAACCTGGTCCGTGTTTGTCGTAGTTGATATTTCCGAATACGCTGATTGCGGCGCTGATCAGTACGGAGATAATGGTCGGTATCAGGATCTTTTTCCCAAATACCTGCTTCGGCGTATCCCGGAATTTGAAATACTGTGTGACGGCGGTAAGAAGACCCACTACGATAGCAACATATACCTGGATCTGGTTATAAGCAAATTCAGAGTCTTCAGGCGGGGCGATCCTGGTGCCGAATACTTTGTTGACCACCGGTACGGAGGTTTTGGCAATGATCACCAGTCCGGCAAGAAAAAATACCAGGGAGCCTATGAACATCCAGAATTCGCGACTATAGGTTTTTTCTTCCTGCACAATGGAAGGGATCGATCTGAAACGCAGCGTATACAGGATCATCGCGGGAACAAAAAATACGAGTACGAACGACAGCAGCTGCCAGTTCATCCCCAGGTCTGTAAAAGCATGCACCGAGGTATCACCCAGGATACCGCTTCGCGTAAGAAAAGTGGAATACAGAACCAGTAAGAACGCGATGATGTAAAAGAAATAGGCCGGTCGCAAAGAATATTTGGTGCTTCTGTAGATAAGATTGGTATGAAGGCCGGCTACCAGCACCAGCCAGGGCACCAGTGAAGCGTTCTCCACCGGATCCCAGGCCCAGTATCCGCCGAACGACAGGCTTTCGTACGCCCATGCGGCGCCCATCATCACGCCGGTTCCCAGAACAGCAGCCGAGAACGATGCCCAGGGAATGGCAGGTTTTGTCCAGCTATGATCTTTTTTCCATAACCCGGCAATTGCATATGAAAAAGGCACAACGGTAGACGCAAATCCGAGGAACAGCACCGGCGGATGGATCACCATCCAGTAATTCTGCAGCAGGGTATTGAGGCCGTTACCGTCTTTGACCAGTTCCAGGTAATTGGGTCTGCTGAAGATCGGCGCCTCCATTTCATTGCGCAGCAAAACAAAAGGACTGCTGCCGAGTTTGATCCCGAAGAAATAAATGCCAACGATCATCGTAGCGAGACAGAACTGCACAAAACTGACAACCGTCATCACGCCCGGCTCCCAGTCTTTCGAACGCCAGACCAGTATCCAGCCCAGTACGCAATGCCAGAAGCTCCACAACATGAAACTTCCCTCCTGCCCTTCCCAGAAACAGGCGAACAGGTATTCTGACTGCAGGCTTTTGTCGCTATGGGCCCAGGCATATTTGTATTCGAAAAGATGATGGGAGATGATATAATACAGCGTTGCGAACAGCGCTATCACCGAAACGGTTTCTACAAGAAAGGAAATTCTCGCGAGCCGGATCCAGCTCTGGCGGCCGCCCGGATCGGCCTGGCGATTGGCTTTGAACCAGGCAATCGTAGCCACAAGCGAACTCACCAGGAAAAGCACTGAGAAAAAATACCCGATCTGTCCGGGCAGTAAATGTTCGCCTATATACTGCATCTGTTAGTCTGGTTGCGGGATTAGTTCATGGTCGTCTGCAGGCTCTTCATAGCCTTGGGATCATCCTTGTATTTGGAAGGGCATTTCAGCAGGATATCCCTGCAGTCGAAATGATCCCCCTGTACTTTTCCTTTCAGCACAATCCGCTCACTTTTTTCCATATCGGTGGGCTTATTGCTATGGTAGATCACGCGGATCCGGTTTCCCAGTGTATCCACAGCGGTAAATGCCAGGTAATTGGGATTTTTCACCGCATCGTACTCAACAGGCTCCTGTTTGTCAATTTTGGCGATCAGGTTCACGAATTTCCCCTCTTTCTGCCGGGCGGAAGCGATCGTTTCGTAGGTGGTCAGGTCGCCGGTATAACTGATCAGTACCACTATGGCCGCGGCGATCAGCACCAGGATCACGATATGGGTTTTCTTCATGAAGTTTCTTTTCGCCGCAAAGGTAGCCAAAAACGGGCTGTTGCGGAAGTTTAACCACTGCATTAACGGTTTTTTGCAGGCGGTTTGCAAGTTTGAAGTAATTTGCGTCCTGTTTGTTAACTAAGTATCAGTCATGGCCGATCTTTCCCTGTTTGACCCGAATGCAGTAGGTAATCCCAACAACAATGTATTCGGCCTGCCTTTTTCCGAAGAAGATGCGCGTCTGATCTTATTGCCTGTTCCCTGGGAAGTAACGGTGAGTTACGGCTCGGGCACTGCGCGCGCGGCCGAGCATATCTCCAAAGCCAGCAAGCAGGTGGACCTGTTCGATATGGACGGCGACCATGGCTGGAAACAGGGCTTTTACATGAAAGAAGTGGACCGGCGCATCCTCATGAAAAGCGATTATCTCCGCAAAGAGGCCGAATTGTATATCGATTATATTTCCCGGGGTGAAGAAGTGGAGAAGAACAAGTTCATGTGCAAAAGCCTTAAGGACATCAACGAAGGCAGTCATGTCATGAACCACTGGGTATACGAGCAGAGCCGCGAGCTGCTGACGAAGGGAAAACTGGTAGGACTGGTGGGCGGCGATCACAGCACCCCGTTCGGTTTTATGAAAGCCCTGTCTGAGCTGCATGGCGAGTACGGTGTGCTGCAGATAGATGCGCATTGCGATCTCCGCCGCAGTTATGAATATTTCACGTATTCCCATGCTTCCATCATGTACAATGCTTTGCATGAGATACCCCAGATCACCAAACTCGTGCAGGTAGGGATCCGTGACTACAGCGAGGAAGAAGCCGATTATATCGCCAACAGCAACGCCAGGGTGATCACCTATTTCGACAAGGCTGTTAAAGAAAGGCAGTTCGAAGGCGAAAGCTGGAAACAGATCGCCGATGAGATCATCGGCCAGTTACCGGAGAAAGTGTACCTCAGTTTCGATATAGACGGTCTCGACAGGAAATATTGCCCCAATACCGGCACCCCTGTTCCGGGTGGCTTCGAAATGGAAGAGGTTTTTTACCTGCTGCGCAAGCTTAATGAAAGCGGAAGAAAGCTGATCGGTTTTGACCTGGTGGAGATCGCGATCGGACAAACCGACTGGGACAGCAATGTAGGCGCCCGCTGCCTGTGGCGGCTCTGCAACCTGATGGCTTTAAATAATAAGTAAATGAAAGTGTACGACTATATCGTGGTCTGCAAGCGGCCGAACTATAAACTGATCGATGGTATCAGTCAGCTGATGCTGCTTTTGTCGATGATCAGTTTTGCATCGTCGGTAGAAAGCCCGGCAACCGGTATAAAGTCGGTGGTGCTTTCTTCGCTGATCGTGGGGATCACAGGATGGCTGATCTATAGTTACTATACCCAACGGAAGGGGGGCATAGCGTTCTATCGTATCGGGCTGATCATGGGGTGCATCGGCTGGGCCCTGCAGGATGGCTGGCAATGGATGGCGCTGGTGTTTTTCCTGGCTTCATTGCTGGAGAAGCAGGTAAAGTTTCCCGTGGAGATCGCGTTCGACAATAATGAGATCGTAGTGAATTCACTGCCCAAAAAATATTATTACTGGAATGAGCTGAGCAATGCCGTGATCAAGGACGGTATACTCACCCTCGATATGAAAACGAATAAATTCATCCAGAAAGAGATCGAGGATTCGGGCTCGGCCATACTGGAAAAAGATTTTAACGAATTCTGCAGAGAGCGGATCGACGCTGAAAAAGCGGGCGCAACCGTTAAGGTCTAAATCCTCATGAACATGACTACATCCCCCTACCTGTTATACTCCGACGGGAACGGAAATATTTTCGAAGACACCACACTCTTCGCCGCCGGCCGCGCAGGCTGGGATGCATTTCCTGTGCCTGCAGATGAATGGATAGAGCTGCCGGATGGCGGTAATCTTTATGAATTGCCCGGCCGCCGTGGTATCGGCATCGACACTACCACCGGGGAGATGCGCCTCTGCGAAAAAGGCTGGGCCGTTGCAGCATTCATTCCCCCTGCTCATACCGGGCTCTACCTCGCTGCATTCGAAACACTGCCCGATGCACCAACACTGCCTTTGTTCTGTTATACTGCTGTCGGCTGGATGAACAACAGGAATTATGTTCCTGCCGTTCGCATCGAAAAAGATATCCGGCAGGAGTACGCGGGTTATGATGATGACAGGATCGCCGCAGGCACACAGCAACTGCTGCAGGCATATCCCGATAACCGCCTGGTGAAGCATTTGATGGAGAACTGCTGCATGACTTATCATTGCCCAGCAGCACGGAATTTTGCGTTGGGAAGATGGGAATGCCCGATCCCCAGTTCACCTGCCTGCAATGCCAACTGTATCGGCTGTATCTCATTCCAGCCGGAGGATGAAACGATCGTGTCTACCCAGGACCGGCTCAGTTTCAAGCCCACGCCGGAAGAGATCGTTGAATTTGCAGTGCCGCACCTGATGCAGGCCCCCTTTCCCATAGTGAGCTTCGGCCAGGGCTGCGAAGGCGAGCCGCTGCTGATGTGGGAAACCATCCGCGATGCCATCGTGGAGATCAGGAAACATACATCGAAAGGCAGTATCAATATCAATACCAATGGTTCGAAGCCGGATGCTGTGAAAGCGCTATGCGAAGCGGGACTGAACAGTATCCGCGTCAGTACCAATTCTGTGCGCAGTCATATTTATGAGCCTTATTATCGTCCCAATAATTATCGTTTTGAAGACATCGTGGAAAGTCTGAAAGTAGTGAACGGTTATGGGGGATGGACCAGCATCAACTACTTCGTTTTTCCGGGAATGACAGACAGTGTGGAAGAATACGAAGCCCTGCGCAAACTCATCATCGATACAGGGCTCAAAATGATCCAGTGGCGCAATTTCAACATCGACCCCGACTGGTATATGGGCAAGATCGGCGTAAATGAAACCGGTGAGATGCTGGGCGTGAAGCAACTGATGCAGCTCATCAGGGATGAATTTCCCGATCTTCATTTCGGCTATTTCAATCCATCCATGGAGCGCATCAAAGGGGATTATGAAAAGGATTTTGCAGGGAGTGAGCGGTATTAACCCCAGCCTTTAGGCTGGGGGTCTGCAACACCTTCGATATCGGGCCTTTAGCCCAGGACCTACACGAGCTTTCCCGATGGCTGCGGAGCGGCGATGGCTTTAGGCTCCGTTTGGGGGCTAAAGCCCGGAGATCTTTTTCCGCTCTTACCCCAGCCTGAAGGCTGGGGTTAATGTTCTCTTTGATTGAGCGGGATAAGCGCAGCGGCCGGCTATACCAACGAAA
>JAFBAN010000175.1 GCA_019247775.1 Chitinophagaceae bacterium | reverse complement strand
GCCCAATCGCTGGTCTCCAATGGCGGTGCTACAGTGAATGCAGGGTTATCAGTAACAGGAAGCGTTTCAACTGCAGGTATCGCATCCAGCGGCAGTATCACAGGCGGTGCTTTGACCGCAACGGGTAATGCATCTGTTGGGGGCAACCTCGCAGTAACAGGCAGCTTTAATCCCGGCAGTATCAACCTGGGCAGCGGCGGCCTTACCACTACCGGTACGATCAGCACGCAATCATTAGTAACAACGAATGCAACTGTATCCGGTAATATTACGACCAGCGGCACACAAAGCGCCGCATCATTAATATCTTCCGGCGGCGTCACTGCAGGCGCAGGTCTTACCGCTACCGGAACGGTTTCGGCTGCGGGTATTGCATCCAGCGGCAGCATCACAGGCGGTGCATTGACCGCAACGGGTAATGCATCTGTTGGCGGCAACCTGGCAGTAACAGGCAGCTTTAATCCTACCAGCATTAACCTGGGCAGCAGTAGCCTTACCACAACCGGTACGATCACAGCCCAGTCGCTGATCTCCAATGGCGGTGCTACAGTGAATGCGGGATTATCAGTAACAGGAAGCGTTTCAGCTGCAGGCATTGCATCCTCCGGCAGCATCACCGGCGGTGCATTGACCGCAACGGGTAATGCATCTGTCGGCGGTAACCTCGCAGTAACAGGCAGCTTTAATCCTACCAGCATTAACCTGGGCAGCAGTAACCTTACCACCACAGGTACGATCACGGCTCAATCGCTGATCTCCAATGGCGGTGCTACAGTGAATGCGGGGTTATCAGTAACAGGAAGCGTTTCAACTGCAGGCATTGCTTCCAGCGGCAGTATCACAGGCGGTGCTTTGACCGCAACGGGTAATGCATCCGTGGGTGGCAACCTGGCGGTAACAGGCAGCTTTAATCCTGGCAGCATTAACCTGGGTAGCGGCGGTCTTACCACCACCGGTACGATCAGCACACAGTCATTAGCAGCAACGAATGCCGCAGTGGCCGGTAATATCACTACCAGCGGCACTGAGAGCGCTGCATCATTAATATCTTCCGGCGGCATCACTGCAGGTGCAGGACTCACCGCTACCGGAACGGTTTCAGCTGCAGGCATTGCATCCAGCGGCAGCATCACCGGCGGTGCATTGACCGCAACGGGCAATGCATCTGTGGGTGGCAACCTCGCAGTAACAGGCAGCTTCAATCCAACCAGTATTAACCTGGGCAGCAGTACCCTTACCACAACCGGTACGATCACGGCCCAATCGCTGATCTCCAATGGAGGTGCTACAGTGAATGCGGGATTATCAGTAACAGGAAGCGTTTCAACTGCAGGCATTGCATCGAGCGGAAGTATCACAGGCGGTGCATTGACCGCAACGGGTAATGCATCTGTTGGCGGTAACCTGGCGGTAACAGGCAGCTTTAATCCTGGCAGTATCAACCTGGGCAGCGGCGGCCTTACCACTACCGGTACGATAAGTACTCAATCATTAGTAACAACGAATGCAACAGTGGCCGGTAATATTACGACCAGTGGCACACAAAGCGCGGCATCGTTGATATCCTCCGGCGGCATCACTGCAGGTGCAGGTTTCACTGCTACCGGAACTGTTTCGGCTGACGGAATCGCGGCAACCGGCAGTATCACAGGTGGTGCATTGACCGCAACAGGTAATGCATCTGTCGGTGGCAACCTTGCGGTCGCAGGCAGCTTCAATCCTGGCAGCATTAACCTCGGCAGCGGTAATCTTACCACCACAGGTACGATCACCGGGCAGTCGCTGATCTCTACCGGCGGCGCAACGGTTGCATCCGGACTTACTGTGAGTGGTACTACTTCTGCAGCAGGCGTTGCAGCTACGGGTAGTATCACCGGCGGCACGCTTACCATTACGGGTAACGGATCTATCGGTGGCAATCTTGCGGTGGCAGGCTCACTCAATCCCGCCAATATTTTCCTGGGAAGCGGTAACCTCACCACCACCGGAACTGTAAGCGCACTTTCCCTGATCTCGGCCGGTGGGGCTACAGTGGGCGCTGGCCTGACAGTAACAGGAACCACTTCCGCCGCAGGCATTGTGGTCTCCGGCAAAACAACTTCCAATTCGTTGTCTGTAACAGCAGGCGCTTCTGTAGGAGCACTGGCTGTAGTGGAAGCGAGCGGTACAATGGGTGTGGTTACCTTAGTGGCGGGATCAGCTACTGTGAACACATCAAAAGTCACGGCAAACAGCAGGATATTCATCACTGTACAGCAGCTGGGAACTATTACAACAGCGGTACCTGTAATAGTAACGGCCAGGAACGCGGGGACATCATTTACTATCACATCTACAGATGGCACGGACACTTCGATCGTAGCATGGATAATTATTGAGCCGAACTAACAATAAAAGAGAAATCGATCAGCAATAACAGTTGACCAAACAAAAAAACACAGCCTTGTTACATAGCCAGCGCATTTTGAAAAGGATCCTGATCATCGTGGTTGCGTTTTGCACCGCGGGGCATGTTTTTGCACAGGGCACTATAAAAATTACCGGCAGTACCCGGCTGGTGACTACAGGCGGCGTGCAGGTAGTACTGGGTGGCGGAACCCTTACGAATGACGGCACGATCAGCAGCAGCGGATCAGGGTCTACATGGATACTCAGCGGACCGGTGATCCTGTCGGGAACAGGTATTACTGCCGTCAGCAACCTGGTCATCAACCATACGTATGGTATCAGCCAATTAAATGCCCCTGTTACGGTCAGCAACACCGCGAATCTTGTGGCGGGAACCATACAGCTGGGTAACAATCTTTTGCTTGCTTCCAGCCAGAACACACCGGCGGTGCTTGTTGTGACCGGTGTACCGAATGGAAATGTACAGGGACTGATGACAAGCTCTACTGTTACCTCCGGAGGATGTCCTACTTACAGTGCGGATCTTTCAGTAAATATTACAGGCTCATCGCTGAATTTCCAGTGGCAGCGTTCTGCAGACAGTCTGAGCTGGTCTAACGTGGCGGGCGCAACGAGCAGCACCTATACGGCCACAGTAAGCAGTGCTCCGGTTTTTTATCGCTGTAACATCACCGGGGGCACCAGTTATAACGACACTTCAAAAGCAGTCAAGCTTGCATTCGATCTGCCTGATGCCACTATATCAGGCGTCAGCAGCGTGCTGGTCGGCAATACCGCCACCCTTACTGCCGCAACCGCAGGCGGTACCTGGAGCAGCGATAAGCCGGCTGTCCTCACCGTAAACTCATCAAGCGGCCTGATCACGGGTATCAGCAGTGGCAGCGCAACGGTTACCTATACCGTGGCGAACGGCTCCGGTTGCAGTGCGAGCGCAACTAAGCTGATCACGGTGGGCAACGGCGCCAAACCGAATGTGGTGGTCACCGATCCGGCCGCTGTTTGCGCACCGGCTACGGTTGATCTCACCGCAGCAGCAGTAACTGCAGGCAGTGATCCGAACCTTACTTATACTTATTTCACGGATGCAGCAGGCAACAATGCGCTTGCCACACCGGCAGCGGTGAGTGCGAGCGGCACCTACTATATCAAAGGCACCAATAGTTCGAACGTGGCTTCAGACCTGATGCCTGTTGTGGTAACGATCAATCCGCTGCCTTCTGGTGTGATCAGCTCTGCACTGGGTAATGTACTGTGCGGAACCGGCGCGTCGCTTACACTCGACGCATCTGGCGGCAGTACCTATGCCTGGAGAAGGAATGGCATTGCCATTACCGGAGTAACGGGCAGCCAGCTGACCATTACCACCACCGGTGTTTATACTGCAACCGTAACTACAGCCAGCGGCTGTACCGCGCCTGCAACGAACAGCCTCACCATTACCGCGGTGCAGAAACCGGTGGCTGATTTCAGCTTCGACAGCTACTGTATCAACAGACCTGTAACTTTCACGAGCAACTCAACCGTGGCAGCCAGTGGTACGGTAAGCTATCTGTGGACCGATAATAACAACAATACATCCACCGCAACAGCGCCTGTATTCACTTATGCGCAGGCCAGCAGCTTCAGCATGACGCTGAAAGTAACGCCGCAGGCATGCCCGGCGCTTGCAGATGCGATCACCAAGCAGTTTACGGTAGAAGTACCGAGAGTGGCTGTGCGCATGCAGCCGCCATCAAACGCGGTGATCAATGAACCGCTGCCATTGCCTGCGCGCAATTTCGGTAAGGCCTATCTGTGGAGCCCGGCAACAGGATTGTCGAACCCGAATTCCGGTACTCCATCTGCGACATTAACGGCCGATCAGGATTACCGTATACAGATCACTGCGCCTTCGGGCTGTATTACGGTGGACAGCTTGCTGGTACGGATCTACGATAACCGGATCTATGTACCTACCGTATTTACGCCGAATGGCGATGGGGTCAATGATAAACTGTTCGTGAACCTGGCAGGTATCAGGCAACTGCGGTACTTCAGGGTATTTAACCGGTTTGGCAAAATGGTATTCCAGACCACCGATCCGACGATCGGATGGGATGGCAGATTCAATAATGACCCGCAACCGATCGATACCTATATCTGGGCAGCTGAGGTGGCGGATCAGTTCGGCGTTATCACCAGAAAAACCGGTAATGTTACCCTGCTGCGGTAGGATGTGCAAAAAAACTGAACTCATGAAAAGAATTTTGGCTGCTGCTGCTTTGATAATGGGCGTTGGGTATGCCGTGCCCGCAGCGGCGCAGGACCCGCATTTTTCGCAGTACTTTAATTCTCCGATGACCATCAATCCTGCGCTGATCGGAAAGGATGTGGGCGATTGGCGGCTGCTGGGTGTATTCCGCTCACAATGGTGGAGCGCTTCGGTGGCGCCGTACAATACCACTTCACTTTCGCTTGAAAAAAGCGTTCATTCGGGTTCGGGTGGAAAAAGCGTATTCGGGTTCGGCTTTTCTTTGCTGACCGATGCATCCAATTCAGGCCTGCTGAAAAATAATTTTTTCACCGCAGGCGCCGCTTACAATATTGCGCTTGACGGGCAGGGACATGAGCATCTCGGCGTAGGTCTGGAAGCTACCTATGCCAACCGCCTCGTGGATGCAAGCAAGTTCGAATTCCAGTCGCAGTTTGGCAGCATGGGCTTTCAGCGCTCCACTCCTTCGGGCGATCCCGTGAGTATCAGTTCCAACAAATACTGGGATGTGAACATGGGCGTTAGATACAGCAAGGATTTTCGTATGTGGGGTTTTCATCTCGGCACAGCCGTGTATCACGCATCGCGGCCGGAAGAAGGCTTTTACAGCAGCACCAAATTCAGCGTAGAACGCCGTGTGAACTTACAGGCCGGGGCGCGCTTTCTGCTGAATAACAAAGATGAGGTGCAGGCCAGCGTGATCACCGATCTGCAGGGCCAGAACACGGTAGTTACACTCGGCGGCGTATATAAAGCAAGGCTTTCAGAAACACAGAAACTGAACCTGGGTCTCTGGTGCCGTTTCCAGGATGCGATCTATCCCTATGTGGCTTTCGAAACGCCGAACCTGGTGGTAGGCATCAGCTATGATGTGGTGAACTCCCAGATCCGCAACTCATATAGTTCCGTGCAGAGCATGGAAATTTCTTTCGGCTGGCTGTTTGGCGCCAAGCGAAATGCGGCTACCCGTCCTGAAAATATTCTGCCCTATTAAGGCTATTCCCGCTTCTTTACCCTGCTGAGCCCCTTGCATGCGCAAGGGGTTTGCATGTTTTGTACACAGGTTTCATCCCGTTTTAATGTCAGGAAGCGGTCATATTCCGGCTTGGGGGAAGTCTGGCACAACATCTGCATGGCTGAGCGGTGTATCTTGCTGGCTAGCGCATATTGTGTTATTTTAACCGCATGAACAAGGGACTGAACATATTCATCATAGACGACGACCTGGACGATCAGGTATTGATGCAGCAGGCGTTCGAGTCTACAGGCAGCCCGGTACAGGTTCGTTTTGCCACCCGCAGCGATGAGGCTTTGCAATGGCTCGGGCGTTGTGCTGATGTGGAGAAACCGGATATCATCGTATCCGACTACAATATGCCCATGATGAATGGAGAAGAATTCCTGAAACGTTTACAGGCCGATGAACGCTATCGCGATACGCCCAAAGTGATCGTGAGTACGGCGGCCTCACCTTCCATCATCGAGGCCTGCGTGAGTCATGGGGCTTCCAAATACCTGATCAAGCCTTCAGACTTTGAGGAACTGATCAAGCTCGCCAGGGAGATCATAGCGCTTTCCGATCGTTAACTCCACAATTGGTACCGATAGTTACCCAAAAAGCAATGGCCTGATATTGGTATTGGAAAAGGCATGCTTTCGAAATCAGAATTATCGGTGAAAAAATCCACACTGCCCGGGGCTGGCAAGGGGCTGTTCACGAAAGTGGCTATCCCAAAAGGAACGCTGATCACGGAATATACCGGGAGGGTCAGTACCTGGAATGAGCTTAGCAGGCTGCCCGATAATGCATACCTGTTTTATGTAACGCGCAATCATGTGATCGATGCGAAGCCGTATAAAACATCGCTGGCGCGTTTTGCCAATGATGCCCGCGGCATTAACCGGATGAAAGGCATCACCAATAATTGTGAGTATGTGACCGTAAAAAAGCGGGTGTATATCAAAGCGAAACGGAATATCGAGCCCGGCGAAGAGATCCTGGTGGGCTATGGCCGCGAGTATTGGGATGTGATCCGCGAGAACAAGCGGCAATCAAAACGGTTTGATGACGGCAAGGAAGGTCACAGGCACAAAAAAACCGCCCGGTAAGAGCGGCCCAATTCAATCTCGCGGTTATTGTGGTTTTTCGGATTAGCGGGTCATAAAAAACGCCATTTCTTTTTTACCGGCTTTTTTCTTGCCTCTATCTCTTCTTGTACAGCCAGTATCTCCTCTTTCAGTGAATCATAGGCCGTACTGATACCCCTGGCCTGCGCCATTTTTTCACTTAATTCTGTAAGCCTGTCGATGAGCTCGGGCTCAGTCAGATTCTGGTAACTTTCAGGCATTCCTATGTATTACAAAAAATAACAAAAAAATCATGCCAGGGGTTTTACTGCTATTGAGTTGTAATCGAGCGCTTAATTCCTCATTTTGAGCAAGCGAAGAAAGGAGATATAGTTCGGAACTGCCCGAGGGGCTTATACCCATACGACGGGAAGACATTCCGGTTGTTCACAAAAAGGATGGACTGCAATTATTGCGCTACCGGCACTAAACCGTACTTGCGCATTACTTCATGAATTTTTGCCAGGTCGGGCGGCCCGCCGGCATTAACTATCTGAGCTATATCTTTAAAATAATCCGGGCCAAATAAGCCAGGGCTCACAAATGCAAGGAATTCTATAGTGTCGGAGGATTTATTTGCGAAACCATGGACAGTGCCGCGCGGAATAAAATACGAATCGCCCGGACCTATTTCGATCGTCTTGCCGCCAATTGTGAACGTTGCGGCACCCTTCAATCCGTATACCGTTTCGTCGAAATGCTCATGATAGTGCGGGGCCGGCATTCTGGTGTTCGGATGAATAATGCATTTGAACATTGTTAACTGTTCATTGGTATCATTGGCGTCGAGGCAAAAATGAATTTCCATACCGCCGAATTTGATCACCTCTTTGTGTTGTGACATAAATTGTTTTTTGTAAAATAGTAAAAATTGATTGGCAATAAAATTCGGATAGGTTACGTTCGGGTTACCGGACAGATGGCTTTGGATACTAAAAAATACTGAAAATCAGAGTTTTAGTCCAGTTCGTGGGCGAAGGCGGAGAGCGTCAGTCGAACAGCCTCTTATTCATAAAAGCTCTTCCAGAGCTAGATTTCAGGTATTTTTCAAATTCAAATGCTTTCAATTTGTTTGGGAACGCGCAATAGAATAACAAAACCACCGGTAGATAATGCTTTGTAGCAGGCACATAGCCCCTACAATGCCTGCCAAATCGTTCCTTAAGGTCCTGGGTACATCCTACATAGGTCTTGCCATTTCTGCAACGAAGGATATATACATACTGCACTTCGCAAAGCTCACCTACTTCCCCAAAAGAAAATCAGGTATTAATACCTGATAAGCGGACTTGTCTGCCGAAGCCCACCGAGAAATTGGGCTGCCTTTATAAAACAAAAAGCCCACCTGCGCTAAAGCTTCGGTGGGCTGAGGCGGAGAGAGAGGGATTCGAACCCCCGGAGGCTTTCACCTCAACGGTTTTCAAGACCGCCGCATTCGACCGCTCTGCCATCTCTCCGGGTGCAAAATAATAGCCTGAGGGTCGATCTACCAAAAAAAGATGAGACCCCGCTTTTTAATCGAAGTCGCGAGACGCCAAACATGGATCGACGTGAGGATGCATTCGTAAGGCTGGTATGTACGAGCAAAACACTGCTAAGGACTTTGATAAAAACATCAGGACGCCTGCGGCGATAGGTCTCCAAACCAATACGCTGCAGTGACGCCGCCATCCATTAGGAAATCGCTGCCGGTGATAAAAGCTCCTTCCTGTCCCATTAGTAATGCACCAACCGCTCCTACCTCATCTGGAGTTCCCGCGCGACCTACTGCGGACAAGTCGATCATCCTGCGGTAGCCATCGCCCCTCGGACCAGATAATTCATCTTTGGCGAGCGGAGTAATAATGATGCCTGGACTGATGGCGTTGATGCGTGCGCCTCGTTTTCCCCAGCGCACAGCTTCAGCCATCACGCGGAGCGAATTGCCTCTTTTGGATAATTGGTAAGCGTTAAGCGGATCAGTAACCAAGTGAGGTTGAAGAAAAGGTAGCGAGAGCAAATCTTCTGCAGCTGTAGTGGCAAGTGCTTCGTTCTGTTCTGCGGTAAGAGCCGGCAAACGGTGGCCGGATTGGGATGCGATCACCACTCCTGCCCCGCCCTGCTCGATGACTTTCCCAAATTCCTCCAGCACCAATGCAGTCCCATAGAGATCTACTTTCAGGATGGTAGAGGCTGATGCCTGGGAGGGCGATACACCAGCCGCATGGATAAGGCCATGAACAGACCCGATGGCGTTTGCTGATGCAATTAGGGCGAGAACAGATTCTTTCGAGGTTACGTCAACGACTGCGGTGCTGACTTCGAAGCCGGCTTCGCTCAAGGTTTTGGCAGCGGCGTCTGCATTTTCCTTTCGAAGGTCGGCAAGCAGGAGATGTTTACCCGCTCCTATTCTGCGAGCGATAGCCTGGCCGATGGAGCCGGCACCGATGACAGTGATGAGTTTGGTGGAGGCTGGTTTCATGTTCCTGTTTTAAACAGAGACGAATGTCCACTAGTCTTAAACTTCATCTCGTAAATAAATGCAAGTTAGATTGAATACTGCAATCGGCCATCCGGAAAATAGTTTAAATTTATCCGACAGCGTTGATATATTTTCGAAGGCAATAGCCTGCTATGAAAAGTATTGTGCCCAGCAACAGAAAAGTCTCCCGACCGTTTTTTGAAAAGCCAGGGGCCTGGTTGATGTTATTGTCAGGCCTGCTATGCAGCATATTGGCCGCTGCTCAGGATAACACCGGCATTCAATCGTTCAGTATTCAATCAAGGATCCTCGGCGAACAAAGGAATTTCGAGGTCTATACGCCGGCGGTAAAAGGAAAGCTTGATGTGATCTATGTGCTGGATGGCCAGGCGCAATTCATCAACGTAGTCAATGCCCTGAAGCAGATGGGCCAGCAGCAGAAGATCGTGGTGGGCATCGACAATATCTGGCTAAGGGATCGCGACTATACGCCTACGGCTATGGCTTCCTCGCCTTTTCTCGACCAGAGAGCTGCGTCCGTTTCGGGCGGCGGGCAAAAATTTATCGAGCACCTGGAAAAAGAGCTGTTGCCTTATATCGATGCGAATTATCCGGCCGGCGATTCGCGCATGCTGATCGGGCATTCGCTGGGTGGATTGATCGCGGTGGAAATGTTAATGAAGCATCCGGCAATGTTCCGTAAGTACCTGATCATCGATCCCAGTATGTGGGGGGACGATGGAAAATTGGTAAAGGAGACCATCAGCTTAAAAAAGACAACGCAGCAGGTATCGGTGTTCCTGGCCATCGCCAATACTATGAGCAAAGACAAAAAGGACCTTGAGGCGATCAGGAAGGACACGTCGCGACAAACAGCACAGACCCGTCCTACCCTTTTGCTGCTCGATAACTTAAAGTCGGGTTCGGCGATTTCGTTTGACTGGCGATATTATCCTGCAGAGGATCATATGTCCGTTTTTCTTCCGGCGGTGAAGGATGGACTATATTTTCTTTTAAAATAATTCACTGCTACCTGACATAACATGAAAACAGAACCTGTATTACAAGTGCCTCCCGAATGCGAGATCGTTACCATCCGCGATCTCAATGCGCCGAGGGCGCTCGTTTTCAAAGCCTGGACCGATCCTAAACATCTGCAGAACTGGTGGGGGCCCAAAGGATTTACCAACACATTCAACAGCTTCGACCTGCGGCCAGGCGGGAAATGGAGCTTTGTGATGCATGGACCTGAGAAAGGAAATTATGTGAATGAGTGCACATTTACCGTGATCCGTGAACCGGAATTACTGGTCTGGGACCGGCAGTCGCAACCGATATTCCAGGTAGAAACCGTTTTCGAAGAGCTGGCGGAAGCCCGGACCCGAGTTATTTTCAAAATGAAATTCAATTCGGTTGGGGAATGCAATAAGATCAGGCCTTATGCGCCGGAGAAGAATGAGGAGAATATGGATAAACTGGAGGCGGAGTTATTGAAGATGGGGTCTTTGTGAGAGCTGTGTAAACTAAGCAGACAGAGGAACAGAGGTTTTACCACAGAGGCACAGAATGCACAGAGGTGCACGGAGATCACTCGATCTGCTGGATCTTCTCAACGGGTGTGAGGTCGGCGATGTCGACATTCATTGGGAGTGCGCCGATCTGGACGATGGCACGTTTGCCGCGGATCTCTTTCACCTCCCCTACCTGGTAGTTCTTTTTCAGCTTTACCAGTGAGCCGGGTGCGATCTCCACTTTCAGTTCCTTGTATTTCTGGTCTACTTTCTTCGCAAGTTTGTTCACCACGATCTCTTCTTTGCGTTTGAACAACAGATCCTTCAGATTTTTTACTACATCATTTTTGTCTTCGGTTTTCTTCCAGTCGAGCACGATCTGTTTCAGCTTGCGTTCCATGTCTTTCAGATACGCGATCCGCTCTTCGGAGATCCGGTTCTGGTGCTTGAGTAGTTCTACCTGCTGCTGGTGTTTCTCCTTATCGAGCACCGCCTGCAATTCTTTTTTCAGCTTTTCATTCTCCTTCAGCAATCGCTGCAGTTCGCGTTTTTCTTTGTCGAGCTGCTGCAGGTCCTTTTCTGTATTGTTCAGTAAGCGGTCCAGTTTGAAATGATCGTCATCCACCAGTTTACGCGCTTTGCCGATCAAATGTTTGGGCAGACCGATGCGTTCCGCAATAGCGAATGTGTACGAACTGCCCGGCTGACCAATCACCAGTTTATACAAGGGTTGCAGGTTGCGTTCATCGAACTGCATAGCGCCATTGATGATGCCCTGGGTATGATTGGCCATCACTTTCAGGTTCAGGTAATGCGTGGTAACGATGCCGTAAGCATGTTTGCGCGACAGTTCTTCCATGATCACTTCCGCAAAAGCGCCGCCGAGATTGGGATCGCTGCCGCTGCCCAGCTCATCGATGAAGAACAGGGTGCGGCCATTGGCCGATTCGATAAAGTATTTCATGTGCAGCAGATGGCTCGAATAGGTGCTGAGCTCGAATTCGAGGTTCTGCGTATCGCCGATATGTATGAAAAGCTGTTTGAAAATCCCCATCTGCGATACCGGGCTTACGGGCACCAGCAAGCCGCTCTGCAGCATCATCTGGTTAAGCCCGATGGTCTTCATGGTAACGGTCTTTCCGCCTGCATTCGGTCCGCTGATCACCAGTATCCGGCTCTGGTCATCCAGCCTGATGGTGACCGGGATGGTCTTTCTGCCCGAGGATTTGTTGTAGAGATAGAGCAGCGGGTGATAAGCATCTACCAGTTCCACATGCGATTTATCGGCAAGATTGGGCAGCTGGCCGTTCATGTCAAGCGCCAGCCGCGCCTTGGCCCGGGCAAAATCATATTCGCCGCTGAGCTCCAGGTATTGCTGCAACAGCGGTGCATAAGGCGAAAGTCTGGAAGTGAGCTCACGCAGGATGCGCTGCACTTCGCGGCCTTCCTCGTGTTCGAGGGCAAACACTTCATTGTTGAGCTCGATGGTTTCTTCGGGTTCGATAAAAGCTGTTTTGCGGCTATCGCTTTCGCCGTGCAAAATGCCTTTTACCTGGCGCTTGTGTTCCGAAAAAACGGCCACCACTCTCCTGCCGTTGCTGAAACTTTCTTCTATATCTGCGCTGTACCCGGCTTTTGCAAGTTTGGCCACTACTTTCTCAAAAACACGCCTGAGCTCATTGCGCTTCCTGAACAGGCTCATCCTGATCTGGCGAAGATTATCGGAAGCATCGTCCTTTACATTGCCGCTTTCGTCGAGTACTTCGTCTATCGCTGCCACGATGGCTTTCTCATAGTGGATGCCTTCCAGCAGGGAGGCCAGGGCCGGATAAGCGAGCTTTTTCTCCGCATCGAACCAGCGAAAAATATTCTTCGTGTTCTCTGCCAGCCTGCGCACCGGCATCCACTGTTCGCCGGTAAGCATGGAGCCCGGAATGGACAGCAGCTTAAGATCCCGGCTGATGTTCAGGGTAAAATCGTTGGGGAAATATTGTCCCTGGCCAAGGATCAATTTGTATTCGTGGCTCTGCTCCAGTTCCAGCTGGATATAGTCTTTGCGGGTATGGATCCGTAATTCGTCCGCTTTCTGTTTGGCATACGCGGTCTGGGTATGCGCCGCCAGCAAAGCTTTTACTTTGTCGAATTCCAGCTGGGTGGCGGCAGACTCGGGATAAAGACGCATGCGGTGAATTAAAGGAGCAAATGTAAGGGATGGGGATTTCAGATCTGAAATTGCAGATTGGAGATTGCAGCGGAGAGTAAGATATTTGTTAATAAAACCCGAATCTGCAAGGTTGCCAGGGGTATATTCAGGCTTTCGGCAGATGCGGGAGAAACCGATTCGGCCCGCATCTCGTAATTTTACAAAAATCAATTACAAGATGCGCAGTTTCTTTTCGCTGTTGATGCTGGCTGTAACCATTGCGGCCTGCGGACAGCAGGATGCAGGCAGGAAAACAACCCTTATGAAAAATACGATCCCGGCAGGCGTTAAAACCGATACCGCCACATTTGGCGAAGGCTGTTTCTGGTGTACCGAAGCGTTCTTCCAGCGGCTGGAAGGCGTATATGAGGTTACCAGCGGCTATGGCGGCGGCCATGTAGAGAACCCCAGCTACGAAGAAGTATGCGATAAGAATACCGGTCATGTTGAACTGGCGCGCATCGTGTATGATCCGGCGAAGATCTCTTACGATGAACTGCTGGAGGTATTCTGGAAAACCCACGATCCTACCACCTACGACCAACAGGGCAATGATGTAGGTCCGCAGTACCGGAGCGTGGTGTATTACCATAACGAAGACCAACACAAAAAGGCCGAGAAATATAAAGCCGAGCTCGATAAAAGCGGCGCATGGGATAAACCGATCGTTACTGCGATAGAGCCTTTCAAGAATTTCTATCCCGCCGAGAATTATCACCAGAATTATTATAATGATAACCAGAACCAGGGTTATTGCAGATTTGTGATCGCTCCGAAGGTGGAGAAGTTTGAGAAGGTGTTCAAGACCAAGCTTAAGAAGCATTAATGATCTTAGAATACTTGTAGTCAGGCATTTTTTACCGCAAAGGCGCGAGGACGCGAGGTCACGCCAGGAAATTTTCGCGAAACTTGGCGCCATTGCGTCTTGGCGGTGAATCATTCCCAATCACTCCATCCTCGTTCGCCGAAGCTCCAGCAGGTTGAGGGCATTTGGATAGAAGCCGCTGATATCGGGCTGGATCAGGTGGATGGCCATATCGTACCAGATGGGCACTACCGGCGCATCATTGATGACGAGCTGGTCCATTTGCCGGTACAGTTGGTATCGCAAGGAATCATTGGTCTCGAGCAGGGCTTTTTCATACAGGATATCGAAAGCCGGATTTTTATAGCGGGTATAGTTCGGCGGCGCGGGATTTCTGCTGTAGAACATGGCCATATAATTTTCCGCATCCGGGTAATCGGCGATCCAGCTGCCCCGGAAGAACAGGGCCTGCGATTTAGCCGTCTGTTCCAGCAGCAGGCTTTTCTGGATCACTTCCACCTGCACTGGTATCCCGATCTCTTCCCACTGACGCGCGGCAAAGCTGGCGATATCCGCATAGATCGGAATGGTGAGCAGTTTTACCGGCGTTAGTCCGCGGCCGCCGGGAAATCCTGCTTCCGACAACAGCTCGCGCGCCCGCGCCGGATTATAGGGATATCCTTTCACCATTTCAGCATTGTGCGAGGGCAGTCCGCCGGGTACAAAACCGGCAGTGGCCGGGATGCCGATCGAATTGCGCATGTACATCATCAGCTGTTCGCGGTTCACCGCATAATTCATCGCCTGCCGGATCGCTTTGGAGCGGGTGGGCGAATTTTTCACCAGCGGATTCAGTTCATCTACCATGATGCCGAAGTATTCTGTGTTGAGATAGGCATGTTTTTTCAACTGGAGCTTGCCTTTCCACTGTTCGCGCAATTCCCCTTTCTTGGTGAGTATCTCATCTTTAAAAGAGGGGTCGATATCATTCACAAAACTGAGCCCGCCCTGCCTGAACTGCAGGAACTCGGTGGCTTTATTATCGAAGAAGCTGATGCGGATGGCATCGAGATAAGGCAGTGATCTTCCGCTGCTGTCTTTTTCCCAGTAAGCGGGATTACGATGAAAGATCATGGCTTCGCCTTCATCCCAGGAACCGAAACGGAAGGGTCCCGACCCGCAGGGATGGCGGCGGAAATCCTTTCCATATTTTTCCACCACTTCGTGCGGAACGATACTGCAATACTGCATGCTGAGAATACCCATGATGGGATGGAACGGCCGCAGCAGCCTTAACTGGAAAGTGGAATCGTTAACGGCTGTGAAAGGCTGCAGGGTATCCACCCGGTTATTGAAGATCCATGCGCCGCTGCTGGCAGTGGTTTTATCCATGATCCGGCCAAGACTATAGGCAATATCCGATGCAACAAGCCTGCGGCCTTTGCCGCCTGGGAACAATTCATTGTCGTGAAAGAATACATCATTGCGCAGGTGAAAGGTGTACACCAGCCGGTCGGCACTGATCTCCCAGTTCTTTGCAACGGATGGCACGATATTGAGCCCGCTGTCTATCTCCACAAGGGTATTGTACAACTGGTGTACGGCCCACATGATGGACTGGTTCTTGGCAAAAGCGGGATCGAGCGAAGCGATGCCTGTGGTCTCATTATAGTTGAAAACCTGTTTTCCGGATGACCGCTGCTCGCTGCAGCCCAACAGAAAAAGGAACAGGGAAAAATAAACCAACCCGTTTGCACGATTCTGTGTTGTTTTGTGTATTAGCGGTTTATTGACAATCATATTATCTTTAATCTCCTAATTTCCCACCATGAATAAAAAAGTCAAATTACTGACATTATTTGGTTTCTTTTTTACCGGTATGGCTTTCGGACAGCTGGGCGAAAAGAAAGAAGCGTTTACGCACCAGGATACGTTGCGGGGCTCACTCAATGCCGACAGGATCTGGTGGGATGTGATCCATTACAGTATCGGCGTTACGCCCGATTATGAGGCCAAAACGATCAAGGGAAAGGTGGATATCAGGTTCAGGGTATTATCGGTTGGGCGCCGCATGCAGATCGACCTGCAGGAACCGATGGAACTGACCAAAGCTTATCTGCGCAATACCAAACTCAATTATACCAGGGAGGGCAATGTTTATTATGTAGAGATCCCGGTCGGCATGAAGTTGCAGAAAGGAAAAAATGAGACCCTGGCACTGGGTTTTTCGGGCAGCCCCCGGGTTGCAAAACGTCCGCCATGGGATGGCGGCTGGATCTTTACGAAAGATGAGAAAGGAAGGCCTTGGATGAGTGTTGCCTGTCAGGGCCTGGGAGCGAGCGTATGGTATCCGTGTAAAGATCACCAGAGTGATGAGCCTGACAGCGGTGCGAATCTATTGATCACGGCAGCCGATACCCTGGTATGCGTCGGTAATGGGCGATTGCTGAGTAAAACACGTTTCAGCCCGGGGACCTTCACCTGGAAATGGGAAGTAAAAAACCCGATCAATAATTATAACATCATCCCTTATATCGGCAAGTATGTGAATTTCACCGACACGTTGATGGGAGAGAAAGGAAAGCTCGATCTGAGTTATTGGGTACTGGATTATAATCTGGAGAAAGCAAAGGAACAATTCAAACAGGCCAAACTGATGCTGCGGGCTTTCGAGTACTGGATGGGCCCTTATCCGTTCTATGAAGACAGTTATAAGCTGGTAGATGCGCCGCATCTCGGTATGGAGCACCAGAGCGCTGTTGCTTACGGGAACAAATACCTCAACGGCTATCTCGGTAGAAGCAGCTCGGACTGGGGATTGAAATGGGATTTTATCATCGTGCATGAGAGCGGCCACGAATGGTTTGCGAACAGCATTACGAGTAAGGATCTGGCCGATATGTGGATACACGAAGGCTTCACCAATTATTCGGAAACCCTGTTCACCGATTACTGGTATGGTAAGCAGGCCGGGGATGAATACAATTACAGCACGAGAAAAAGCATCCGCAACGATCGTCCGATTATCGGGCCTTATGGCGTGAATAAGGAAGGTAGCGGCGACATGTACCCTAAAACGGGCAACATGCTGCACAGTATTCGTCACGCTATGAATGATGATGAGAAGTTCAGGCAGATGCTGCGTTTCCTTAATAAGAAGTTCTATCACCAGACCGTTACGGCGGAAGATATCCAGAAAGTGGTAAGCGACTATTTCGGAAGCAGTGTTCAGAAAATATTTGATCAGTACCTGCGCACTACCCAGATCCCGGTATTTGAATACAGCGTTTCGGCCGATAAGTCAAGCCTCTCCTATCGCTACACCAATTGTGTAGAGGGCTTCAACCTGCCCCTTGTACTGAAGACCGAACGGGGCGTAATGGTACTCGGCCCCGAATCCGGTAAATGGAACACCAAGGAACTAAGGCCGGGCGACCTGGCGGCGCTGAACACTATCGAGAAGAATTATTATGTAACAGTGAAAGAGTCAGCAGGCAATAGTAATTAACAATTAATAATTAGTAATTAATAATTGGAATACATGCATTGCGGTACGAACCCTGGCTTTTTATTATTAATTACTAATTACTAATTTCCCCCCATGGGTTCTTTACGCAAACAGACCATCATTTCGAGCTTACTGGTCTACCTGGGGTTCTTTGTTGGGTTTATCAATAATTATTTCTACACCCGGAAAGGCCATGGCTCCTTTACGCCCGACCAATATGCGCTGACCCGGATCTTTTTCGATTTTGCCCAGATCATGTTCGCTTTTGGTTCGCTGGGTGTAATACCGGTGATCTACAAATTTTACCCTTATTACAAGGACAATCTGCAGGAGAACAAGATCGACCTGCTGTCCTGGGCCCTGGTATTTTCTTTTATCGGCTTCATCCTGATACTGCTGGGCGGCTGGTATTTTCAACCGCTGTTCGTGCGCAAATTCTCCGAGAATTCGCAGCTGGTGGTTGATTTTTATCCATGGTTGTTCCCGTTTGCCATGGGTATGTTGTTCTTTTCCGTGATCGAAAGTTTTTGCTGGGCGGTACAACGTTCTGTGATCTCCAATTTCCTTAAAGAAACAGGGCTGCGCATCCTCACCAGCATACTGATCGCCTTGTTCTATCTGGAGATCATTTCTTTTGACCAGTTCATCTACCTGTTCGCTTTCCAGTACCTGGCGGTATTCGTAGTACTGCTGGTTTATCTTATGCGCTCGGGCCATTTGCATCTGACCTTTAAAGTAAGCAGGGTTACGCGCAGGTTCTGGCATAAAATGGTGAATATGCAGGCGCTGGTATTCAGCGGCACGGTGATCGCCGCCGTGGCAGCTACCATCGACAGCCTGATCATTGCGAGCATAAAAGGCCTGACCGCCACCGGTATCTATGTGTTTGCACAATACGCCGCCAACCTGATACAGGTGCCTCAGCGCAGCATCCAGTCCATATCGGCCAGCGTGCTTTCGCGGGCCTGGAAGGAAAAGGATTACAAGGAGATCAACCGTATCTACTACCGGTCCTGCATCAATCTTTTGTTACTGGCCCTGTTCATTTTCGGTAACCTGTGGCTCACAATCGCAGACGGCATTAAAGTTCTGAACATCCAGGGAGAGTATCTGGACGGGCTGGGTGTATTATCCATCCTGGGCCTGGTACGGATCATCGATGCAGGCACGGGTCTGAATGCAATGGTGATCAACACTTCCACTTTCTGGAAATTCGATTTTTACAGTGGAGTAACGTTATTGGCATTCCGGCTGCCACTCACTTATTACCTGATCAAAAACTATGGGATCATCGGTTCGGCTTTTGCAGAACTCACTGCCTACAGCGTCTATAATTTCATCCGCTGCGAATTCCTCCGCCGCAAATTCGGCATGCAGCCATTTACGTTCAAAACCCTGTATTCTTTATTGCTGGCTGCCGGTGGTTACGGGGCGAGCTATTTTTTATTCAGGAACATCCATGGCTGGCCTGGCATCATCCTGAAAAGCGGATTATTCTCCGGCATCATGATCGCCGGCATCTTCTGGGCCAGGCTAACGCCGGATGCGGGACAGTTATATGAGGTGCTGATGGGAAGGATAAATAAATGGAGGAGCTAAATAATTAATAATTAGTAATTGATAATGAATAATTGAGAGCCGGAGAACAATTAGCAATTAACAGTTGAGATCATTGACCAATCCGGCGGTGGTTCTCCTTCCAGCTATTAATTGCTAATTATTAATTACTAATTACTAATTCCTCACCACCCCACCCAGCAGATCCTGCCCTCCTATCCTTCCCGCTCCGCGGAATTTGGGTTGCCAATAGGTATCATTCAGGTCGCTGATGGTGACGCCGCCGCTGGTAGAAGCGTGCACGAACTTGTTGTTGGTGAGGTAGAGACCCACATGCGTGATGTCTTTCCCGCTGCTTGTGTTGAAAAAAACCAGGTCGCCTTCTTTCATGTCCTCAAGCTCTACTTTCTGGGCGAGATTAAATTGTTCCTGGGCTGTTCTGGGCAGATTCTGATGGTATACATCGCGCATGATATTCTGGGTAAAGCCGGAACAATCGGTGCAACTGTCCGTTATACCGCCCAGGCAGTACTTGGTGCCCCACCAGCGGTCTATTGCCTGCAGCAAAGGGATATTCGTAAGCATCTCTACGGTAACATCCATCACTACCGCATATTTCAACTGCAGGGCATTTGCGGTTTCGATCTGCGTAGCAGCCTGGTGGTTATCCATCGACGCATAGGAAACGCCGGCGGGCTTAGCGGTCTGGGTCTGCTTTGCAAGGCTGAGATCGGGTTTGGATTGGGCGGTCATCCCTCCGGGAGTCACTTCCATATCCAGGAAATCCCGCTGGGTATTCTTCGGCTTTTTGACCATAGTAGTCTTTACCGGACTATCCAGGGCCGATAGTTTCCGCACGGATGAACAACTGGTCAGGACCAGCACGCAGGCAAGCGCTGCGAAGAGGCTGTTTATTTTCATAAGGTATGGTGCTTTCGCAAGTTAGGGGCCGAAGAAGGAGCAACAGGCAATTGTGGAATAATTTTAGGATTTCGGAAAGGATTTTTGAAGGATGTGGATAACTGGGGGAAGTCTGGAGTTAGGTGTCAGGAGTCCGGAGTAGGAAATGTTAATGTGGAAAATTGAAGGAATGAACACCCGCTCCAAAAAACGATATTTGCTCCCGTACTCCAGACTCCTGACACCTAACTCCAGACTTACCTAATGCCTCGTTTTTCGCATCTGCATGTTCACACCCAGTATTCCCTGCTCGATGGAGCGGCCGCTATTTCGGGGCTGTACAAGAAAGCCATAAAGGACAATATGCCGGCGCTGGCGATTACCGACCATGGCAATATGTTCGGGGCATTCGATTTCGTGAGCCAGGCCTGGAAAAATACCAGGGTGGTGGGTAAGGATGCCGATGGCAAGGATATCCTGGAACCGATAGTGAAACCGATCGTAGGCTGCGAGTTCTATGTAGTGCGCGACCGGCATGCGAAATCCTTCACCAAAGACATGAAGGATGAGCGCTTTCACCAGGTGCTGCTTGCGAAGAACAAGACCGGGTACCAGAACCTTGTAAAGCTTACTTCACTGGGTTTTATCGAAGGCATGTACAGCAAATACCCGCGGATCGACAAAGAACTGATCGAAAAATACCGCGAAGGCCTGATCGCCACTACCTGCTGCATCGGCGCCTATGTGCCGCAGACCATCCTGAACGGCGGCGAAGAAAAAGCCGAGCAGGAATTCAAATGGTGGCTGGATATGTTCGGCGAGGATTATTATATCGAACTGCAGCGTCATCAGATCAAGGAGCAGGAACTGATCAACAACACCCTGCTGAAATTCGCCAGGAAATATAAGGTGCCGGTGATCGCCACCAACGACAGCCATTATATCGACCGCGATGATTTCAATGCGCACGATATCCTGCTCTGCATCAATACCGGCGAAAAACAGGCTACGCCGGGATTCGACGATTTTGTGAACGACGATATGCAGATCAAGAACCGTCGTTTCAAATTCCCGAACGACCAGTTCTATTTCAAGACCTCGGAGGAAATGTCGCAGCTGTTCAGCGATATTCCCGAATCGCTCGACAATACCAATGCGATCGTGGACAAGATCGAGGTCCTGAACCTGAAGAAAGACATCCTGCTACCCGCCTTCCCTATCCCGAAGGAATTCCAGATCCATGCCGATGCCAACCTGAACCAGTGGGAATACCTGCAGCATATCACCCGCGAAGGCGCCAAGATCCGGTACAACGACCTGACGCCGGAGATCCAGGAGCGCATCGACTTCGAATTGTTCACCATCAAAACGATGGGGTTTGCAGGTTACTTCCTGATCGTAAGCGATTTCATTAAGGCGGGCCGTGATATGGGCGTATTCGTAGGGCCGGGCCGCGGATCCGCTGCGGGAAGCGTAGTGGCTTATTGCATCGGCATTACCAATATCGATCCGATCAAATACAATTTACTGTTCGAAAGGTTCCTCAACCCCGATCGTAAGAGCATGCCCGATATCGATACGGACTTCGACGACGAAGGCCGTCAGCGCGTGATCGATTATGTGGTCGAAAAATATGGCAAGAACCAGGTGGCGCAGATCATCACCTATGGTACCATGGCTGCCAAAATGAGCATCAAGGATGTGGCCCGGGTGATGGACCTGCCGCTCGCGGAAAGCAATATGCTCGCCAAGCTGGTGCCCGACCGGCCCGGCACCGAACTGCACCGGGTGCTGCACGCTCCGATCACCGCAAAAGAAGGCGAGAAATCGCTGGAGGAAAAAGAAGCTTACCAGCAGGAAGACATCGAGAACATCAAGAAACTGCGGGAAATATACAATGGCAACGATATCAGGGCGCAGGTACTGAAAGAAGCCGATCGCCTCGAGGGCTCAGTACGCAACACCGGCATCCATGCGGCAGGCATCATCATCGCTCCTACAGATCTTACCGACCTTATTCCCGTGGCAACTGCAAAGGATTCAGACCTCTGGGTTACACAGATCGAGGGCAGCGTCATCGAAGATGCGGGTGTACTGAAGATGGACTTCCTTGGATTGAAAACCCTGTCCATCCTGAAAACAGCGCTGGAACTGATCAAACAGAACCATGGCAAAGAGATAGACCTGGATACGATACCGCTTGACGATGAAAAAACCTTCCAGCTCTACCAGCGCGGTGAAACAAATGCCACATTCCAGTTTGAGAGTGTAGGCATGCAGAAATACCTGCGTGATCTGAAGCCCGATAAGTTCGACGACCTGATAGCGATGAACGCATTGTACCGTCCGGGGCCGATCGCCTATATCCCAAAATTCATCGACCGCAAACATGGGCGCGAAGCCATCAGTTATGATCTGCCGGATATGGAAGAATACCTGGTGGATACCTATGGCATTACGGTATACCAGGAACAGGTGATGCTGCTAAGCCAGAAACTGGCCGGCTTTACCAAGGGCGATGCGGATGTGCTGCGGAAAGCGATGGGTAAAAAACAGAAATCGGTACTCGATAAAATGAAGGCCCAGTTCATTGCCGGCGCTTCGGCAAAAGGACACCCTGCCGCACAGCTCGAAAAGATCTGGACAGACTGGGAAGCTTTCGCCCAGTATGCTTTCAACAAATCGCATTCTACCTGCTATGCTTTTGTGGCCTATCAGACCGCTTACCTGAAAGCGCAATATCCCGGCGAATATATGTCGGCCGTGCTCAATCATGCAGGCGCCATCGAGAAGATCACTTTCTTCATGGAAGAGTGCAAGCGCATGGGCATAAAAGTGCTTGGGCCTGATATCAACGAATCGCTGAAAGGCTTTGCAGTTAACCAGAAGGGTGAGATCCGTTTCGGTCTCGGCGGATTGAAAGGCGCCGGTGACGCAGCAGTCGACAACATCATTTCCGAGCGCGAAAAAGGCGGACTCTATACCGATATCTTCGATTTTATCAAGCGGGTGTTGCAGAAGAACGTGAATAAGAAATCCCTGGAAAGCCTGGCCTATTCCGGGGCCTTCGATTGCTTCACGACCTATCATCGCGCCCAGTATTTCCATATCCCCGATGGTGAACGGGCCACAGGACTGGAACGCATTATCGGGTATGGCCAGGCGCAGCAACAGTTGAGCGCCGGCACCACCAATACCCTCTTCGGAGATCTTCCGGCCGCCATGCAGGTTCCCACGCCCAAGATCCCGAATTGCGAACCATGGACGCTCACCGAACTGCTCGATCATGAAAAAGAAGTGACGGGGATGTTCATGAGCGGCCACCCGCTGGATCATTTCAAATTCGAACTGAAATATTACGGCATTACCAGGGTCAATGATTTCAATGAAATAAAAGATACCATTCATCTGCAATCCAATCCTGGTAAAAGCCTGCGTGTGGCCGGACTGATCATCGACGTGCAGCACCGGGTTACCAAAACAGGAAAGAATTTCGGTTCCTTCACCATTGAGGATTTCAGCGGAAAGACAGAATTCATTTTATGGAGCGAGGATTATATCAAGTTCCAGAATTACCTCGAGCGCGGACAGAACGTACTGATCAACGGGTATTTCAGACCGCGCTATAACCGCCCCAATGAGTTTGATTTTAAAGTAAGCGGCATGTCCCTGCTCGAAACCGTGAAGCAGTCGCTGACCAGGAGTATCGAGATCAACATGCATCCCGCATCGCTCACCGCCGATTTCGTGAATTTTGTGGACCGCAATGTGCGCAGCTATCCGGGCAAAGCTTCGCTCAAGTTCAATATCATCGAGCCCCGCGATAACCTGAAAGTAACGCTCAGCACATTCGAGCGGGGTTTCCAGATGAATGAGGAAATGGCGAGTTTCCTGATGGAGAACCCGGATGTGGAAGTAAGGGTAAGTGTGGTGGGATAGTATACCGCGCCCCTATCGTCAATCCACTTTTCTATAGGCACTTACCGCTCCCAGCCGGTACAGGTCAGCAACAGTATTATTATCAGGGTTTGAAAAATCGGTAACAAAACTGGCGCGGGTGGTATTCGGGGCAAGAATCAGTACGATTTTCAGCGGATCGGGCTCCGCGCCGCCTGCATGACCCGACTCAGGCTGTTCTACTGCGTCTGATTTCAGTACCTCAGCTTTAATAGTTGCCGCGATAGGCTTTGAAAGCTCGCAGATCATCTGCACGGTGATCTTACATGGAATGAGTGCTCCACCATTGGGATAACTTGCGCATTGCACCAGGGGAACCAGTTTAAGTGTCAGTACCGTACTGTCAAGATCTTTGATCATGCTCCGTGTGTCCTGAACGGCTTTGACTTCAGCCTGCCCCGCTGCCGGCGATGCAACCTGTTTGCTGCAGGAACAATAAAGAAAAAGGATGGGAATAGTGTATACGATTGTCTTTTTCATCTGCTCACATTGTCATTCTGCCCAAGACAGCCGCCACTCGATTTGCGTAAGCTGTTGCGAGAGGTATCAAAAAAATATGCCAGCAGTTCAATGATCCGGATCGGCCGGTATCCGCAGCCGCAGCATGCTGATGCGGTTATTGGATGCTGAATGCCCCTCAACAGCAGTATTTCCCATTTCCCTTCGCTCCTCCTCCGATCGGCCCGGGATAGCTTCTTGACAGGCATGATATTCAATCTCTTATGGAAGACAACCTGAACCTGGGAGCCGGGCGAACAGATTGTTGACGCCAAACACGCCCGGCGCATGCTTTTTGCAGGAGAATAGCTGTCCGGCTGGCAGGTTTCTGCAGCAACGTCACAAATCACAGCGGTGGAAAAGTCAAATCAGCACAAATCGGTGTTTGGACATATATTTGACACTCCCCTCTGTATCGAACACTAAACATTTAAATATCACACAATGGCTTTAGAATTAACAGATGCAAATTTCCAGTCTACCGTACTCGACAGCGATAAACTGACCCTGGTCGACTTCTGGGCGGAATGGTGCGGTCCCTGCCGTGCGATCGGTCCCGTTATTGAAGAACTGGCAAAAGAATATGATGGTAAGGTAAACGTGGGCAAAGTGAATGTTGACCACAACCCTAACCTGAGCGTGAATTATGGCATTACTTCCATTCCTGCCATTCTTTTCATCAAAGGCGGTCAGATCGTTGACAGGCAGATCGGCGCCGTGCCCAAATCGGTACTGGACAAAAAGATCCAGGCGCATATCTAAAAAATTTATGGGATAGTAAGACAAGGAGCCGCGAGGCTCCTTTTTTTTTTTGTGCCCGGCGCAGAGAAGGAGATGAACATTAGAACGGGTTAATTTGAACAGAGGAACAAGGAACATGGAACAAGGAACGGTTGAAGGAATTCTTCACGCGATAGACATCTAACTTCCCCTTCAGGGGGTTGGGGGCGAAAATCGATCCTTCTTGTTCCTTATTCGATATTTCTCTATCTTCCAACCAGCTAAAACGATTGCATATGAACATCAAGTACCGCCTGGTGGTGATGAATTTTCTGGAGTTTTTCGTCTGGGGATCCTGGTTGATCTCGATGGGCGCGTATATGTTCAACGTTCTGCATTTCGACGGTCCGCAGGTGGCCAGCGTTTACGGTACCATGGGCATAGCAGCGATCATTACCCCGGCACTGTTCGGGATCGTGGCCGATCGCTGGATCAATGCGGAACGGGTTTTCGGGATCTGCCATATCCTCGGGGCCATCCTGCTGCTGATCGCTTCGCGGATCACGGATTATCCTACACTTTACCTGATCATGCTGCTGAACTCTTTTGTGTTCATGCCTACCATAGGCCTCAACAGCACGGTATCCTATATCATTCTCGAAAAAAGAGGCTTCAATATCGTGAAGGACTTTCCTCCCATCCGGGTATGGGGCACGATCGGGTTTATTTTTGCGATGTGGACGGTTGACCTGCTGGGCTGGGGCAAAAGCCCGCTGCAATTGTATGTAAGCGCCGGCGCCGGCATCCTGCTCGGCATTTATTCGTTTACCATGCCGCCCTGCGCCCCGGTTCCCAATAAAGAAAAAAGATCGTTCGCATCTTCACTGGGACTGGATGCTTTCTCGCTGTTCAAGCGTAAGAAAATGATGATCTTTTTCCTGTTCGCACTGTTGCTGGGCGCGGCGCTTCAGATCACGAATACCTACGGTTCTACTTTTCTGGATGATTTCGGCAGAAATCCCGCCTATGCAGACTCATTCGGTGTAAGACATTCGAACCTGCTGATATCGATCTCGCAGATCTCTGAAACACTGTTCATATTGACCATTCCATTCTTCCTGCGCAGATTCGGCATCAAGAACGTGATGCTGATGAGCATTTTTGCCTGGGTGTTCCGTTTCGGACTGTTCGGTATCGGCAATCCCGGCAGCGGCCTCTGGCTGCTGATCCTTTCCATGATCATCTACGGCATGGCATTCGATTTCTTCAATATTTCCGGCTCCCTGTTCGTTGAAAAGGAGGCCGACGTAAAGATCAGGGCCAGTGCACAGGGACTGTTCATGCTGATGACCAATGGCATCGGGGCATTCCTGGGCAATTACCTGAGCGGCCAGGTGGTGAAACATTTTACCGATGCCACTACCAATGCGAAGGACTGGCCGAGTATCTGGTTCAGTTTTGCGGCTTATGCGCTCGCGCTCGGTATCCTGTTCCCGCTGGTGTTCCGGTATAAGCATGATCCCACCACTATGGACAATATCCACCACTAACTCCGCGAAATCTCTGCCCCTCCCGTTCTCTGCGGTAAAATTTTTTAGCCTTTTTACCGCGGAGAACATGAGTGAGCGGAGCCTGCGCAGAGTTTAACCAAAATATATGGCATGACTCGCCGATGGGACGTAATTTTGCGAAATGATGACGACCATGTCCGACCCGCAGGCGATCGTAGCTGCAACTGCAGATGCACAGCTCAAAGCTATCGGTGAAAAAATACTCCGCCATGAACGCATCTCCTTCGAAGATGGCGTAACACTTTTCGAAAAAGGCTCCCTGTCCTGGCTGGGTGCGCTGGCCAACTGGGTGCGCGAACAGAAACATGGCGACAAGACCTATTTCAACCGCAACTTCCATATCGAACCTACCAATGTGTGCGTGTTCTCCTGCAGTTTCTGTTCCTATTCCCGGCTCTACGCCAATCGCGAAGAAGGCTGGGAACTGAGCGTCGAGCAGATGATGCATATCGTTAAAAGCTACGATGGCAAACCGGTTACCGAAGTACATATCGTAGGCGGAGTGCATCCTAAAATGAACTTTGACTTTTTCGTAGAGCTGCTGAAAGCCATTAAAGCCCATCGTCCCGATCTTCATATAAAAGCATTTACGCCGGTGGAGCTGGATTATATGTTCAGGAAAGCAAAACTGAGTGTGGAAGAAGGCATGAAACTGGCGCACGAAGCAGGGCTCGATTCCCTGCCCGGTGGTGGCGCCGAGATCTTCGACCCGGAGATCCGCAGGCAGATCTGCGAGGATAAAGTGGATGCCGAAGGCTGGCTCCATATCCATCGTGCGGCCCATCAACTTGGCATGCATAGCAATGCGACGATGCTGTATGGTCATATCGAGAACTACCGTCATCGCATTGATCATATGGACAGGCTGCGGCGGCTGCAGGATGAGACCGGGGGCTTCAACACTTTTATCCCCCTTAAGTTCCGCAACAAAGACAACGAAATGAGCCATGTGCCCGAATCTTCTGTGGTGGAAGACATGCGGATGTATGCGGTTGCCAGGCTCTATCTCGATAATTTTCCTCATATCAAAGCCTATTGGCCTATGCTCGGGCGCAAGAATGCCCAGCTCACGCTTTCGTTTGGCGTTAACGATATAGACGGCACCATCGACGATTCTACGAAGATCTATTCCATGGCCGGCAGCGAAGAGCAAAGCCCGTCTATGAGTACCGCACAACTGGTGGCCCTTATCAAACAGGTAAAACGTCAACCGGTAGAGCGCGGAACACTTTACAATGAGATCAGGGATTATTCAGATGTTTCGCTGGAAGAAATCAGCTGAACAGAAGAACAAGGAACAAGGAATTGGAAACGGATGAAGTGATCCGAAACTCCCACTTGTTAACTTCGGATCAATATTCTTCGGTTCCTTGTTCATCTGTTCAAACCGCCTTTTTTACTCAGGCAACGCGGGCAACACTTTTCGTATCCCTCATATTACACCAAACCCTAACGTATGAAATGGTTGCCATTTCTGTCGTGCGGAGCTTTTCTTTTTTTTTCTGCCTGCCAGCATGACCTGTCCTGCGAGTCCTGTAGCATATCCCCGCCGAACCGGGCCGATACATTACCCGCCAATTATCCTTTCGCCAATGGCTTTTGCAAAGGCGCTTCTCTGGGCATGACCATTCCGCAGCATGATTCTGCGCGTTATTCTTTAACGGACCTGCTGCCCGACAGTTTGTTGCTCGATATGCCCCCGGCCGGCGACCAGGGCAGCCAGGGCAGCTGTTCGGCATGGGCAACGGTATATGCCGCGGGAAGCTATTATAACCATATTGTGAAGGGCACGCCTTACAACGATAGTACCTTATTGAGCCCAAAATATACGTACGACCAGCTCACCAAAGGCAATTGCGTCTGCACCTCCATTTTCGATCATCTTTACCTGCTGGAAACCCAGGGAGCGTGCTCACTGAAAGACATGCCTTATAACCCCGCTGAATGCGCGGTGCAGCCCGACAGTGTGCAGGTAAAAAAAGCGGTCCCGTTTAAGATCAGGACCTGGTATACAGTTGATCTCACCAACCGGGCATTGATCAAGCAACAATTGCTGCATAAAATGCCGGTGCTGTTTGCCACCAATCCGGATGACGGTTTCAGAAGACCTTTGCCTCCCTATCTTCTCTCAAAGCGGACCGGTCCTTCTCCTAATGGACATGCAATGATCATCGTCGGGTACAACGATGCCAGGAAAGCGTTCCGGGTAATGAATTCATGGGGTAAAAGCTGGGCCGACAACGGGTTTGCGTGGATCGATTATGAATTTTTTGTACAGAACCTCGCGGATCCGACGGGAGCGGTGATCGTTTACTAGCCTGAGGAACAGACGAACAAGGAACAAGGAACCGAAGAATAGTGATCGGAACTATCCCCGTGGCTGAACCTTCATCCGTTCCCTGCTCCTTGTTCCTTGTTCTTCTGTTCAATAGCTTTTCCTGTCGGCAATAAGATCAGCCGCAGCGTGGTATCGTTGGTGAAATAACTGATCGCCCAGTTGATGAAGACAATGATCTTGTTGCGGACATTCAGGATCAGCATCAGGTGGAGGAACATCCACACGAACCAGGCAATCCTTCCCTGGAAACTCATAAAGGGCAGGTCTACCACGGCTTTGCGTTTGCCTACCGTGGCCATGGTACCGGGGTTCTTGTATTTGAAAGGTTTCAAGGGCTCATTGCGCAACAGATGCCGGAAATTATGGGCCGTGTTCTTTGCCTGGGCATTGGCAACATTGGCCAGTTGCGGGTGTCCTTTGGGGAAGTCGGGCGTCTCCATGTAGGAAATATCGCCGATGGCGAACACATTTTCCGATCCTTCCAGCCGGCTGTATTGGTCAACCCTGATCCGGTTGCCGCGTACCAGTTTTTCTTTTTCGATGCCGCCCGGCACATTACCGGTTACCCCCGCCGCCCAGATCAGGGTATGGGTGGGAATGGTGCGGCCGTCTTTCAGCTTCACCATTTTGCCGTCGTAATCCTCCACGATGGAATTGGTCCATACCTGAACCCCCATTTTCTCAAGGTATTCCTGCGATTTCTGCTGGGAGGCCTTGCTCATCGGTCCCAATGTAACCGGCCCGCCTTCGACCAGATAAATATTCAGCTGCGAAAAATCCATATCCGGGTAATCCCTCGGCAGCACGTTGCGCTTCATTTCTGCCAGGGAGCCCGCCAGCTCCACACCTGTTGGCCCGCCGCCTGCCACTACGATGTTCATGATAGCCGGCATTTCTTCGGCTGTGGCAGAAAGCGCATCTTCGAAATTCAAAAGTATGCGGTTGCGCAATGCAATGGCTTCCGTGGTGGACTTCATCGGAAAAGCAAACTGCTCAATATTCTTATTACCGAAATAATTGGTAGTGCAGCCGGTGGCGATCACCAGGTAATCGTAAGAAAAATCTCCCTCGCTGGTCATCACTTTCTGGACAGCCATATCGATGCCATTCACTTTGGCAAGCCGTACGTGTACACAATGCTTTCGCTGGAAAACTTTACGAAGCGGGAAAGAAATGGAACTGGGCTCGAGCCTGGCAGTAGCCACCTGGTAGAACAGCGGCTGGAACTGGTGGAAATTATACTGATCGATCAATGTGATCTCGTAACCGGTGTTGCGGATGATCTTGGCGAGCTGCAAACCCGCGAAACCGCCGCCTAGGATAACGATCCGTTTGTTCGCCATTTTTTGATTTTGGATTGGGATTTAGGTGATCCCAAAATAATCGTTCCACGAAAAAAGTAAAAAGTCAAAAATCAAAAACCCACCTGTCGACCAATTTTTTTTGCCTTTGCCTTTTGATTTTTGACTTTCCACCTAGCACTCCGGCAAACTGATCGGGATATGGATCGCCAGTCCGCCGTCGGCGGTCTCCTTGTACTTGCTGTTCATGTCCAGGGCCGTGTCCCACATGGTCTTGATCACTTTGTCGAGGCTGACGATGGCGTAATCGGGGGAACTTTGCAGGGCCAGCTGGGAGGCAGTGATGGCTTTGATGGCGCCCATGGTATTGCGTTCGATACAGGGTATCTGTACGAGCCCGCCGATCGGATCGCAGGTAAGCCCCAGGTGATGTTCCATCGCTATCTCCGCAGCCATCAGGGCCTGACGCTGGGTGCCCCCCAATGATTCGGTAAGGGCGGCCGCAGCCATCGCGGAAGAAACGCCGATCTCTGCCTGACATCCGCCCATCGCCGCGGATATCGTTGCCCCTTTCTTGAAAATACTGCCGATCTCCGATGCGGTGAGTAGAAAGCGGATGATCTTTTCATCTGTATGGCCTTCGCAGAAAACGATAAAATACATCAGCACCGCCGGAATAACGCCCGCCGCACCATTGGTAGGCGCAGTCACCACCCGGCCGAACGAAGCATTCTCTTCATTTACCGCCAGCGCAAAACAACTCACCCAGTCGAGAATATATTTGAAGCTGTTACCGCCCTGCCTGATACAATCGAGCCATTGATCAAAGTTGCTGTATACGCAATCCCCGATCAGTTTTTTATTCAGGTTATAAGCCCTTCTGCGCACCTGCAGCCCGCCGGGCAGTTCACCCTGTGCATGGCAGCCGCGGTATGTGCATTCTTTCATCGCTTCCCAGATCTTCAGAACACCTTTGCGGGTCTGGTCTTCGGGGCGCCAGGCCGTTTCATTTTCCATGACCACTTCATGAATGGCCATACCGTTCATGCACCAGTGCAGCAGGTCTGCCGCCGTATTGATCGGGAACGGAAGATCTACCGCGGCTTTGCCCGATTCGTCCTCCCCTTCTTTAACCACAAAGCCGCCGCCGATAGAATAAAAAGTCTCGCTCCAGCTTTCGCCGTTCTTCAGCCGAACAAGAAAGCTGAGGCCATTGGGATGAAATGGCAGCGATTCGTTATACAGAAATTGCAGCTGCTGCTGCGGGTCGAAACCGATCCGGTATTCGCCTCCGAGATTCAGCTGTTTGTCTGTGGAGATCGCTTTTGTCTTGGGTGTGATCGAATTCACATCGATGGTAACCGGATCTTCGCCCGAAAGCCCCATCAGCACCGCGATATCGGTACCGTGGCCCCGGCCGGTTTTTGCCAGTGAGCCGTACAATAAAACGATCAGCGACTCAACCTGTTCCAGCAAAGATCTTTGTCGGATATTGTCAACGCAACGCAATGCAGCACGCCATGGCCCCAGGGTATGCGAGCTGGATGGCCCCACACCAATCTTAAACATATCGAAAACGGAAATCGGCTCATGCGGCATAGTGGGGCAAAGGTAGCCAAATGCGATTTAGAATTTCGGATTGGGAAATTTCAGTAATGGTAAAGTTTGAATACTGCGACCGGGTTGACCGCAAAGACGCCAGGACGCAATGATACGCAAGGCGGCTGTCACTGCGGGTGTCCTTCGCGTTGCTTTGCGTCCTGGCGTCTTCGCGGTTAAATTCAAACTGTACCATTACCGAAATTTCGGAATTGAAGAAGAAAGCAATTCAATCCCAAAATTTCCCAATCCAAAATCACAAAATTATTTCCCGGTTATCCACACCCTTTCAGCCAGTCTGCACCTGGGTATTTAAACTAACCCCTGTTTGTGCAATTTTGCCGAACTTCGGCCCCCGAACACCCATTATCCATCTTCGTTAACCAAAACTTTCTATGCAGCTTTCTTCTCTGTTAGACAGATTCAATGAACCCGAAACGCTTAAAATGGCCAAACTCGGACGCGAGCTAAGGGCCAAAGGAATAGATATCATCGATCTCAGTCTGGGCGAGCCCGATTTCGACACCCCGCAACATATCAAGCAGGCAGCCATCCAGGCCATCAACGACAACTGGAGCCATTATACCCCGGTACCGGGTTTTCTCGACCTGCGCGAAGCGGTCTGCACCAAACTGAAACGCGATAATAACCTCGACTATAAACCGGAGAACATCGTTACCTCCACCGGCGCCAAGCAGAGCCTGGCCAATGCCATTCTGGCCCTGGTAGATGAAGGCAATGAAGTGGTGATCCCCACGCCGTATTGGGTCACTTATTCCGAGCTCGTAAAGATCGCGCGCGGCAAAGTGGTGGAGATCCGCACTTCGGTGGAAAATCATTTTAAGGCAACCCCGGCACAATTGGAGGCAGCGATCACACCGCACACCAAAGTGTTCATGTTCTCCTCGCCCTGCAATCCTTCAGGTGCTGTGTACAGTAAGGCAGAGCTGGAGGCACTGGCGGCGGTATTCAGAAAGCATCCGGATATCGTGATCCTGGCGGATGAGATCTACGAGTATATCAATTTTGTAGGAAAACATGAAAGTATTGCCCAGTTCGAAGACCTGAAAGAACGGGTGGTGCTGATCAAAGGGCTGAGTAAGGGTTTTGCGATGACCGGCTGGAGGCTGGGGTATATTGCTGCGAGTGCTGCCATAGCGAAAGCCTGTGAGAAACTGCAGGGGCAGTTCACCAGCGGCACCAATTCCATTACGCAAAAAGCTGCGGTGGCGGCGCTTACGGGCGATCTGCGCCCTTCGCAGGAGATGACCGCCGAATTCACCCGCCGCCGCGAGCGTACGCTGGCGCTGGTGAATGAGATCCCCGGCTTCAAATGCTTTGCACCGGAAGGCGCATTTTATGTGTTCCCCGATGTAAGCGCTTACTATGGCAGATCGGATGGCAGCGTTACGATCAATAATGCAGCGGATTTCAGTATGTACCTGCTCAATACAGCCCATGTATCCTGCGTGATGGGCGATGCATTCGGCGAGCCGAAATGTGTAAGGTTTTCGTTCGCGAACAGTATGACCAATATCGAAAAAGCCTGGGCGCGGATCAAGGATGCGCTTGCTAAACTGAAATAAATTAACTGCAGATTCATCAGCTGATCTGCCGATCTGCGGTTATTTCTAACTATGAGCGATCCGGTTAAATTAGACATGTTCCGCAACCGGCTGGTGAAAGTATTCAAACACCGGTCGAAGCAGGCGAAGCGGCAACAGATCGGCTGCTACCGGATCTACGACCATGATCTTCCTGAATTCCCTTTTTGCGTAGAGCTCTACGAAGACCGGCTTTATCTTGCTGAATACCTGCGGCGGCATGGCATGTCGGACGAAGAACATGAAGCCTGGCTTGACCAGTGTCTCCAGATCATCAGCGAAGTGGTGGAAATACCGGTGACGCGAATGTTCGTGAGGCAACGTAAACGCATGTCGCACCGCGAAGGCCAATACGAGAAGATCGATGCACAGCAGGATTTCTTTACGGTGATGGAGAACGGGCTGAAATTCCAGGTGAACCTCACCGACTATCTCGATACCGGCCTCTTCCTCGATCACCGCATTACCCGGCAGATGGTGCGGGAACAGTCGAAAGACAAGCAGGTGCTGAACCTGTTCTGCTATACCGGCTCGTTTTCCGTGTACGCAGCTGCGGGCGGGGCTGCCGGTGTTGTTTCGGTGGATCTGTCAAAAACCTATCTGAGCTGGGCGGAAGACAATTGTGTGATCAACCGCTTCAAGGATCCCTCCCGTTACCGGTTCGTGCATGCGGATGTGAAGCAATACCTGAAAACCCTGCCGCCTGAAAGTTTCGACCTGGTAGTGATCGACCCGCCTACTTTCAGTAACAGCAAGCGAATGAAAGATTTTCTCGATATCCAGCGCGACCATGTGGAGTTGCTCAATGATGTACTGGCTGCCACGCGTAAGAACGGTATCGTTTACTTCAGTACTAATTTCACGCGGTTCGAGCTGGACGCCCCGTCCATTCAGGCAAGCGAAATCAAGGATATCACCAAAGCCACTACCCCATTCGATTTTGAAGGGAAGCTGAAGCGCTGGTGTTTCAGGCTGGTGAAATAAGTTATTCTCTGCCGGCTGTTGCTATTCTGCCGCCGCCAAGCACAAATCCGAATTTGAAGCCGAAATAAGAATTGGCGTAACTGTTGGTTCCGGAGATTTTCCCTTCCGAAGTAACTGCAGAGGCTATTGTAGGCGGTACAATATTGTATTCTGCGCCCAGTTTAACATGTGAGATGGTGACACCTATCCTGAACATTCCGCCAAAATGTTTCATATCGTGCCGGGTAGTTGTAACGCCGGAACCGGGTCCCGGGCTGCACCCGCCACGCTCCGTACTCCTGAAATCACCGATGCCGGTTCCGACTGAGAACCGCACCCAGTCATTGTCAAAAAAATAACGGTCATAAGTGAGCATGGCTGAATTGAGCGCTTTCATATCGGTAGTGGTGCCTTCGATCCTCAGGCCGATCCTGTTATTCTTTATCTGACCTGCAGTTTCGAACGAGAACAGCGCTCCTTCGGCATGCTGTGTGGCCTGGCCGAATGCGAGTACAATGGAAACAGGCTTGTAACGGATCTTTTGCTGAGATAAGGCTGTAACGGCTATGCAGCACATTACCAGGGTGGCAATCATGCAAAGTTTCATAGAGTAGGTTTTGGGTCTGACAATCGCTACTGGGGGAACGTTGCACCTTAAAGATAGAAAAAACTTCCATATAGCCTTTGCGTTCTTTGCGATCCTTCGCGGACTTTGCGCTACTAATAGACCCGGATTTGGTAACGCAGGGAACGCGAAGGAGCGCAAAGAACGCAGGGGAAGAATCTTACCGGATGGAGGCCGAATCCAGCAGGTAATTTCTGGTCACCAGGCGGCTGCTGTACCGGTAATAGATGCTGTAAGCCGATGCTATAGAGTCGTTGATGTAGTAAATATGAAGCTGGTATTGTTTTGCCCGGGTATTTGCTATCCAGGTCTCCGAATCAGGTGTTATTGAAGCAGGCTCACCGAAATAACCCTGAACAATGGTCTTTGATTCGCGCAGCGGGATCCTGTGCCAGCGCATGGGTATGGCGTACCCGGCAGTTCTTGGTACCAGCCAGTTAAAGATCAGCAGGTAACAGCCCAGCGTTAATAACAACAGGGATACAAGAATAAGGAATATGTAACGTAAGCGCGGCATTTCAGGCAGACTAAGATAGCGCATTAGCGCTGCCTCAGATATCCTGGTTCACGCTTCTTCTACCCGAATGATGAGAATATCGGTGGCAACAATAGAAATTAGCTCATTCCAATTAGTGCGAAGGTAAGCGGACGCTATTTTTTCAGGTCAAAAGAGTAATCGCGCTCCACTTTGCAGATGCGTGTTTTGTAACGGGCATACCATTTCTCCCTTCCGCTTTGCTGCGCCAGCAGGTGCTCGCTGTTCGCTTTCCAGTTACGGATGGCTTCCAGGCTTTCCCAGTAAGA